>CAYTJA010000177.1:0-10436 GCA_964437835.1 uncultured Spirochaetales bacterium
CGACCGCACGCTCGCGCTCTTCGGCCGCGCAACGACCCCCTTCGCGGCGAGCTATGCGACCGATCACCCGATCACGAAGGGGCTGCAGGAGCCCGCGATGTTCCACATGGTGCGCAGCGTGCAGGCGACCGGCGCTCCCGGTTCGCAGCTCGCGAACCTCGTGATGACTGGCGACGCGTCGTGGGCCGAGCGCGATCTCACGCAATTTTCGGAGCAGGGCGTCGTCGGCCTGGATCCAGGCGACTTGCAGGGGCCCGTGACCGTCGCGGTGGCCGGCAAGCCCGCGGTCGCAGTCGCTGCAGCGGCTGCGAAGCCGGCCGATCCGGCGGGCGTTCCCGGCGACCCGGGCAAGCCCGCGGAGCCCGGCGAGGCCGAGAGTGCGGGCGAGCCCGCGAGCGCGCGCGAGCCGCGCCTGGTCGTGTTCGGCGACTCCGACTTCGCGAGCAACGCGATGCTGGATGCCTATCGCAACCGCGACCTGTTCCTGAACTCGGTGAATTGGCTGCTCGGCGACGTCGAGGCGATTTCGATCCGCCCGGTGCGCGCGCGCGCGTCGAGCTTCCAGCTCTCGGCCCAGCAGTACCAGCAGATCCGCACCCTCGCGCTGTTCCTATTGCCCGAAGCGATCGCCGTCGCGGGAGTCTTCACCTGGTGGCGCCGGCGCCAGGCGCCGGCGACCGCGTAGTGCGGAGCGCGCGGTGAACCCCCGCAACACCGGACTGCTGCTGCTGGTGGCCGCGGCGCTCGGCGCTGGCGTCTACTTCTACGAGATCCGCGGCGAGAGCGCGCGCACGCAGGCAGAGCAGGAGGCCAAGCGCCTGTTCCCGGGCCTCGAATCCGAGGCGATCGACTCGATCGAGCTCACCACCAGCGACGCCAGCGCGGTGCGCCTCGAGCGCGTCGGATCGGCCTGGAAGCTGGTGCGCCCGCTCGAATTTCCGGCCGACGAGTTCGCCGTCGACGGCATCGCGTCGGCGCTGGCCGATGCGAAGAGCGAATCGCGGCTCGAGCATCCGCAGCCGCCCGAGGTCTACGGGCTGGCAGACGCTGCAGGCGACTCGCGCTTCACGGCCGCCGGCAAGAGCTACAGCCTGCGCGTCGGGAAAAAGGCTCCGGTCGGCTCGAAGAGCTATGCGCAGGTCGGAGGCTCGAGCGAGATCCACACCATCGCGACCTTCGCCGTGAACGCGCTCTCGCGCCCGCTGGCGGATCTGCGCGACAAGCGCGTCGCGCGCTTCGATCCCGAGGCCGTGCGCCGCATCGCGCTGCGCTGGCCGGGCGAGGGCGTCGTGCTGGCGCGTGCTGCGGAGGGCGGCGAATGGCAGCTCGAAGAGCCGCTGCGCGGAGCGGCGGATCCCGGCGCGGTCGACGACCTGCTCTCGGATCTGCGCTTCCTGCGCTCCGAGGGCTTCGTCGACGAGCCGCCGCCGGACACCAAGAGTGGCCTCGACGCGCCCGACCTCGTGATCGAGCTCTCCGGAGGCGCGGCGAGCGCGCCCGCGGCGTCGGGCGGCGAAGCGAAGGCTGCGGACGCGGCGCCGCCTGCGACCGGCGGCGAGCCCTTCTCGCTGCGCGTGGCGATCGGCCGCCCGCAGGCGGACGACACCCGCCTGGTGCGAGGCGCCGAGCGCTCGCTCTACAAGGTCCCCGCCGGCCGCATCGAGGACTTCCCGCGCCGCGTGACCGCGTACCGTTTCCGCACGCTCTCGGACTTCGATGCGCAGGACGCGACCCGCATCGAGCTCGCGTTCCAGCCGCGCGCCGCGAATCGCAGCATCGAGGCCGTGGAAGTGCGCGCGACGCGCAGCGACGACCGCTGGAGCTCCGAGCCCGAGCGCATGGATCCGGCCAAGATCGAAGCGATGCTGCGCGCGCTCGGGAAGCTGCAGGCGCGCGAGATCCTGGCCGACTCCGCCGGGCCCGCGGAGCTCGCGTCGCTCGGGCTCGAGCCGCCGATCGCGCGCCTGCGCGTCTTCGGCCGGCCCCGGCCGAACGACGCGGCCGACGCAGCCGCGGAGAAATCAGAAGCGAAGGACGCTGAAGTCGCGCTGGCCGATGTGTGGATCGGAACGCCCAAGCCCGGCGGCGGGATCGTCGCGCGGCGCGCGGACCGCGAGACGCTCTTCGAGCTCTCGCCCGAGCTCGCGAGCTCGCTGCCGATCGACCTCGCGAGCTTCCGCAAGAGCTTCCTCGCGCCGGAGCCGGCGCCCGAGCCGCCCGCCGCGGCCGAGGGCCAGGACGGCGCTGCGGGAGCCCCGACCGACGGCGCAGCCGGCGCGGTCGAGGCGGCGCCGCCGGGCGCGCCGGCGGAGCCCGACGCCGAGCCTGAGTCCAATCCGTGAAGCCCTCGTTCTTGCCGAGCTCGAGCGCGCCGGGCTCTGGCGCGCGCTGCGCCTCGACCGCATGCAGGTCCCCATGGGTCGATATGGAGCTATTCGACTAGCGATTCAAGCCTCGCCGGTTGCGATACCGGCGGGTGGGCGGGAGAGCAGCGCGCGCATCGCCTCGTGCAGCTTGCCGTTGCTCGCAAGCGTCTCGCGGCCGTCGCGCGGGGCGGGAGCGCCCTGCAGGTTCGTGACGCGGCCGCCCGCCTCCTCGACGATCAGCCGGCCCGCGACGACGTCCCAGGGCTTCAGCTTGAGCTCCCAGAACGCGTCGAGGCGCCCGCAGGCGACATAACACAGGTCGAGCGCGGCGCTGCCGTCGCGGCGGATCGCCCGCACCGACTTCACGACCCGCACGAAGTGGTCGAGGTTGTCCTCGAGGGTCTGGTGGAGGTCGTAGGGAAAGCCGGTTGCGACGAGTGCGTTGCCGATCCGGGCTTCCGCGGAGACGCGGATCGGCGCGCCGTTGCGCGTCGCTCCGCGGCCGCGCTGCGCGGCGTAGAGCTCGCCCAGCAGCGGGTCGAAGACGACTCCGATGCAAGCCTCTCCGCGCCGCTCGACGCCGATCGAGACGCAGAAGCGCGGATAGCCGTGCGCGTAGTTCGTGGTGCCGTCGAGCGGGTCGATCACCCAACGCCATTCGGCCCCGGCGTGATCATCGCCGCGCCCCTCCTCGGCCACGATCGCGTCGGCCGGGCGCTCCCGCTGCAGGGCGGAGACGATGTGCTCCTCGCAGGCGTGGTCGACCTCCGTCACGAGGTCGATCGCGGCGCTCTTCGAGCGGATCTCGAGCGGGCTCTCGAAACGCTCGCGCTGGATCGCGCCGGCCTCCCGCGCAAGGCGCAGCGCCAGCGTCAATAGCTCCGGCGTCTCGTCGCTCATGCGGAGCGGTGGGGCAGCCGGAACAGCCGGCGCGCATTCTCGGCCGTGATGCGCGCGACTTCGGCGACGGGTCGGCCCTGCAGCGTCGCGAGCAGCTCTCCGACCTGCGCGACCCGCGCCGGCTCGTTGCGCCGGCCGCGGTGGCCTTCGGGCGCGAGCAGCGGGGCGTCGGTCTCGACCAGCAGGCGCTCGAGCGGCAGCGCCGCGGCGACCGCGCGCAGGCCGCGGTCGCGCTTGAAGGTGAGGATGCCCGAAAACGAGATGTAGAGCTCGACCGCGAGCGCGCGACGCGCGAAGTCGAGATCGCCCGTGTAGCAGTGCAATACGCCTTCGAGCTCGCCGCGCCCGATCGCCCGCCACAGGTCGAAGAACTCGCCGAATGCGTCGGGCTCTTCACCGCGCACGTGGATCGAGACCGGCAGCCTCCGCTCGCGTGCCCAGCTGAGCTGCTCGGCCAGCACCTCGCGCTGCCGCTCGCGGGGCGAGCGCAGATAGTGATAGTCGAGGCCGCACTCGCCGACGGCCACGACGCCCGGTGCGGCGAGCCATTGCAGCAGCTGGGCGCGGCCGGCATCGTCGAGCGCGCTCGCATCGTGCGGGTGGACGCCGACGGCCGCGTAGACGCCGGACTCCGCTGCGGCGAGCTCGACCGCGCGGCGGTTGTGCTCGATGCCGTAGCCCGCGCCGATCGCGATCAGCTCCCCGACCCCGCCGGCGCGCGCGCGTGCGAGCACCTCCGCGCGATCCGCGTCGAAGTCATCGGCAGAAAGGTGACAGTGGCTGTCGATCCAGAGGACTCCGCTCGGCTGCGCCTCGCTGCGCGCCGGGCCTTGCGGGTCCCGGTCCGGGAGCGGCCCGGTCCCACCCGCTCTCCGCTCGGCTGCGCCTCGCTGCGCGCCGAAGCGGCTTGCGGACACGCGGGTTCCGGGGGCCCGGAGCGGTCCGGCCGCTGAGGGGCTGCGGGGGGTCACGGGCGCGCCGCTTCGAGCAGTGCGAAGAGCGCGCGCTCCGCGACCATCTGCGGATTCGCGTTGCGCTGCACGAGGGTTTTGCGACAGGCCGAGAGCTCGGAGCAGGCGGCGAGATCGCGCGCCGGTGCGCCGCCGCGCAGCACCGCTGCGCCGACGCGCTCGTGCAGCCAGGACGAGGCCACCTCGAGCAGCCGCGTGACCTCCGCCGCGGTATCGCCGCGCGCTCCGCGGTACTCCTCGGCCCAGTCGAGCAGCTCGGGAACGCCCAGCGAGCCCAGGCGCGTGAGGCGCGCCGCGAGTTCCAGATGCTCGGGCTCGAGGTGCGGGCGCAGCGTCGGCTCCGGAAAGCGCACGCGCTGGCAGCGCGAGCGCAGCGTTGCGAGCAGACCCGACGCGCTGCGCGCGACGAGCACCAGCGTCGTGCGCGGCGGCGGCTCCTCGAGCAGGCGCAGCAGCGCGTTCTGAGCTTCGTGATTCAGCCACTCGGCGTCCGCACAGACCGCGGCGCGCCGGCCGCTGCCACTGCTGCGCAGCCGCAGCGCGGCCTGCAGCGCTCGAATCTGCCCGATGCGCACGCGCGTATCGCCGTGGCCGCGCTCGAGCCAGAGCAGGTCGGGGTGGTCTCCGATGTGGCGGTAGAGCGGCCCTTTCTTGCCCGCGCCGTCGAGGGCGATCGAGCTGTCGTCCGCAGCGGAGCGCCGGCAGGCGCCGCAGCTGTCGCAGGGCTGCTCGCCGCCGGCCTCGCACACGAGCGCCCTCGCGAAGCTGCGCGCCGCCTCGCGCGGCGCATCGCCGGGACCCGAGAGCAGGTACGCCGAGTGGATGCGCCCCGCGCGCAGGCTCTGCGCGAGCAGGGCTCCGGCGTCGTCAGGCAGGCGTGACATCGCCGCCGAAGCTAGCGGACCTGCGTTCGGCTGCGGCCTGCTGCGCGCGGCAAGGCCGCATGCACCATGACTTCGCTCGCCTGCGGCTCGCTGCGCGGGGCAAGGCCGCTTGCGCAATGACTTCGCTCGCGTTCGGGTCGTTGCGCGGAGCAGGGCCCGTTGCCAGCGGGTCTCGGGGCGCGCTGCGTGCGCGCGGCGCAGCAAGGCGCGCCGAAAGCTCGCAGCCCGGGCGGGGTTCTCAAGTCGGTTGCCGGTCCAGCCGAACAGGCAGCGCGAAGCACGGCCGTCGGAAGCACGGCCAGGAGAACCCCTGAGCGGGGCCGGAGGAATGCCAGATGGCGATTTTCGACCGCAGCGATGACGCCCAGACCGCACGCGCGGCGACCCCGAGCACCGGTGGGGGCGCTGGCGGACTGACGGCCTTCATCGACCAGGGTTCGGAGTTCGAGGGCAAGCTCTCGTTCCGCGACACCGTCCGGATCGACGGGCGCTTCAACGGCGAAATCTCGAGCGAGAACACGCTGATCGTCGGCGAGAGCGGCGAGATCCAGGCGACGATCCGCTCGAACACGATCGCGATCAGCGGTCAGGTCACCGGCGAGATCCGAGCCGGACGCAAGGTCGTGCTGCACAAGACGGCTCGCATCGAGGGCAACATCGAGACGCCTTCGATCGTGATCGAGGAAGGCGCGCTCGTGAACGGCCAGATCAAGATGACCGCGGCGGAAAAGACCGTGGTGCCGCTGAAGGCGGTCCCTGGGAGCCTCGACGCGAACGCCGAGCGCGGGAAGGCGAAGGCCTAGCGGTTCTACTTCGTTCGCCTGCGGCTCACTGCGCGGGGCAAGGCCCCTTGCGGCTCTACTTCGTTCGCCTGCGGCTCACTGCGCGCGGCAAGGCCGCTTGCCGCCTAAGCTTCACTCACCAGCTTGAAGACGCGATCGCCCTCGCGCACGCGTTGGTCGACCTGCACGCCGACCGTTGTGTCCTGGCGCGCGAGCTCGATCTCGCGGTGCTCGTGTTCGAGGCGGCGCGCGGGCTGGTAGAAGTCCGTCGTGTGCCCGCGGAAGTGCAGCAAGTCGCCCCGCTGTAGCGCGCCCGACTCGAGCGCGATCGCACAGGCCCCGGCTTCGCGGAAATAATGCTCGACGCGCCCTAGCGGCAGCGCGCGGCTCGCCCCGACTCCGGGCAGGGCGGCCTCGCGGCCGCCGGCAGGTGGTGCGCCGGGTGGCTTCGGTCTCTCCGGCAGGACCAGCGCCGAATTCGAGGCCGGAGCGCTGCTCTCGGTTCTGGGCGGGACCGCGGGCGGCGGCGGCATCACCGGCGCAGCCGTCGCCGGGTACGGGCTGCGCGGCGCCGCTGCGGGTGCAGCCGGCCGCGGTGCCGCAGGGGGCGCCGGCGGGGGCGCCGGGCGGGCGACTTCCGCTGCGCGGGTCGCTGTGGCGGGAGCGCTGCGGCGCGCGCTCTTCGCGGGCTTTCGCCCGAGGCCGCTGCGCGGCTTCGAGCTCTTCGCTGCCGTCTTGCTGCGGGCGGGCTTGCGGGCGCGGGTCGTCGCGGGGCGCGCGCTCTTCTTGCGCGTGCTGCGCTTGCGCCGCGCGGCCTTCTTGCGGGCAGTCTTGCGGGCGGCCTTACGGGCCTGCTTGGGCTTCCGGGAGCTTCCCGCGGCCTTGCGGCGGGCTCCGGGCTTGCGCCGATTCGCCTTCTTGCGTGCGGCCATGATGCATCCCCCCTTCGAGCGCACTCTATACCACGCGGATAGGCGACCGGCTCGGCGCGCGCTGCGAATCGAGTAAAGTGAAGCGCGATGCGTGTGGCTGTGAAGCTCTTCGGCTCCGTGCGCGAGGCGGTCGGCCACAGGGAGCTCTCGGTCGAGCTCCCGAGCGGCTCGACGCTGGCGGCGCTGCGAGATCGGCTCGCGGCCGAGCATCCGGTCTTCGACGCCTTCGGCCTGCGCCTCGCCGTCTCGCTGAATCTCGAGGTCGCACGCCTCGACGCCCCGCTGCGGGACGGCGACGAAGTGGCCTTCCTGCCTCCGGTCTCGGGCGGCTCGGGTGCGGGAGAAGGGGCCTGCACGCTCTCGTCCCAGCCGCTCGACGTAGGCGAGGTCACGCGCCGAGTCGCGGGACCCGGGATGGGCGGCGTGGTCTGCTTCCTCGGCTGCGTGCGGGATCACGCGCGCGGCCACCGCATCCGCCAGCTCGAGTACGAGGCCTATCCGGGCATGGCCGAGCGCGAGATGCAGAAGATCGCCGCTGCTGCGGCCGAGCGCTGGCCGGGCGCGCGCGTCGCGATCGCGCACCGCGAGGGTCAGCTCGAGATCGGCGATCTCGCGGTCGTCGTGGTCGCGGCGGCGCCGCACCGCGCCGAGGCTTTCGAAGCCTGCCGCTTCGCGATCGACACCCTGAAGCAGACGGTGCCGATCTGGAAGAAGGAATTCGCGACCGGCGGTGAGTACTGGGTGGACGACCGCCCGTGAGCGAGCCGCGCACGAGCGTCCACGCGCATCGCAGCAGTGCGCCGCACAGCGTGCCGACCGCCGTGATCACCGTGAGCGATACACGCAACCGCGAGACCGACAGCGGCGGAGCGCTGGTCGAGCAGCTGCTGATCGAGGCCGGGCATCCCTGCGTCTGCCGCGAGTGGGTCCGCGACGAGCCCGCGCAGATCGCAGCGGGCCTGGATGCGCTGTTGCGACGGGATGGCGTCGCCGCGGTGATCCTCACCGGCGGCACCGGCATCGCGCCGCGCGATTGTACGCCCGAGGCGGTCGAGCCTCTGCTGGAGCGCGCGCTTCCGGGCTTTGGAGAGCTATTCCGGATGCTCTCGTTCGAGGAGATCGGAGCGGCCGCGATGCTCTCTCGCGCGCTCGCGGGCATCGCGCGCGGACGCGTGGTGTTTGCCTTGCCCGGTTCGCGCGCGGCGATCCAGCTCGCACTCGGCAAGCTGATCCTGCCCGAGTTGCCGCACCTCGCCGCCGAAGCGCGCAAGAGCAGCACGGCGCCGCGCTAGCCGCCTGGCCGTTCCCGGACCGGGACCCGCAAGGCCTGGCGCTTCAGCGCAGGGGCGCGCGCTCCGAAACGAAGGGGATGGCGGCGCTCGCGGGGCTCCTGCAGCCGATCCGGAACGCAGTTGCGCTGTCTGCGCTCGCGCTCGGCGGCGCCTCGGCGCCCGCCGCGGGTGAGCTCTATCACTGGGTCGACGCCGACGGCATGACCCACATCAGCGACGATCCGGCGGCCCTTCCCCCGGAGCAGCGCGCCACGGCCTCGGCGCCGCTCGCGGAGCTCTGGGGCCGCAGCTTCGTGGGGGAGGCTCCTGCCGCGGGCTCCGAGACGCGCGCGGACCGCGTCGTGCGCGGTGCGATCGCCGATCTCGAGCGCGGCGAGACGGTGCGCGCGGCGTCCGCGCTCGAGAGCGCGCTGCGACTCACCCCGAACCACCCCGAGGCGCACTGGCAGCTCGCCCAGCTCGACCGCGCGCGGGGGCGCTACGAATCCGCCGCGGAGCATCTGCGCGCGTTCCTGTCCGCTGGGGGCGAGGCCTACGAAGGGCGTCGCGCGGAGGCGCGCCGTCGGCTCGCCGAGCTCGCGGTCGAGCAGCGCCTGGTGTCCGAGGCCGGCAGCCGCGATCCGGCGCAGTACCCCGCAGTCGCGAGCGCGAATTTCCGCGTCGAATACGACCCGCAGCTCGCGCAGCCTGGTCGCGATTTCGCGGCCGGCGTCCTCGCACATCTCGAAAACGCGCGTCGCAGCGTCGGCGAGCGGCTCGGGGCGTTCCCGGCCGAGACGATGGGGGTGGTGTTCTACGGCAGGGCCGCCTATCTCCAAGCGCATCGGCACCGCTTCTCGTTCGAGACGGTCGGATTCTTCGACGGCCGTATTCACGTGGTCTCCGCCGCGCATCCGGAGCGCGAGCTGCGCGAGCTGCTCTTCCACGAGTTCACGCACGCGGTGTTTCGCGAGCTCACGGGAGGAGACCGCCCCTTCTGGCTCAACGAGGGCCTGGCCGAACTCTCCGAGCGCAGTGGGCGGCATCGCGACGGCCTGACGCGCGGCGAACGCGTGTTGCTGCGCGGTCGCATCGACGCGGGCAGTTGGATTCCGCTGCACGAGCTCGCGCCGGGCTTCTCGGGGCTCGACAACGAGGCCGCGCGTGCGGCCTATCTCGAGTCCACGGCCGCCGCGGCGTGGCTCGAGGCGCACAGCCTGAAACAGCAGCGCGCGGAGCTGCTCGCGGGGATCGGCCGCGGCCTCGCGGTCGACGCCGCGCTGCGTGCCGCGCTGCTGCCCGCGACGGACGCGATCGACCGCGGCGCGCGCGAGCAGATCCTGTCGGAGTTCCCGGAGCTGCCGCCCCTCACCGCCCCCGCGGCTTCCAGCCTTCCCGAGCGTTAGCCCGCGGGTACGGGGCGCGTCAGAGCTCGCCCTCGTCGAGGCAGCGGGAGGCTTCGAGCAGGAGCTCGGTGACGGACGCGTTGATCGTCTGCGAGGGCAAGTCGCTGCGCGGGTCGAAATGGAAGCGGCCCGCGCGGGCGTGCGAGAGCCCGACGGCTGCATCGAAGCCGACCTGGTCCTTGCCGACCGCGTGGATCGGCCTGCCGCGGTCGAGCCAGATCTCGCCGTCGCCGCGCTCCGAGTCGATGCGCAGCAGGCCCGTGTTGCGCCCGAGCTCGAGGATCTGGAGCAGCGCGAAGACCGGCGCTTCGCCGAGGTCGCCCTGGAAGCCGTCCGAGAGTACCGGGCGCTCGACGAGGATCGTGACCTCCTCGGCGACTCCGGCGTTCGAAACACTTTCGGCGAGCGCGCCGACCTGGCAGAAGGTCAGGGTGCGGTCGCCGATCCGGATCCGGTCGCCCGGCGAGAGCCGCTGCTCACTCACGCGCGTTCCGTTCACGAAGCTGCCGTTGGTGCTGGCGAGATCGCGCAGCGCGAAGCCGCCGTCGACCGCGCAGATCTCCGCGTGCCGGCGCGACACCTCGCCGCTCGTGACCCGCACCTGGCAGCTGCGGCTGCGGCCGATCACGACCGGCTCCTCGCCGCGCAGCTCGAGCGGCGGCTCGGGAGGCATGAACAGCATCGGGCGTTTGTGCGAGGACATGCCCCGTGTGGAGTCGGCATCCCCCCCCGCGCACTTGACAGGCGAGATCGCGGTCGGACCCCTGGCTAGCCTTGCGCAAGCCGCCTCGGCGCACAGCGAGCCAAAGGCGAGCGGGAGCGCCGGGCCGCTCCCGGCCCGGGACCCGCAAAACCGCAAGCCGTTTCGGCGCGCAGCGAGGCGAAGCCGAGCGAAGTGCGGGTGGGCCGGGCCGCTCCCGGCCC
>CAYTJA010000178.1:0-39850 GCA_964437835.1 uncultured Spirochaetales bacterium
CGATCGCGTTGCTGGCTGCCGGCTGTGCGTCCACGACGCAGACGCTCCAGATCACGCCCGAGGTCCAGGCGCGTGGTGGCGTGAACGGGAACGGCGCGACGCTCCTGGTCGTGGTGGAAGATCAGCGCGGCGCGCCGCCGCCGCGCGGCCCCGCGGAGCCCGAGATCGTGATCGAGCCCGGTGTCGACGCTGCGGTGCGCCGCGCAGTCGTGCAGGGCCTGCAACAGCTCGGCTTCGCGACGACCGCAGGCGAGGCAGCCCGCACGCTGCGCGTCGAAATCCAGGAAGCCAGCCTCGCGACCGAGACCGGTTCGGGCACGATGCTGCTGCGCTCGCGCGCCGCGATCCACGTCATCGCCGCGAGCGGCCGCAGGATCCACGAGAAGACCTATCGCTCGCAGAGGGAGCGCCGCACGGTGTTGCTCCCGAACTCGACGCAAAACGAGGAGCAGCTCAACTTCGCGTTGAACCACGCGCTGCAGCAGCTCTTCGACGACCGCGAGCTGCTCTCCGCCCTCGCGCGCTGAGTTGGGGACATCGCCCCGCGCAGCGAGCCCCGGCGCTCGACGCTCCAGTCCCCGCAGCCGCAGAACACGAGGCTCATGGCCGAGGGCAGCCACGAGCTGCGCCAGGCCTGCTCGAGATGCTAGAACCGCTCGGGATCGGCCCCCAGTGCCGCCGCACCGGGAGCGCCATTGCGCTCGAGGATCGCGGCCGAGTCCTTCGTGAAGCTCGCCTGTATGGCGGCAGCGCCCAGCGGGCCTCTCCTCGGGGGAATCGCCCCGGAAGCGACCGACCGGCGCGCGGGCTGAAGCCTGAGTTCGGCGCGGCGGGCCGGGCCCGGCGAGGATTACCACTGCCGCGCCGCGCCAATTGCGCGAGGCGCTGTCCTCGGCGTAGGGTTGCAAGGCCGGTGCGCCCCGGAGGAAGCGGTCATGAAGCCTCACAAGGTCGTCTCGCGAGAGGAGTGGCTCCAGGCCCGCGCGCAGCACCTCGCGCGCGAGAAGGAGTTCACGCGCCTGCGCGACGCAGCAGCGCTCGAGCGCCCGATGGCGTGGCTGCGCCACCGGGACCGCTACGAGAGCTGAGCCCGGCCCGCGGGCGCAGGGCGCCGCCGCACATGTCCACACTGACGCTCGCGCTATTTTCGGTGTTCTTGATATTCGCGTTCGGCTGGCGCAGCGCAATCCAGTTTCGCCGCACCGGGGACGCCGGCATCCGGCGCCCGGGACGGGGCTCCGGGGGCGCGGAGTGGTGCGCCTGGCTCTTGATGCTAGGCGGAGGTGCGGCGAGCTACCTCGCAGCGCTGCTCGCGGCCGCGGGCTGGACGCAGCCTGCGGCGCTCGCCGACGCGGGCCTTGCGCGCGCGGCGGGGCTCGCGTCGCTGGCGCTCGGCTTCGCGCTGACGCTCGTCGCGCAGCTCCAGATGGGTGCGTCGTGGCGAATCGGAGTCGATCCCGCGGAGCGCACGGCGCTGGTCTCGGAGGGCGTCTTCCGCCAGGCCCGCAACCCGATCTTCAGCGGGATGCTGCTCGGCCTGCTCGGCGTCGCACTGCTCGTGCCCCACTGGCTCTCGGCGGCGGGCCTGCTCGGCGTCTTCGCCGGGATCGAGCTGCAGGTGCGCAGCGTCGAGGAGCCCCATCTGCTGCGCGCACACGGCGATGCCTACCGCGCGTACGCGCGACGCGTCGGGCGCTTCGCGCCCGGGATCGGCTGCTTGCCCTGGTCGGGCCCAGCAGGGGAGACGCATGCACCTGCGGCGTCGCCTGCGAAGCGAGCGGATCGACGCTGATGCAGAGCCACACGGGAGCGCGCCTGAGACGGCTGCTGCACGGCGCGCGGCCCGCGCCGCGGCCCGAAACCTAGCGGTCGCGCGGTGGAGGGGCTCCCCCGCGCTGCGGATGCGACCGCTGCTGAGGACGCCCCGCGCCCGCGCTGGGCGACGCCGCTCGCGCTCGGTTGCGCGCTCACGCTGGCGTTCACGGTGTGGCGCGATCTCTGGCTGCCGCAGGTGCGCGACACCGAAGTCTGGTTCGGCTTCGAGCTGCACGGCGCGCTCGCGCGCGCGACCGCGCCGCTGCACTGGGCGCTGTTTGCGTCCGGGGTCTATGGTTTCTCGCGCCTGCGGTCCTGGATCTGGCCCTGGGCCTCGGTCTATGGCTTCTACGTGGCGTTGTCCCACCTGGTCTGGAGCGAGACGAGCCCTCACGGACAGGGCTGGCCGATGGGGCTGCTCCAGGCCGCGCTGCTCTCGTTTCCCGCCTGGCTCCTGCTGCGCGCGCGGCCGCCCGCGCGCGCGCCGGGAGTCGAGCTTCCACTCACGCGCTAGTGGCTCCCAAAGCCCGGAGGTCAGGATCGATGCACGTCGTACGCTGGTTGCTGCGAGGAGTGCTCGCGCTGCTCGCATCCGTGGGGCTCGTCTTCTTCGCCGCGCGCTTCCACGACGGCCCGCTTGCGATGATTCCCGGCGGCCCGCTCGTCGCGGGCGAGCTCGTCTCGGAGCCGGTCGCGGATTGGTCCTTCGCGCGCGAGATCCAGGAGATCGAGCTGCAGCTCGAATCGCAGCAGCGCTCGCGCACCATCTGGGTTCTGGTGCACGAGGGCCGCGCCTTCGTGCCCTGCTCGTTGCAGTTCCCGCCCGGCAAGACCTGGTACCGCGACGCCGCACAGGACGGCCGCGCGACGCTGCGCATCGAGGGCCGGCGCTATCCGGTCGCGCTGCGCAAGCTCGATGACGGCGACACCCCGCTCGGGATCGCGCTGCGCGAGGAGGCGCTGCGCAAGTACCCGAATCGCCCGCCGGGCGATCCGACGAAGGTGTGGATCTTCGCGGTCGAGTCGCGGGCCGCGGTCGCTCCCTGATCCGCTCGCCCAGGCGATCGCTGCCGCTCGAGCGGGACCTGCGCCGTAACGATTCCGGGGGCCGCGGCGTTCTCCTGGCATGGACCTGGCGGCGCAGCGGCACGAGCAGGAGGCCTGCGTGGAAGTCGAGCAGGCTGGCGAGCTCTTCACCGCGCAGCGAGCGCGGCTCTTCGGGCTCGCGTATCGCCTGACCGGCAGCGCGGCGGATGCGGAGGACTGCGTCCAGGAGGCCTTTGCGCGCTGGCTCGCCGATCGAGACCACGCCCGCGCCGCGGGTGGACCCTGGCTCGTGCGCGTCGTGACGAACCTCTCGCTGGACCTGCTGCGCCGCCGCCGCCGCCGCGCCTATCCCGGGCCCTGGCTGCCCGCGCCGCTGGAGGACGCCGGCGATCCGGAGGCGCCCGAGCGCGCGGATCCCGCCGCCGATCCCGAGTCGCGCTATGGGCTGCTCGAGAGCGCGAGCTATGCGTTCCTGCTCGCGCTCGAGGCGCTAGGCCCGCGCCAGCGCGCGGCGCTGATCCTCGGCGATGTGCTCGGCTGCAGCGCGGCCGAGGTCGCCGCCGCGCTCGACACCAGCGCGGGCAACGCGCGCGTGCTGCAGCTGCGCGCGCGCCGCGCGCTCGCGAGCTACGACCAGGCGCGCTGCATTCCCGGCCCCGAGCTGCGCAAGCGCTACCGCGGCGCGGCCGAGCGCTTCGTGCGCTGCCTCGCAGCGCGCGACGCCGCGGGCCTCGAAGCGCTGCTCGCGGAATCGGTGCACACGACCACCGATGCGGGCGGCGAGTACACGGCGCTCGCAAGCACGCTCGCAGGACGCCGGCGCGTTGCGCGCTTCTATCTGCGCGCCGCGCAGCACCGCGAGGGTTCGCAGCCGCGGGTCCGGATCGCGATCGCGAATGGATTGCCCGCGGTCTCGATCGAGCTGCGCAGCCCCGTGCGGCGCCAGGCCCCGCGCTCGCTGCTCTGCTTCGCGCTCGACGCCGAGGGCCGCATCGAGTCGATCCACACGATTCTCGCGACGCGCAAACTCGCAGGCCTGCGCGCACGGGAGGCATGATTCCCGATCTCGCGCTCGCTAGCCGATACCGATGCCGGCGGCCCCGCCGGTCGCGAGCTCGACCCGCCCCGAGCCTTGTGGTCCCGGTCCGGGCGCAGCCCGGCCCACCCGCACTCCGCTCGGCTGCGCCCGCGATTCCATCCGCGCTGCGGCCGGTGGCTGCGCGCGTGGTAGTCTCGGCGCCCGGACGGGGGAGCGATGCAGCGGTTCGCAGCGGAGGCGATCGGGACTTTCGCGCTCGTCTTCGCCGGCACCGGCGCGATCGTCGTGAACGACGTCTCGGGCGGCGCGCTGACGCAAGTCGGAATAGCACTGACCTTCGGCCTCGTCGTGACGGCGATGATCTACACGGTCGGCGACGTGTCGGGCGCGCATCTGAATCCCGCGGTCACGGTCGGCTTCTGGCTCGCGCGACGCCTGCCGCGCTGCGAAATCGCGCCCTACGTCGGCAGCCAGCTCGCGGGCGCCGGCGCGGCAAGTCTGCTGCTGCGCGCGCTGTTTCCCGACCACTCGACGCTCGGCAGCACCGCACCCTCGGGCCCGGTGCTCCAGTCGTTCGTCTTCGAGATCGTGTTGAGCTGGCTCTTGATGTTCACGATCCTGTCGGTTTCGACCGGCGCGAAGGAGAAGGGCGTCACCGCGGGGATCGCGATCGGCTGCGTCGTCGGGCTCGAAGCGCTCTTCGCGGGGCCGATCTGCGGCGCGTCGATGAACCCCGCGCGTTCGCTCGCACCGGCCCTCGCGAGCGGACAGCTCGAGCACCTGTGGATCTACGTTGCCGCGCCGCTGCTCGGCGCGGCACTCGCGGTGCCCTGCTGTCGGATCGCTCGCGGTGCGGACTGCTGTGCGGAGGCGACGCCGGCCTGCGCGCCCTGAGGCGCCGCGCTCAGTCGTCGAGCGCCTCTTCCTCGCGTTCCGCTTCGCGCGGCAGCTGCTCGGGCGGGAGTTCGCGCGGCGCGGCCTCGCTCGGCGGAGAGGCGGGCTCGGGCGCGAGCGCGTTCAGCTGGTCGATGAACTGGCGCAGGTGTCCGTTGTCGCGGCGGTCGAAGGGGAACACGACGCGCGGCAGCGCGGGCGCCTCGCCGGCTTCCTCGGGCAGGGCCTCGCGCACCTCGATGCTGCCGCCCGAGAGCAGCTCCCGGAACTCCCGCTCGAGCACGCGACATTCGGCCTCGCTCGGCGCGTGTCGCACGCGCAGCACGAGCTTCGGGCCGACGTAACGGCTGGAGTGGAAGTTGCTGTAGAAGCCGAGCAGCTCGCGCACGGCAACGTCTACGTCGTCGGTGACGCGGAACAGCGAGAGATCGCGCTCGCCGATCAGCTTGCGCGCGACGAGGTGCGTGCGCACGTAGTCTTCCCAGTCGCGCCAGTAGCTGCCGCCCGGGGCGTCGACGAACACGATCGGCAGCATCTGGGCCTTGCCGGTCTGCACCAGCGTGAGCGCCTCGAAGCCCTCGTCGTGGGTGCCGAAGCCGCCCGGAAACAGCGCGATCGCGTGGGCTTCCTTCACGAACATCAGCTTGCGCGTGAAGAAGTACCGGAAGTTGATCAGCTTGGGATCGCCCGCGATCACGTCGTTCGCGGCCTGTTCGTAGGGCAGGCGGATGTTCACCCCGAAGGAGGCCTGGCGCCCCGCGCCGCCGTTCGCGGCGCGCATCACGCCCGGCCCCGCGCCGGTGATGATCATCCAGCCCTCGCGCGCCATGCGCTCCGAAAAGCGGTGTGCGGCCTGCCAGTCAGGGTGCTCGGGGCGCGTGCGCGCGCTGCCGAAGACGGCGACCTTGCGCGCCTGCTCGTAGGGAGCGAAGACGTGGAACGCGTGGCGCAGCTCCTTCAGCGACGCGTTCAGGAGCTTCAGGTCGCCGACCGAAGTGCGGTCGTGCAGCAGGCGCAGCGAACTCACGACGAGCTCGCGCACGTAGTCGCTGCCCTCCGCATTGCCGAACTGGGCGGCCGCGTGGGCAACCAGGCTCTCGAGTTCGCGGTTGAGCTCGGCGCTGCCCGTCTCGTAGCGGCGGCGCTTGGCCATCGCGCGCAGGATACAGGCGCGGGCTCGCGAGTCGCTACTCTGCGCCCCCGTGCGTACGTGGCTGCGCTACACGGCGTTCCAGATTCCGGGCTGGTGCCTTGCCGCGATCCTGCTCGGCGCCTGTGTGCAGTTCCTCGGGCTCGCGCCTCGGAACGCCGCGCTCGGCCTCGCGCTCTGGATCGCGAAGGACGCCGTGCTCTACCGGCTGGTGCGCAAGAGCTACGAACATCGTCCTCACGTGCCGGCCGAGCATCTGATCGGCGCACGCGCGATCGCGCAGCAGGAGCTCGCTCCGGAGGGCTACGTCCGGGTCGGCGCCGAGCTGTGGCGAGCGCGGCTGCGCGATCCGGGCGGACGCGCGGCGGCCGGCACTGCACTGCGCGTCTGCGCGGTGCGGCAGCTGCAGCTACAGGTCGAGCCGGAAGACGGCGGCGGAGCGAGCTAGCGGGTGGCGCGGCACCGGCACCGGCGCGTAGCACTGCTGCTCGCCCTCGCGGGCAGCGGCGGCGCATTCGCCGCAGATCCGGGAGCGATCGACCCGGCGGCGATTCCCGAATGGCTGCGCGCGCCGCACGAGCGCGACGGCGGCTTCTTCACGCCGTGGGCCGAGAACCCGCGCGGCGCGTTCGCGGCGCTGCGCTGGTGGATCTCTCCGAACCCCTACGACAAGGGCAGCCCCCCGCAGGTCGCCGTGGTCGCGAACGACGGTGCCTACCTCGCGGGCCGGGAAACGGGCGCGACGCTCACCTGGGTTGGCCACGCGACCTTCGCGCTGCACGAGGGCGAGGACGTCGTGCTCACGGATCCGATCTGGAGCAAGCGCGCGCTGCTGCCGGCGCGCCTGCACCCGCCCGGGATCCCGCTCGCGGCCGTGCCCGCCGATGCCTTCGCGCTGATCTCGCACAGCCACTACGACCATCTCGATGAAGACACGGTAATGGCGCTGTCCGAGCGCGTGCGCTGGTTCGTGCCGAAGGGTCTCGGCGATTGGTTTCGCGCTCGCGGCCGCGCGCACGTCGTCGAGCTCGACTGGTGGCAGAGCGCGCGCGAGGGCGCCTGGACCTTCACCTGTCTGCCCTCGCAGCACTGGTCGCTGCGCCTCGGCATGGACGCGAACCAGAGCCTCTGGTGCGCGTGGCTGATCGAATCGGGGCGCCACCGTTATTTCTTCGCCGGGGATACCGGCTACTTCCGCGGCTTCTCCGAGTACGGGAGCTTGTTCGCGCCGATCGACGCCGCGCTGCTGCCGATCGGCGCCTTCGAGCCGCGCTGGTTCATGCAGTTCCATCACATGGATCCGGCCGAGGCCTATCAGAGCTTCCTGGACCTCCGCGCGCGCTTTCTGCTGCCGATGCACTGGGGCACCTTCGACCTGACCGACGAGCCCGTCGACCTGCCGCCGCGCGTGCTGCGTGAAGAGCTCGCGCGCCGTGGCGGGGACTCCGCGCAGGTACCGATCCTCGCGATCGGCGAGCGCTGGCGGCTGCCGGAGCGCTGAGCGCGCGACTGGAGCAAGGAAACCGACCGGCGTAGCCGCACTCGTTGACACCCGCGTCGCCGAACACTACGGCCTCTCGCCGCTCTATTCCGAGGACTTCGAGCATGGCCGAATGTACGGAACGGTTCGGGTCGTAGACCCTGGAACCGCCTCAGGGGCGCGCGAGGCGCTCGATCAGGAGCTCCGGCCAGTCGATCGTCATGCCCGAGGCGCCGGCCGCGAGCGCGCGCTCCATCAGCTCCGGAGACGAGACGCCCCAGGCGCGGACGTCGAGGCCCTGCGCGCGGCCGCGCAGCACCCAGGCCGGCGTGATCTGCTCCGCGCGCAGCGCAACGCCCGAGAGCGGCACCGCGGCCGCCTGCGCGAGCGCCGCTTCGCTCGCGTCGTCGACGAGCCAGGTGGTCGGAATCGCGGCGTCCTGCGCGCGCACGCGCGCGATCTGCTCGAACAGGAACGACGTCATCGTCACGCGGTCCGCGAGACCTTCGCCGCGCACGAGCTCGAGGATGCGTCCCGGCAGCTCGGGCTCCTCGGACTTGATCTCGACGTGGTAATAGAGGCGCCGCCCATAGCGCCCGAACAGCTCCGGGAGCGTGGTCAGAGTGGTTCCGGCATAGCGCTCCGAGAGCCCCGGGTGTGCGGCATCGAACCAGCTGCCGATGTCGGTCGCGAGCAGGATGGTCGCGGGGTGATCCGCGATGCGGCCCCGCAGCGCGGTCTTCTTCTCGAGGGCCTGGTCGTGGAACAGCACCAGCACGCCGTCGCGCGAGAGCTGGACGTCCAGCTCGACCTCGCTGGTGCCGAGCTCGAGTGCCTTTGCGAACGCGGGCAGCGTGTTCTCGGGCGCGTGGCCGGCGCAGCCGCGGTGGCCGATCACACGCACCGCGCGCGCGGGCGACTCGCGCGCGGGGGCGCCCGCACAGGCCAGTGCGCAGAGCAGGAATACGAGGAGTCGCACACTTCGCATGGCTACTTCTGATTCAGATACTCGTCGAGCGCGGGTTTCACGAGATCGAAGTCGAGCAGCCCGAGCTCGACGACGACCTGCGCCAGCGGCGCGGTCGAGCGCTGCTGGCGGCGCAGGAGCTCGTCGCGCTGGGCCAGATCGAGGTAACCCAGCTCGATCGCGAGCTCGCCAAAAGACTTGCGTTTCTCGCCGAGCTCCTGCTGCAGCGAGAGGATCTCGAGCACCTTCTCGAGCGGCAGGATGCCTTCCTGGAAGGCCAGACGCCCGATCGAGACCTTCGCGCTCTGCTGCTGCTCGAGTGCTTCGAGCAGCTGCTCGGGTCGCAACAGGCCGCGGTCTACGAGGAATTTCCCGAACATGTCTCCCGTTTCGGCCGCCGGTCGGGGGAACGCAGCGAAAAGCGCGACGCTAAAAGTTACCGCTCGAGGTGCTCCGACCCCGCCGCGCGCGCGAGTGCGCGCCGTAGTCGTGGCCGCCGCGCTGTGTGGCCCCATCGAAATAACCCCAGGGAAACTCGGGCTGCATGACCGGGCGGAAGCCGGGCGGCACCTCGAACCAGGAGGTCGCGATCTCGAAGCCGCCCACGAGCTCCCGCAGTGCGAAGCGCCCGATGCCCTCGGCGAGCCCGACCGTGAAGCCGACCGCGGGACCCTGCTTCTGGTAGCGCTTGGTGATGCAGCCGGGCACTTCGAGAAAGCCGGTTCCTGCGCCGGCCAGCCCGCGGCCGAGCTTGCGCGCCGCGCTGTACTCCTGGGCCGCGGCCAGCTCCGGCACGCTCGCCAGCGCGAATCCGAACAGCGCCGCGGTCGCGAGCGCCGGGCCGATCCGACGTGCGCAGCCACGCGCGACGAGAAGATCGAGTCGCATGTGAAGCCTCCCCCGGGAGCCCGACCGGGTGACCGATCGGCGACCCCCGCGCGGGCTCATCGGCCGGCCGCTGCTTCTGCGTGAACCTGGGGGGAGGCGCCGCGCGGCTGCCCCGCCCGTGAACCCGGGCAGGATCAGCAGCCGCTCGCGATCGCGGGTCTCGAAGCTTCCGCGCGCGCGGCGGCTGGTGTAGAAAGACACCCCCAACCCGGAGGACTCCCGATGCCCGTTGCAGAAGGCAAGCAGGCGCCCGCATTCGAGCTCGCGGACGCGAGCGGCAAGCAGGTCTCGCTCGGCGACTTCGCTGGCAAGACCGTCGTGCTCTACTTCTACCCGAAGGACGACACGCCCGGCTGCACCAAGGAGGCCTGCGGCTTTCGCGATCACTGGAGCGCGATCAAGAAGCTCGGCGCCGTCGTGCTCGGCGTCTCGGCGGACGGCGCCGGGTCGCACCAGAAATTCACGGCGAAATACAAGCTTCCCTTCCCGCTGCTCTCCGATCCCGACCGCAAGGTGATGCAGAAGTACGGCGCCTACGGCGAGAAGCTGATGTACGGCAAGAAAACGCTCGGCGTGATCCGCTCGACGGTCGTGATCGGGCCCGACGGCGTGGTGCGCAAGCACTGGAAGAAGGTCGCGAAGGCCGAGGTACATCCCGAGCAGGTACTCGAGTTCCTGAAATCCGGTGAGTAGCGCCATGAGCGGGGGGGCGCTGTCGACCCCGCACCCCGACGACGAGCTGCACCCGCCGACCAGCGCCGACCCCGAGTGGGCCGAGACCTGCTGGTTCACTTTCACGGTTCCGGAGCGGCGCCTCTCGGGCCAGCTGTATCCGTTCCTGAAGACGAACCAGCGCGTCGCGGCCGGCGGCGCCTACTTCTGGGACGATCGCGGCGACCAGCCCTGGAACTGCGTCTACGCGAAGAACTTCTGGCACCTGCCGCTGCCCGCGGGCGCGCGCCTCTCGGATCTCTCGCTCGCAAACGGCATCCGCATCCGCTGCGTCGAGCCGCTGTCGCGCTACGAGATCGCCTACGCGGACCCGGACGGCGACGAGCTCTCGCTCGAGCTCGAGTTCAGCGCGATCGCGAAGCCGAACTATCTGGGCCACTCGCACCTCGATCAGCCCGGGCGCTATACGGGCGTAGTCCGGCTGCGCGGCGAGGAGATCCGCGTCGATTCCTTCGGCTTCCGCGACCGCTCCTGGGGCCCGCGCAGCCAGTTCGGCGCCGGGCTCACCGGCACGCCCGCTCAGCACGGCGGCTACAGCTATGCAACCGCCTCCCCGCGCGACGCGTTCCACAGCATCACGATGGACTTCGGCAGCGGCTGCCGCTCGATCCACGGCTATCTGCTGCGCGATGGCGTCTGGGCGAAGCTCGCGCACGCGCTGCGCGAGGTCACCGAGCGCGATCCCCGCAGCGGCTTCCCGCTGCGCGTCCAGATCCAGGGCGCCGACGAGCTGGGCCGCAGCCTCGAAGCCGAAGGGCGCTGCCTGAATCGCCTCGGCTTCTACATCAACCCGAATCTGTTCACGGTGAATTGCCTCACCGAGTGGCGTTTGGGCGGCATCACCGCCTGGGGCGAGGACCACGACAACTGGAGCGCCGCGGGCATTCGGAATTTCGCGCGCCAACACCTCGGCCATGCGAGCCGCTGATCAGCCTTCGCCCGCGGCTCCCTGCGCGGGCGAGTCCCGGGTCAGATGAACTGCGTTCGCCTGCGGTTCACTGCGCGGGCGAGTCCCCTTGCGACGCGTCTTTCTCGCGTTCGAGGAAGCGCTCGAAATCGGCCGCGGGGAGCGGGCGGGACAGCAGGTAGCCCTGCAGCTGGTCGCAGCCGCAGTCGCGCAGGAAGCGCGCCTGGGCTTCGGTTTCGACGCCCTCGCCGACCGACTGGATCTCGAGGCTGCGCGCGAGCGCCACGATCGCGGCCGTGAGCGCGCGGTCCGAGGCCGAGCTCTCCAGCTCGGCCACGAAGCTGCGGTCGATCTTGAGCCGCTCGAAGGGCAGGCGTCGCAGGTACGAGAGCGAGGAATAGCCGGTTCCAAAATCGTCGAGCGTGAGTCCGATTCCGAGCTCGTGCAGGCGCGCGAGATTGCGCCCGGTGACGGCGTCGTCGCGCATCAGCACGCTCTCGGTGATCTCGAGCTCGAGCTCGCTCGAGGCCGTCTCTGTATCGCGCAGCAGGCCCGCGACGAAGTCCGCGAAATCGGACTCGAGCAGCTGGCGGCCCGAGACGTTCACCGCGACGCGCAGCGGCCGCATGCCGCGCGCGCCACGCGCGGAGTCTTTCGCAGACGCTGCGCAGCACGAAGGCACCGATCGGAACGATCAGCCCCGAGTCCTCGGCGGCCGGAATGAACTCGGCCGGCGAGACCACTCCGAGCTCCGGGTGCTCGAAACGCAGCAGGGCCTCGGCGCCGCTGAGGGCGTGGCTGCGCGCGTCCCGGATCGGCTGGTAGTGCAGCGAGAGCTCGCCACGAGCCTCCGCGCGGTGCAGCGCGTGCTCGATCCGGTGCCGGCGCGAGCCGGCCTCGTTCATGCTCTCGGTGAAGAACTGTGCGCGCTTCCGGCCGTCGCCCTTCGCGACGTACATCGCCTGGTCGGCGCGCCCGAGCAGGGTCTCTGCGTCGCGGCCGTCGTGCGGGAAGACGGCGATGCCGATGCTCGCGCTGGTGAAGATCTCGTGCTCGCCGATGCGGAAGGGCTCGGAGAGCGCGGCCAGGAGCCGGCGCGCGACGCGATCCGGATCCAGCGGGTCCGAGACCTGGGACAGCAACAGCGTGAACTCGTCCCCACCGAGGCGCGATACCGGAACGCCGGTTTCCTGCGCGGCGCTCCCGCCGCGCGCCACGCTGTCGCTGGGGCGAACGCTGTCGCAGAGTCGGTTCGCGACCTGCTGCAGCAGCGCGTCTCCGGTCCGGTGTCCGTACTGGTCGTTCACGCTCTTGAAGCGATCGAGATCGATGAAGAGCAGCGCGAGCGAGCGGCCGTCGCGCGCGCCGCGCTCGATCGCGCGGTCGAGCAGCCGGCGGAAGCGCTCGCGGTTCGGCAGGCCGGTCAGCGAATCGAAGTAGGCGAGCTTCTCGATGCGCTGCGCCTGCTGCTTCTGGCGCGTGACGTCGATCGAGAGGCCGACCACCAGCGGTCTCCCCGAGTCCGCATCGAGGAAGGGGATCTTCGTGGTCTCGAAGTGGGAGCTGCGCCCGTCCGGGTGCCCGAGCTCGTGCTCGAAGCTGAGCGGCCTGCCGGTTGCGAGCACGCGGCGGTCGTCTTCGCGCGAGCGCTCGACCTCCCTCGGATCGGGCTGGAACTCCGACTCGAAGCACCCGACGATCTCCTCGGCTGGGCGCTGATAGGCTCGTGCGACCGCGGCATTGGCCAGCACGTAGCGCCCCTCGGCGTCCTTCGCGTACAGGAAGTGCGGCACCAGATCGATCACCTGGCGCAGCCAGGCCTCGCTGCGGCGTGCGCTGCGCTCGGCTTGCTGGCGCTGCGTCACGTCGCGCAGCACTGCGATGCGGCTCGTCAGCGCGCCGTGGCGACCGAGGCACTGGCTCGCGCGCAGGTCGAAGCTTCGGGGCAGTGCGGCGTCCGCGCTCGCGTCTGGCATGCAGAGCGTGGTCGCGCCCGGCTCGCCGCGCAGGCAAGCGACGAGCGCGGGATGGGCTCGCAGGGCGCGATCGAGCGGCGCGGGGAGTGCGACCCCGGCCAGGCCGAGCAGCAAGCGCGCGGCCGGATTCGCGTAGACGAGGCGGCCCTGCAGGTCGGCGACGAGCGCGGCGTCGTCGATCACGTCGATCAGCGCGCCGCGCGCGAGGCGCACCGTATCGAAGAGGCGCTCGCGGGACCACAGTGCCAGCGCGAAGCTGATCCCCGTGATCGCGAGGCCGAAGGGCGTGAGATCGAGACCCGGCCACGGGCCGAGGTCCACGACGTAGAGCAGGTTGCCGATCCACGGTGCGCAGAAGCCGAGCAGCACCAGCACGGCTTCCCCGAGCTCCTCGCGGCCCGCGCGCAGATAGTGCGCGACGAGCGCGATCCCCGAGATCCCGAGCAGTGCGTGCGCGTACGAGGTCAGGAGCCAGAAGGCCGGCCCATGGGTGACGACGAGCCGGTGCAGCGCTCCGACCTGCTCGAGGCGCAGCTCGCTCCAGATCCAGCCGTGCCACTCGTTGCAGGCCGCGAGCAGCCCCGTGAGCAGCGGCACCGTGCTCACGGCGGCGATCCGGCGCCGCGTGATCCACGCGCCGCGGCCGCTGATCTGCAGCACCAGCGCGAGGGTCGCGACGGGCACCGTCACGATGCCGAGGTACTGCAGCTTCGAGAGCAGGATCTTCGCGTCCGCGCCCGCCGCCAGGTGCTCGGCGCCCGAGAACAGCACCCAGGTCGCCGCGGCCAACAGCATCGCGACGAGGCTCTGCGAGGTCGGCGAGGAGCGCTCGCGCCACGCCGTTGCGGCGAGGCCGAAGAGAAGCAGGCCAGCGCCAAGTAGCAGGAACGCCGCAGGAGAAGCCTGCACGCTCAAGTCTTCCATCCCTGCATCCCACTGGTTTCGGCCGCGGGCGGCTTCGGGTTGAGATGGGCGCGTGGGTCTGGTGGAAGGCCGGATTCCGCGGGCGATCAGGGCACTGCGGGCAGCAGGTGCACATCCTCGGGTCGCACCGAGAGCAGCACCGAATCGCCCGGGCCGAGGCTGCGCGCAAGGCCGCGGCCCGCGAGCAGCAGCGTCTGCAGACGCAGCCCCGCGAAGCCGAGGCTGGCGCGGACCGTGACGCCGTCCGAGAGCAGGCTCTCGACTCGCGCCTTGCCGATCGGCACGCCCTCGCCGCGGCCGACGTCGACCTTCAGGTGCTCGGGGCGGATGCCGGCCTGCACGATTGCGCCGGCTTCGAGCCCTTTTGCCGCGCTCTCTGCCAGGCAGGCGCAGGGCACGCGATGTGCGTCGTCGAGCGCGACCAGGCCGACGCGCTCGGGATCTCCCGGCGCGGGCGGGATCCAGCGGCCGCGCAGCAGGTTCGTCATGCCGACGAGCTCCGCGACGCGCGCCGTGCGCGGCCGCAGCAGCACGCGGTCGCGCGGACCGAGGTCGATCGGACGGCCCGCGTCGAGCACTGCAATGCGATCGGCGAGCAGCAGCGCGCGCCGCAGGTCGTGGGTCACCACGGCCACTGCCGTGCGCGTGTCGTCGATCGCGCGCCGCAGGTCGAGCGAGAGCGATTCCTGTCCCTGGCTGTCGAGGTCGTCGAAGGGCTCGTCCAGCAACAACACCGCAGGGCGCAGCGCGAACGCGCGCGCGAGCGAGAGGCGGCGCAGCTCGCCGCCCGAGAGCGAGTGCGCGCGGCGCTCTGCCAGCGCCGCGATGCCGAAGCGCTCGAGCGCCTCGCGCAGGCGAGCGTCGCGCTCGCTCGCCGAGAGGCGCTGGCTCGAGAGCGCGTCGCGCAGGTTGCCCGCGACGCTGCCCGCGAAAGGGATCGGCCGCTGGAACACGAGCGTCACGGGCGCGCCGGTGCCGCGCAGGACCGAACCCGCCGCGGGCCGCTCGAGACCCGCGAGCAGGCGCAGCAGTGTGCTCTTGCCGGCGCCGTTCGGGCCCAGCACCGCAAGCGATTCCCCCGCAAACAGCGCGAGCTCGTCGACCGCGAGCTCGAAGCGCGCGCCGCGGGACGTGCGCAGCGCGCGCAGCCCCTGCGCCCTGAGCGCGGGAGCGCGCGCGGCCGCGGCCGGATCGCCCGCGCTCATCGGCGGCCCGCCTGCTGGACTGCGGTCAGCGCACCGGCCAGCGCGAGCGTCAGCGCGATCAGCACCGCGGCGATGCCGGAGGCGAGCTCGAATTCGCCGCGCTGCGCGTGCATCAGGATCGCGGTCGTGAGGACGCGCGTCTCGCCCTCGAGGTTGCCGCCGACCATCAGCACCGCGCCCACCTCGGAGAGGATCCCTCCGAGCGCGGCGATCACGGCCGCGAGCACGCCGAGCCGGATCTCGCGCAACAACATCAGGAGCCGGCGCGGGCCGCGGATCCCGAGCGTGCGCACCTGCCGCTCCCAGTCTGGATCCAGCGCCCCGACCGCGGCGAGCGTGATCGCGACCACGAAGGGCAGCGCGATCGCGACCTGCACCGCGAGCATCGCGGAGCGGGTGTACATCAGCTCCAGGAAGCCGAGCGGCCCGCTGCGCCAGAAGAGCAGCGCGCCGGCCAGACCGACTACGACCGGCGGTGCCCCCATGCCGGAGTTCACGACGGCGACCAGCAGGCCGCGGCCCGGGAACTCGCGGCGGCCGAGCCAGAGGCCGAGCGGCAGGCCGAGCAGCAGCGCGATCGCGAGCGCGGGCAGACAGATGCCGAGCGTGCGCGCGGTGAGCTCGACGAGCAGGCCGGGCGCGAGCTCGCTCATGGCCTGGCGGCAGGCTGCGCTCCGGAGAGCGGTCGAAATAGCGGCCTTCCAAACTTCTCGACACCGAAACGGGCGATGCGCTGCTGCGTCTCCGGCTGGGTCAGGAAGGCCTCGAGCGCGGCCGCACCGGCGTCGTCGAGCTTCGGGTGGCGCTGCGTCGGAACGCGCAGCAGCGAGTAGACGTTGCGCAGGTCGGCGGCTTCGCCGGTCAGGACCTCGAGGCCGATGCGCTGGCGGAACGCGAGGAAGGTCCCGACGTCGGAGAGCGTGTAGCCGCGCTTCTCTCCGGCCACTTGCAGCGTGAGCCCCATGCCGGAGCCGGTGCGCAGCACCCCCGCCCAGGCCTGCGCCGGGTCGAGGCCCGCACTCTTCATCAGCGCCTGCTCGCGCTGGTGCGTGCCGGAATCGTCGCCGCGGCTCACGTAGACGGCCTTCGCGGCGGCGAGGCGCCGCATCGCGTCGGCGCCCGTGGCCGCGCCGCGCAGGCCCGCCGGATCCTCGGGCGGACCCACGATCGCGAAGAAGTTCTCCATGAACGGTGTGCGCTTCGCGAGCTCGCCACTCGCGAGGAGCTTCGCTTCGGCCTCGGGCGCGTGCGTGAGCAGCACGTCGGCGTTGCCGTCCACGCCCATGCGCAACGCCGCGCCGGAGCCGACCGCGACCACCTTGAGCTCGCGGCCGCTCTGCCGCTGGAAGTCCGGCAGCAGCGCGTCGAGCAGACCCGAATCCTGGACGCTCGTAGTCGTCGCGAGGATCAGCGCGGACTTCGGCTCGGCCGAGGCAGCGGTCGCGACCAGGGCAATGAAGAGGCAGCGGAACAGGGTTCGGATCCGGACGCCGGGCATGAACTGAACCTCGTTCCTGCGTGAGGAGGGTTTGGTCGAGGGTGGACTAGCGCAGTGCGCGCTCGACCGCGTCGACGACTTCGAGCGCCTGCGGCTCCGTCTGCGGGCCGAAGCGCGCCGCGACCTGCCCCGTCTTGTCGATCACGAATTTCCCGAAGTTCCATTTGATGTCGCCGGGACCCTCGGGCGCGGAATTCTGCTGCGTGAGCCACGCGTAGAGCGGATGGCGCTGCGGGCCGTTTACGTCGAGCTTCGCGAAGAGCGGAAAGCTCACCTGGTAGTTCGCGCTGCAGAATTCGCGGATCTCGGGCTCGCTGCCGGGCTCCTGGCCGGCGAACTGGTTGCAGGGGAAGCCGAGCACCGCGACGCCGCGCCCCCGATAGGCGTCGTAGAGGCGCTGCAGCCCGTCGTACTGCGGCGTGAGGCCGCATTTGCTCGCGACGTTGACGACGAGGCAGACCACGCCCTTATAGTCCGAGAGCGCGCGCTCCTCGCCATCGATCGCCCGCGCGGAGAAGTCGTGGAAGCCCGGCATCGAAATCCTCCTGGCGGATTGAATTCGTTCGCCTACGTCTTACAGGGCGGGGCAAGGCCCCTTGCGGCAGCGGCCGCCCTGTGGCCCTGCGGCCGCAGATCCTAGTGCAACTCAGCTCTCCGGGACGTCGCGGTCGAGCACGGTCTTGCGGCCCTCGCGGCGCGCGGAGTCCATCGCCTGGTCGAGCACGCGGCGCAGGATCTCCGAGAGCGGGTCGAGCACGCTGTCGGAGGTGTGAAAGCCCGAGCGCGCGCTCACGTAGTCCTTGAGCCGAGACGCGATCACCAACACCTCGCGTGGAGCGCCGCCCTTGCCGGCCCCGCTCGCTCCCGGCGCACCGGGTGAGGGGACGAGAATGCGGCGCGGCCCGCGCGCCGAGCTGTCGGCAGCTGCGGCCGCTTGCCTCGCCACGCGCGCGGGCAGCGCCGGCGCGCGGCGCTCCTCGGCCCAGCTCTCGCGGTGAGGGATCGTCGACAGGTGCGCGTCCCAGCACTCGACCGAGCAGAATGCGAAGTTCGTCGCGCGCCGGTTGCAGGTGCTCACGTTGCAGACGTAGTACTGGTCCTCGTAATCGATCCAGGCCTTGCAGCTGCTGCAGCGGCGCCAGCCGTCTGCATTCCCCGCCTCCGTCGCCATACCCCGTCTCCTCGCTGCAGCTATTCGACGAACGTCTGCGCGAGCTCGGCAGCGCCCCACTGCGCGAGCTCGGACGCGCTGAGCCAGCGCATCCCCGACCCCGGGTACTGGCGCGCGCGCAGCGGGTTCTCGGTCAGAGAGCGCTGCGTCTCGTCGAAATTTCCGGACCAGAGCAGCCGCGGCCGCGGCGCCGCGTAGAGCGACACCTCGAATGCGACGCTCGCCGGCTGCATCGAGCCGAGGGCCGAGCCCTCGCGCTCGCGCCAGCGCAGCATGCGGCCGAGCGCGACCGAAGTCGCCCCGAATTCGCGCTGCGCGAACTCGGCGGCCCGCCTCGGGTCGAGGCGCGGCACCACGCCCTCTTCCGCGCGCAGCGCGCGCGCGAGATCGCCGGGCGGGATCACAGCGAGCCCGCGCGCGCTGAGCGCCTGCGCGAACAGGCTCGCGAGCGCGTCGGCGGTCGCGCTGTCGCCGACGCCGGGCGCCGCGGCGAAGGGCAGCACGGCGATGCGCTGCAGCGCCTCGTGTGAGCGTGAGAGGTGGGTGTCGCGCACCGGCGAGCCCGCGCCGAGGCGCGGCCGCGGCGCGGCGCCGTCCGCACAGGCACACCAGAATGCCGCGGCGCAGGCGGCGACGAAGCGAAGCAAACGGACTGCGCGCACCCCGCTCTTGTACTCCCTCGGCGACGCGAAGTCGAGCCGCATGCCGTCTCGAGCGGCGGCCGCGCGCCCCAGGCCCTCAGCCCGCGCGCGGCGGCCTCGGGTCTGCGTCGAATCGCCGCAGCCGCTGGAAGCGCTCGACGTGGTAGTCGGCGTCGCCGAAGAGCGCCTGCAGCACGCGCACGCGCTTGAAGAACAGGCCCTCGTCCCGCTCGTCGGTGACGCCGATGCCGCCGTGCAGCTGGATCGCGTTCTCCTGGATGAACCAGCCGCCCTCGGCGAGCTGGAGCTTCGCGGTCGAGATCTCGGCCATGCGCTCTTCGGGATCTTCGGAATCGACCTGGATCGCCGCGAGCAGCATCGCCGAGCGGCACATCTCGACCTGCGCGTACATGTCCGCCGCGCGGTGCTGCAGCGCCTGGAAGCTCCCGATCGGCACCCCGAACTGCCGCCGCTGCTTGAGATAGGTGATGCTGCGCTCGAAGAGCTCCTGCAGCGCGCCCTGGCCCTCGGCGCAGGCGGCGGCCGCGCCGCGGTCGATCGCCCATTCGAGCCAGGGCAGGGCGCCGCCCTCCGGGCCGAGCAGGCGCTCGCGGCCGACGCGCACTGCGTCGAAGCGCAGCAGGCCGCTCCGGTGTCCGTCCATGCCGGGCACCGGGGTGCGCGAGAGGCCCGCGGCGTCGGCATCGACGACGAAGAGCGAGAGCCCCTCGCGTTCGCTGGCTCCCCCTGCGCTGCGCGCGACGACGACGATCTGGTCGGCGTGCGCGCCGTTCAGCACCCAGCGCTTCTCCCCGTGCAGGCGAAAGCCGCTGCCGTCGCGCTCGGCCCGCGTGCGGCAGTCGGACAGCGTGTAGCGGCCCTGCCGCTCGGCGTAGGCGAGTGCCAGGCTGGTCCTGCCCGCGGCCATCGGCGCGAGGAACGCGCCGCGCTGCGCGTCGTCGCCGAGCTGCTGGAGCAGCCCGCCGGCCAGCACCACCGAGGCGAGGAAGGGCTCGGGCACCAGGCCGCGACCGAGCTGCTCGAGGATCAGCGCTATGTCCACGAAGCGGAAGCCCGCGCCGCCCTGGTCGGCGGGCAGCTCGACCGAGAGCCAACCCATCTCGCCCATCTGCGCCCAGACTTCGGGCTCGAAGGCGCGGCCGGCGTCCCGCAGGCGGCGGAAGCGAGCCACCGGTGAATCGGTGGCGACGAACTTCGCCACCGATTCGACGATCATCTGCTGCTCATCGCTGAGGTCGAAATTCATGCGGGCACCGTTCCGCGCTAGGCCGGAAGGCCGAGGATCTGCTTCGCGATGATGTTGCGCTGGATTTCGTTCGAGCCGCCGTAGATCGTGCAGGAGCGCAGGTAGTTGAACTGCGATGCGATCCAGCGTTCGTGCTCGGGCAGCGCCTCCGCAGGCGAGTCCAGCCAGCCGAGCGCGTCGTGGCCGAGCGCGTCCATGCAGAGCTCGGTCGTCTCCTGGTAGAGCTCGGTGCCGCAGAGCTTCAGGATCGAGCTCTCGGGTCCGGGGGCGCGGCCGAGCTCTTCCGCAGCGAGGCTGCGGTACTGGACCATCGCGAGCGCGCGCTGCCGCATCTCGAGCCGCGCGATGCGGCGGCGGAAGGCCGGATCGTCGAGCAGGCAGCCGGCCCCGAGCGGTGTGTCACGCGCGATGCGCTTCGCATAGCGGAGCCAGCGCATCGACTGCGCGACGCCGCCGAGCAGTGTGCGCTCGTGACCGAGCAGTGCCTTCGCGATCGTCCAGCCGCCGTTCTCGGGGCCGACGCGGTTCGCAACCGGTACGCGCGCGTTCTCGAACCAGGTTTCGGAGAACGCATGGGTGCCGCCAGTCGTGAGGAAGGGCTCGATCCGGATGCCGGGCGTGTGGCGGAGGTCTGCGAGCAGGAAGGAGATGCCCTCTTGCCTCTTGCCGGAGCTGCTCGTACGCACGAGTGCGAAGATCCAGTCTGCGAACTGTGCATTCGTGGTCCAGGTCTTCTGGCCGTTCAGCACGTAGGCATCGCCGTCGCGCTCGGCGCGCAGCTGCAGGTTCGCGAGATCGGAGCCCGCGTTCGGCTCCGAATAGCCCTGACACCAGATCTCCTCGCCCGAGAGGATCTTCGGCAGGAAGCGTTCTTGCTGCTCCTGCGTGCCGAACTGGATCAAGAGCGGGCCCACCATGAACAGGCCGAAGGGCGAGAGATCCGGAGCGTTCGCGCGCACCAGTTCCTCGCCGAAGAGGAAGCGCTGCGTCACGTCCCAGCCGGTGCCGCCGAACTCGCGCGGCCAGTGCGGCGCGGCCCAACCGCGCGCGTACAGGATCTTGTGCCAGACGCTCACTTCGGGGGGCTCGAAGTGCGCGCCATCCTCGGCGTGTTGCCGCATCTCGGCAGGCATCGCGGCCTGGATCCAGTCGCGCACCTCGCGCTGGAAGGCCAGCTGTTCGGCGCTGAAGGAGAGATCCATATGAGTCCTCCGATCGGTCGCCGCGGCGCAGTGTATGAGGCGGGGAGGCGACTGCGAGTCAATCCGCAGCGCTGCGCGGCCCCGGCGGTTCTCCTGAACGGGTCTTGCTTCCCACGCGCAGCGGCCGCGAGTATGATGAGCGGCCGCAGGCCGGGGCTCCGTACCCTCGGCACGGGAGGTACAGAGATGCGCTTCAGGTCGGGGTCGCTGCTTCGTGACGCGCGGTCGCTTCGTCCCCGCGGCTTCCAGCGCGCGGCTGCGATCTGCGCTGCCGGGCTCCTTTGCGCGCACGCAGCCGTGTGGGCCGATGAGCCGCCGCCGGCTGAGGTTCCCGTCGAGGCCGATGAGGCGCCGCCGGCCGAGATTCCCGCTGAGGTCGACGAAGCGCCGCCGGCTGAGATTCCCGCTGAGGCCGAGGTGCTGCCCGAATCGGACCCGATGCGCGAGTTCGACATCGGCTTCGACGTCGTGCTGTTGCGCCCGATGGGCCTGCTCCAGCTCGCGGTCGGGAGCGCGATGCTGATCCCCGCGTATCCGCTGTCGTGGCCCGGCGGCGGCCAGGGGGAAGTTCTCGACATCTTGTTCTGGTCCCCCTTCGAGTACACGATCCGGCGCCCGCTCGGCGAGTTCTGAGCCGGCGCTTCCGGCGCACGCGAAGCGCCGCGTGACGGACTTCCCTGCGACCGAAACGCCCTGGTATCGCCACGGGCTGCGCTTCGCGTGCCAGCGCTGCGGCCACTGCTGCACCGGCTCGGGCACGGTGCGCGTCAGTGATGCGGAGATCGAGCGCATGGCAGTGCGCGTCGGCATCGGCGACGCCGAATTCCGCGCCGCCTACACGCGACCCCTGCGCGGCGGCGATGTCTCGTTGCGCGAGACGCGCGCGAAGGACTGCGTCTTCTTCGACCGCGCGAGCGGCTGCCGCGTGTATTCGGATCGCCCGCGCCAGTGCCGCAGCTGGCCCTTCTGGCGCAACGTGATCCACTCCGAGGAGCGCTGGCAGCAGGAGGCGCTCGCCTGCCCCGGCATGAACCGCGGCGCGCTGTTTGCGCGCTCCGCGATCGACGCGAGCGCGCGCGACGACGGCACTTCCGGATTGCTCCCGCCTTGACGCGCGCGCGTGGGATCGCGCTCGGGCTCGCCGCGCTGCTCTGCGCGCCGTTCTTCCTCGTCACGCCCGAGCACTTCGTGAACCAGGTGGTGCCGGGGCCCTTGCCGCAGGTCGGGGAGGCGGCGCGCGCGCTGCACGCGAGCGCGGTCGTGATCGATCTCCACGCGGACAGCCTGCTCTTCGGCCGCGACCTGCTGCGCCGCAGTCGGCTCGGGCACGTCGACCTGCCGCGGCTCGCCGAGGGCGGCGTCGCGCTGCAGATCTTCGGCGCGCCGACGCGCGTACCACTTGGCTTCAACGTCGAGCGCACGGACCCCGCGCGTCTCGACCTCTTGACCCTGCTGGGTGCGCAGCGGCTCGCGCCCTTCGCCTGGCACAGCCCGAAGCAGCGCGCGCTCGACCTGGCCCGGCAGCTCGACCTGCTGCTCGCGCGCGCGGGCGGCGCGCTGCTGCGCGTGCGCACGCGGGCGGATCTCGACGCGCTGCTCGCCGCGCGCGAGCAAGCGCGCGCGCAGGGCAGCCCAGCTCCGATCGGCGCGGCGCTCGGGATCGAAGGCGCGCAGGCGCTCGACGGCGAGGTCGAGAATCTCGACGCGCTCTTCGCAGCCGGTTACCGGATGATCGGCCTCGCGCACTTCTTCGACAACGAGTTCGCGGGCTCGGCGCACGGGCTGCTGCGCGGCGGGCTCTCGGAGCGAGGTCGAGAGCTGGTGCGGCGCATGCAGCAGCGGGGCGTGATCGTCGACCTCGCGCATGCATCAGAGGCCACCGTGGAGGATGTGATCGCGCAGGCGACTGCACCGGTCGTGGTCTCGCACGGCGGCGTCCGCGGCACCTGTGACAATCCGCGCAATCTCTCGGACGCCCAGCTGCGCGGCATCGCGCGCACGGGCGGAGTCGTCGGCATCGGCTACTGGGACACCGCGGTCTGCGGCACCGGAGTGGGCGAGATCGCGGCGGCGTTGCGCTACGCGATCGCGCGCGCCGGAGTCGAGCACGTCGCACTCGGGTCGGACTTCGACGGCGGTACCACGACGCGCTTCGACACCAGCCAGCTGCCGGTGCTCACACAAGCGCTGCAGGACTCCGGCCTCGGCCCCGATGCGATCCGCAAGATCCTCGGAGGCAACGCGCTGCGCGTCTTGCGCGAGGCGCTGCCAGAGCGTTAGGTTTCGACTGGGCCCAGGTTCCGATCGGGTCGGCTCGGGCTCGCGTCCCGCGAGCCGCGCTGCGGGTCGCGCCGCGCGGCCGCGCGCGGGGTATCGTGGACAGCTCGAGGGTGCTGGAGGCGCGGCACCCGAAACCCGGAGGCTCGATGCCCGACGACAATCGCTTCCCGCGCGAGGCCTGGCTGCCTGCGCTGACCGGACTCGCCTGGCTCTGGCTCGGGGTGGCGGACGGCGCGCTCGGAGCGCTCTGGTCGCTGCTCCCGGGCGTGCTGTTGCTCGCCGGCGGCGTCTCGATGCTGCTGATGCCCGGCGATCGGCGCATCGGGAGTCTCGTCGCGCTGGGTGGCGTGGTGGGCATGCTCTTCGCGCTGCCGGCCGCGCTGCTGCTCGGCGCGGGGCAGGCGTTCCTGCTGCTGCTCTTCTCGGCAGCGGGTGCCGTCGCCGCGGGCAGCCATGCGCTGCGCTTCGAGCCGAGCTGCGAAGAGGTGCCCGAGCCCGAGCCGACGCTCGCACTCGCGGCCCAGGTCGCGATCGACGAGGCGCTGCTCGCGACGATCCTGCTCACGAACCCGGTGCCGACGCGCAGCGGCTTCGCGCGCGTGCGCAGCGAGCTCGACCTCGCGCGCGCACACTTCGAGGCGCAGGGTTGGCTCGAGAAACCCGTTACCTATCACGAGACGCCGCCACCGCTCGAGCAGTTGGAGATCCGCGCGGCGAGCCTGCCCTGGCTCGACTACGAGCATGTGTCTTTCGAGAGCGCTTACGCGCCGCGCGAGGGCGAGCCCGGGCGCGAGCGCTGGCTCGGCTACAGCGCGAACCGCCGCGCGCACGCATGGATGCTGCGGCACCGGGATCGCGAGCGCCCCTGGCTGGTCTGCGTCCACGGCTTCCAGATGGGCCTGCCCTGGGTCGACTGGGGCGCGTTCCCGCCGCCCTGGCTGCACCGCCGGCTCGGGCTCAATCTGCTGCTGCCGGTGCTGCCGCTGCACGGGCCGCGCACGGTCGGGCGCCGCAGCGGCGACGGCTTCCTCGCCGCAGACCCGCTCGACAGCGCGCACGCGGTTGCGCAGACGGCCTGGGATCTGCGCCGGCTGCTCTCGTGGATTCGCTCGCAGAGCTCGGCGCCGATCGGCATGCTCGGCTATTCGCTGGGCGGCTATGCGACTGCCGTGGTCGCCTCACTCGACGATCAGCTCGCCTGCGCGATTCCGGGCATTCCCGCAGTCGATCTGGCCGGACTCTTCTTCCGGCACGGCCCGGGTCTCGACATGCAGGCGGCCGCCGCGAGCGGCGTCGACGAAACGGGCATGCGCGAGCTGCTGCGCGTGGTCTCCCCGCTCGCGCTGACACCGCAGCTGCCGCGCGAGCGCCGCTTCCTGTTCGGCGCGGTGGCGGATCGGCTGGTGCCGCCGGCGCAGCTGCGCGACCTCTGGCGGCATTGGGAGCGCCCGCGCCTCACCTGGTACCAGGGCGGCCACGTGAGCTTCCGCCTGCACGCGTCGGTGCGGCAGCTGATCGAGACGGGCCTCCAGGAATCCGGCGTCTGCGCGCAATCGGGCGCGTGAGAGGAGATGCGTTGCTGACGGGCGGCTGTCTGTGTGGCGCGATCCGCTTCGAGATCGAGGGGAGCATCTCGTCGATCTGGCTCTGCCACTGCTCGAAGTGCCGCCGCGTGACGGGCTCGGCATTCCATCCGACCGCGCTCTGCCACGCGCGCGACTTCCGCTTCGCCTGCGGAGAGGATCAGATCGCGAGCCATCGCACGGCCTCCGGCTACACGACGCGTTTCTGTCGCAACTGCGGCTCTCCGGTGCCGGCGCAGCTCGAGGGGACGGATTCGCTCACGCTCTCGCTGGGAACGCTGGATCAGGACCCCGGCAAGCGCGTCGTGCACCACATTTTCACGGCGTCGAAGGCGCCGTGGTACGAAATCTGCGACGACCTACCGCAGTATGCAGAGCACAAGCCGGGTACGCAGACGCCTCGCCGCTGAGGTCGCTTAGCGCCGTGCTGTTGAATTTCGTTCGCCTCGCCTCCGGCACTTTCGGTGTCGCGCACCCGCACAGCGCCACCGGGCAATCGCATCGTCGAGCCGCCGACTGCTGCTTGGATTCCCAGCCCGCAAACACCAGAACAGCCGGGTGGCACTTCAGTGCACGAGCAAGAACCTTCGCCCATTCGACTCCGAGGCGAACGCGCCGCTGCAGGACCGTCGGCTCCCGCTCGAGCGCGAGTTCTTCCACGTGGAGAACGCGAGGGGCCACCTGGGCTATGACTTGGTGCCGGCGCGCGAGGGGCGGATCGCGCGCAACGACTACGACGACGTGCCGGAGGACCTGGCCCACCTGCTCGAGGCGACGCAGGCCAGGCCGCGCATCCAGCCCGCGAAGAGAGACTGAGTGGCCGTCTACATCCACGAGCGGATCGACATCGAGGGCGGCGCGCGCGGCAAGCTGATCGCGATGATCCGCTCGCGCTGGGCGCCGCACCTCGAGCGCGTGCACGGCGTGCGGCTCGTCGGCGCATGGGCCACCGTCGGCAGCACCGGTGGCTGGCCCGAAGTGCGCCTGCACTGGGAGATGGACGACTGGGCGCACTTCGCGCGCGCGCAGGCCGGGCAGTTCCCCATGGAAGAGCGCGACGTGTTCCTCACCGAGCTGTGGAACCAGGCGCTCGAGTACCGCCAGCGCGGACACTCGACTTTGCTGAGCGCGGCGCCGTTCTCTCCCGATCTCGCGGCCATGCGCGCGCGCGGCCTGGCGGGCGAGGTAATCCTGCACGAGGACCTGCGTGCGCTCCCCGGCCGGCTGTCCGCATACCACGAGGCGCTGGCGGCGCGCGGCATCGCGCTCGCGGAGAGGCGCGGTCTGCGTCTGATCGGGGCGTACGCGCACGCACTGGTTCCCGACACGGGGATCAACCTCTGGGCGCTGCGCGGCTGGGACCACTGGCAACAGCTCATGGAGAGCGAGCCGCGCGACGCGGAGCTGCGCGCCTGGAACGACGGGCTGGGCGAGTGGCTCGAGGATCTCGACGGCTTCCTGGTCGTGCCGCCGCCGGAGGGGGCGCTGCGCACGTGAACCCGAAGATCTACCTGCACGAGGTCATCCGCAGCGTGCCGGGACGCGAGGAGCCCTACGCGGCCAGCGTGCTCTCGCTGCATCACGACCCCGTGCGCCTGGGCGGCGGCGACCTCCCCGGCACTCTCGGGCAATTCCGCACCGCGCAGACGTCGGGCGCGTGGCCGAGCGTGATCAACATCTGGGAGAACACCTGGGCGGGACAGGTGCGGGATCTCGTCGGACAGTTCCAGGACGCCGTGCGCGACACGGCGATGGAGGACTGGTGGAACCGCAACCTCCACCTGCGGCGCGGCGGCTACGACCGCATCCTGATCCCCGCGGAATACTCACCCACGCGCGCGGAGCTGCGCGCGCGCGGCGCGGCCGGTGAGGTATTCGTGCACGAGATCCTGTGGCTGCCGTTCGGCGAGCCGGAGACCTATCTGCGCGAGCTCGAGCGACTGCTGCTGCCGGCGGCGCAGCGCTACGGGATGGATCTGATCGGCGCGTTCCGCGTCGCGCTGCGGCCGCGCCAGGTGCTCACGCTGCTCGGCGCGCGCGAGTGGGCGGGGCTCGGCGCGTTCATCGAGGCGGCCGGGAGCGATGCGGACCTGCGCACCTGGCACACCTACCGCGGCGCGAAGATCAGGCGCGCCGAGGAGCTCGTGCTGCTGCCGGTCCGGCACGATCCGCTCGCGAGATCCTGATGCGCGCCAGGCGACGGGTCTGCTTCGACCGCTGGACGCATCCGGTCGCGAACCGACCTCTATCGGCCCTCGATTCCCCGCTTGTTCTCCCTGCGCGCCGCTTTCGACCAGCAGAGCCTGGTCGCACCGTTCTTCCTACGCGCTACGCGCCTACGCACACGCGCTGGCGAGAGCGCTAGTCAGTGCCACGGACGCCGCGCGCGGCGAGCTCGCGCAGCACGGCCGCGTGGCGCGCGCGCGTGAGGCCGTAGCCATGCGTGGCCCAGATTGCGAGCAGCAGGAAGGCGGCCGGGCCGAGCGAGCAGAGCACGCGGATCGCAGTGATCGCGCTCTCGCTCTGCGCCTCGCGCGCGAGCTCGCCGCGATAGCCCGCGAGCTCGAGCACCGCGCCCGAGAGCAGCACGCCCGTGGCGCCGCCGAGCTTGCGCAGGAACGTGAAGCTGCCGAGGTAGAGGCCCTCGCGGCGCTCGCCCGTGCGCAGCTCGTCCTCGTCGATCACGTCGCCGATCATCGACCACGGCATCATGTCGATCACCGCGAAGCCGAGCGCGCCGAGGCCCGCCATCGCGAAGGGGATCCAGCGCGGCCAGTCGGGCTGCACCGCGAAGATCGCGAGCTGTGCTGCGAGCCACCACCAGGAGCCTGCGAGGAACACGCTGCGCTTATCGAAGCGCGCGGCCAGGCGCAGCCAGACCGGCAGCGCGAGCACAGCTATGCCGAGAAACAGGAACAGCGTCGGGAAGAAGTCCTGCTCGCGCCCGAGGTAGTGCAGGAAGTAGAGCAGGAACAGCGCGCTGATCAGGTCGTAGGAGATCCGGCTCGCGATGTAGAGCCCGACCAGGTGCCGGAAGGAGCCGTGCGCCGCGAGCTGGCGCAGGCCCGCGGCGAGCGGGATCCGGACCTCGCGCCGCTGAAAATCCGGGCGCTCGAAGCTCACCCGGTGTACCGCGAGCCACGGCAGCGCGAGCGCGGGCGCGAGCGCGAGTGCGGCCGCGCTCCAGTCGGGCCTGCCGTCCCCGAGGAAGTCCGCGAGCGGCTTCATCGCGGCGGCCGCGAGCGTCCCGAGCACGGCGGCCGCCGCGCGCCAGGTGTTGACCGACGTGCGGTCGTCGTAGTCCGTCGCCATCTCGGGGATCAGCGCGAGATAGGGCACCGAGACGACCGTCATGCTGAGGCTCGCGAGCACGTAGGTGGTCGCGTAGTAGAGCCAGCGCGCGGCCGGCGATGCGAAGGGCGCATGCGCCCACATCAGTGCGAAGCAGAGCCCGAAGGGAACGCAGCCGAGCAGGAACCAGGGACGCCGGCGTTCGCCTCCGAGGTGCAGGCGGTCCGAGAGCCGCCCCATCAGCGGATCCGCCACCGCGTCGATCCCGCGCGCAACCCAGACCGCGGCGCCGGCCCAGATGGGGGAGATCCCGGCCTCGCTGGTCAGGAAAATGAAATAGAAAAAGGCCGTGCCCGAGAGCACGACATTCACGCTGGCGTCGCCAACGGAATAGACGGCCCGGGCGCTGCGCCCGAGCCTGCGCGCACCACTCACCGCGAGCGGGCCTCTCCCACCGATCTCTCGCCGAGCTCTTCGATCAGCGCATGTGCGCGCGCGAAGCCTTCGGCCATCTGGCTGCGGCAGGAGTTCCCGGTACACAGGAAGAGCAGCCCCGGCATCAGAAGCCGTAGCGCTGGCGCACGAGGCGCTGCAGCAGCTGGTCCGGGAGCAGCCGCTTGCCGATCGGCGCCAGCCACGAATCGGGGCCGACCGTGTAGCGCGCGCGCGGCCGCCGAGCGCGCAGCGCCTGCAAGATCACGCGCGCGACCCGCTCGGGACCGGGCGCGCGCGGCAGCAGCTCGCGGATCCGGCGCTCGGCCGCGCGAATCCGCTCTCCGTAGGCGGAGCTCGTCGCCTCGGCCCAGAGCGTGCGGTCGTTGAACTCGGTGCGGATGTCGCCGGGCTCGATCAGGATCGCCTCGACGCCGGTCGTGTGCAGCTCGTTGCGCAGTCCGAAGACCAGTGCGTCGGTCGCGGCCTTGCTCGCGGAGTAGTGCGCCTGGAATGGGATCGGCGCGCGGCCGGCGAGCGAGCCCACGACCGCGATGCGCCCGCGTCCGGCCTCGCGCATCTGCGGCAGCACTGCGCGCAGCGTGCGCAGCGTGCCGAAGTAGTTGGTCTCGAACTGCTCGCGCGCGCGCTCGATCGAAGTCTCCTCGACGCTCCCGAAGCAGCCCATGCCCGCGTTCGCGACCAGCGCATCGATGCGGCCGGTCAGAGCATTCACCTTTGCGATCGCAGCGGCGACCGAGTGCTCGTCGCAGAGGTCGAGCGCGACCCATTCGACACGCGGCGCGCCCGCCGGCAGGCGGGCCGGCGTGCGGCTGCTGCCGAAGACGCGCATCCCGCGCTCCGAGAGCAATCGCGCCGTGGCGGCCCCGATGCCCGAGGACGCGCCCGTGACGAGCACCGTGGTTGCAGGCTCGGACATCGACCGTCAGGCTCCCCGCTCGCGCATCGCGGGCGGGAGCGTAGCCCTGTCGCGCGACGGGCTTCGAGAGGGCAGAAATGCGGGCGGAGCTTCGGGTGAACACACGCTGCCGCGCTCGCAACCGAGAGCGCGGCGCTCGCTCGCGCGCGTTCGCGGTGCTCGCGTGTGCCGCTGTGCTCGCGTGCGGCGAGCAGGGCGCACCTGCAACGCCGTCCGCGGGTGCCGTTGTGCCGCAGAGCGCGCCGGCCGCAGACGCCCGCGGGCGCGCCGCGGTCGCGATCGCCGGCCGCGTCTTTCAGCTCGAGGTGGCGCTCGACCCGGCGACGCGGATGAGGGGTCTCTCGGGACGCCGCGAGATCCCGGACTACGGCGGAATGCTGTTCGTGCTGCCGGAGGCGCAGCCCTTCTACCTCGTGATGCGCGACTGTCCGGTGCCGATCGGCGCCGCATTTCTCGACGCACAGGGCGTCGTGCTCGCGGTGGCCGAGATGGGGGTCGAGCCTCCGCGCGCCGCCGGGGAGTCTCCGCGCGCGTACGAGGCCCGGCTGCCGGTATACGGAGTCCCTGCAGGGGCGAGGATGGCCGTCGAGCTGCAGGGTGGCCGGCTCACACAGCTCGGACTCGTCCCGGGAGCCCGAGTCGTGATCTCGGGGCTCGACTCGCTGCTCCGCAGCGCAAAATAGTCCGAACTTCCCGCGGTTCGCGGTACAAACCAGGGTATGATGTGCAGCGGGGGTGAGCAGCACAGGAGTGTTGCCATGGCTATCTCTGTCCCGTTTCGTCCTCCGGCTCCCGCTGTCCTCACGGAAGTTCGGCAAGCGAAGAAACCGGTGTTTGCCGAAGGAGTTCGAATTCTTGCGCGGCTGTCGCGCGTGGCCGAGCGCGTCTGTATCGAGAGCGGAATCAGCCTGCCTCAGTACCGGCTACTGCTGACGCTCGCGGACCGGCAGATGCGCGCCGGCGAGCTCGCGGAGCGCGTCGGCGTGAGCCGTCCGACGCTGACCTCGCTGATCGACGGACTCGAGCAGAAGGGTCTGCTGCGGCGCCGCCCGGTCCCCGGAGATCGCCGCGGCATCCGCCTCGAGCCGACGGAGCAGGGCCTCGACGCGCTAGCGCGCGCAGAGCGCGCGCTGTCGGATCGGATGCTGGGCCTCGTAGATCCCGAAACCGCGCGCCAGATGGCGCAGGTGGTGACCCATCTGAGCGGAGCGCTGGACCGCGAGATCGAGCGCTCCGCCTAGAGCGGCAAGCGGAGTCCGGGAGCGCCGGGCGGCTCCCGGACCGGGACCCGCAGAGCAAGCCGCTTCGGCGCGCAGCGAGGCGAAGCCGAGCGGAGAGCGGGTGGGACCGGGCCGTTCCCGGACCGGGACCCGCAAGGCTAGAGTGGCGACGGCTGATTTCCGGCCCTCCGCGGAGTGCCGGCCACCGGAGCGTCGCTTTTCTCGATGGATCCGATTCCCACGCCGCGCAGGCCGGGACTCTTCGCGCCGGCTGAGCTGCGCTTGCGCTTTGCGCCGGCATTCGAAGTGCGCCCCTGGATCTACTGGGCCGACTGTTCGCTTTCGGCGCTGTGCGGATGGGTGTTGCTCGTCTCCGCGCTGCGCGTGCCCGTCGGCTCGAGCGCGCATCTGCTGATGACCACGGGCTCCGTCGTCGCGCTGTTTCGCGCGGCACTCTTCATCCACGAGCTCGCGCACCGCCGGCGCGACGAGCTTCCCGGCTTCGAGCTCGGATGGAATCTGCTGATCGGGATCCCGCTGCAGGTGCCGAGCTTGATGTACGTCGGCTCGCATCTCGACCATCACAAACGCAACGGCTTCGGGACCGACAAGGATCCCGAGTACGCGCCGATCGCGCGCTGGCCGCGCCTGCGCATCGTGCTCTTCGTGCTCGCGGTCGCGTGTGTTCCGATCGTCCTGCCGCTGCGTTGGGGACTGCTCGGGCCGCTCTCGCGACTGATTCCGCCGCTGCGGAGGCTCACGATCGCGCGCGCCTCGACGCTCGCGATCAACGGCAACTATCGCCGGCCGGAGCCCGACCCGGAGCAGCGCGCCCGCTGGGACTCCGAGGAGGCAGCCGCCGCGCTGGTCGCGTGGTGCGGCGCTGCGGCAATAGCACTCGGCTGGCTGCCGCTAGAGGCCTGCTTCCAGTGGTGGTTGGTCGTGTCAGGTGTCGGAATCATGAATCAGGTCCGGACTCTCGCGGCGCACGGCTACGTCCACGGCGACGAGCCGGTCGATGCCGAGGGCCAGCTGCTCGACTCGATCAACCTGCTCGGCTGGCCCTGGCTCACGGTCCTCGTGGCGCCCGTCGGGATGCGTTTCCACGCGCTGCATCACTTTCTGCCCGGCATTCCGTACCACAGCCTCGGCGCGGTCCACCGCGCGCTGCTGCGCGAGCTGCCGGCGGATGCGGCCTACCGCCGCACGCTTCGAGATGGGATATGGCCGGCGCTCCAGGCCCTCTGGGGCAACGCCTCGCGCTCGCAGACCGCCGCAGCTAGCCGCTGAGCCCCTCGAGACCGCAAGCCAAGACCGCAAGCCGCTTCGGCGCGCAGCGAGGCGAAGCCGAGCGGAGAGCGGGTGGGACCGGGCCGCTCCCGGACCGGGACCCGCAAGACTAGGAGTCGAGAGGCAACAACCTCCCCGTCCTAGCGCAGCGCGCGTTCGCGCAGGATGCGGAATAGCAGTGGCCAGCCGTAGAGCAGCGGGTGCCGGCGCTGGCGCTCGCTCGCGACGATCTCGCGCCCGCTGTGGCGCTGCAGCTTCCAGAGCGCGTAGGGCAGCCAGTCGCCGAAGGTGAAGGCCGTCTTGAACAGCGCGGCCGCATACAGGGCCTTCGCGAGACGCCGGCGCAGCGGCCAGCGCAGGCCCTGCAGCGCAGCCGACCACGCAGCCGCCAGCCCCGACGCGGGAGGCCCGACTCCCCGCGGCGCGTCCGCGTCGAGCGCGCGCAGCGCGAGCTCGAGCGCGCGCTCGTAGCGCTCGGGGGCCGCGTCGAAGAGCGCGCGAATCGAGTCCTGCGCCTCGGGTCGCGTCTCGCTGGCGTAGGTCTCCGCGAATGCCCGCGGCCAGAAGTCGGAAGCGGAGACCGCGAGCTGCTGCTCTCGCTGCACGACCGGCCGCAGCGTTCGCACGAAGGTCAGCAGGCAGCGCGAGACCAGCGCGGTGAGCCAGTCGAGGCTCGCGTCGTCGCGCCAGTCGGCCGCGAGCACCGGCTGCGCGAAGCGCGCCCAGACGCCCGGGCGCAGCCAGTCGCCGGCCGCCGCACGCTCGACATCGCGCGCCGAGAGCACTGCGTACTTGCAGCGGCGGATCCCGGCGGGACCCGACGCCTCGAGGTAGAAGACGTTCGGCGGCAGCAGCGCGTTTGCGAGCGCGAGCGCACCGGTGACATAGGCGCTGCGGTAGTCGTCGACGAGCGCGTAGAAGTCGAGTACGCCCTCGTCCGTCTGGCGCCGCAGGCAGGAGCCGTAGAAGACGAGCGCGCGGAGGCTCGCGCCGTGGCGCTCTCGGATCGCGCGCGCGAGCAGCGCGGCGCTCGGCGGCACCGGGCGCGTCAGCTCGCTGCGAACCAGCTTCTCGAGTTCCGGAAGGCTGCCGGCCATGCAGGTCCCGGCGGAATCCGGCGCGAAATCAGGCGCGGACGAACTGCAGGCGTCGGTCCGCGGTCAGGCGCACGACCTCGTCCGGCTGCTCCGCGTAGACCTCGCCGTCGATCGTGAAGCCGCAGTCGATGCGCATCTCGACGCGGTGGGCGTTGCGGCTCGTGTAGCCGTGCTCGGGCACCGCGGTTGCAGGCGGCGAGCCGCGCAGGATGCCGGGGCCCGCGCTCAGCAGGCCTTTCGGCCGCGATGACATCGCCGTGAAGCGGACTCCGCCGTCGCCTTCGCCCCAGAACGGATTCATGCGCAGGAACAGTCGCTGCAGCGAGCTGGCGATGATGAGCCGAAACTCGCCGCCTCGCACCAGCTCGTCGTCGACGAAGATCTGCGCTTTGTCCGGACGGATCACCCCGGCGTCGTCCTGGAACAGGGTGCGGAGCAGCAGCCAGCCCGTCACGATGCCCGCGCCGAAGACGCCCTGGCTGCGGCCGGTCGGAAAGATCCGGTGCGTGAGGCCGATCGCGCGTTGAATCAAGCCGGCGCCGAAGAAGGTGCCGTATTGAAGCCGACGCCCGCGGTCGAATTCGACGCTCAGCACGGGGCGGTCCACGAAACGCTCGTGCAGCGTGCCGCGCCGGGCGGCCGCGAGCACTTCCGCGATCCCACGCACCGGATCGCGCGAAGCGCCGAGATCGAGCGCGCTCATGTTGGTCCGGCCGCCGCGCATGGGCGCGATCATCGGAAGCCGGTCGAAGGTGTCGGTCGCGAGGATCTCCGTCAGCACGTGCTGGAGCGTGCCGTCGCCGCCGTTCACGAGCAGCAGGTCGACCTCCCGGTGCGCGATCGAGGCCAACGCTTCCGGGAGCGCCCCGGCGCTCTCCGTCTCGACGTGGATCACCTCGGGGTGCTGCGACAGGAAGGACAGGATCCGACCCACCTGGACTCCGCTCCGGCCGGCACGCAGGTTGTTCAGCAATGCGACTTGCACTGGATTCCTTTCCGGCTCTGGCGACGGAGCGGGCGAAAGGCGATGGGGCCCTGCTTCCGATCGGCTCGACGGCCCGCCTGCTTCAGGGCGCTTCGGAGCCTCCACCGGGCTCCGGCTCCGCGTCAAGCGGATTCAGGAAATTGAAGGCCGCGACTCCGGTTCCTCGCAGAGTCTCCTGGGACGCGCTCTGAGCCCCGGGCACTCTAACCTCGAACGGCGATTCGATCCAGATCCGATGCGGCTGGCTCTTCAGGGACATCAGCCAGCGAAAAGGCTGGGGAATTACCCCCATTGGATCGTCTTCGAGCAGGAGTCGGGACATCTGGAGCGAGCCGCGCAGCCCCGGAGCGTCGAAATCCAGCCGGGACGGGATCGTGTAGCCGGCGCGTCTTTGGAGCGCGATCGGAGGACCGGCATCGAGGCTCAGCCGCGGCTGGTCCACGATCACCCGGCCCTGTGCTTCGACGACGATGCGCTGCGCGCGCCCCCCCCTCGGGGTGGACACGCTGCTCAGGTAGATCGAGGGCGCCGCCGGGTCGGGCTGGAGTGCGAAGAAGTCGATCCGGCGCAGCGCGAGCTCGGGCTCGCTGCGGTCCATCCAGGTGTGGGTGCACGCGATCACGCCGTGGACGGCGATCGGTGCGGGCATCTCCTGCAGCAGGTGCAGGGTGCCCTGCACCGGCGTCGCCGCGTGCAGCAGGTCGACGAAATAGCCGGGAATTCCTGGATCTTGCGCGCGGCCGAGCGCGGGTGGGCTGAACCGAAGGTCGAGCACGACGCCCATCTTCTCTCGTCTGATCCAGAGGCGTCGCTCCGGTCCGCGCAGGTACAGCTCGCTCGAGCCGATCTCGAGCTGGTGACCGTCATCGCGCAGCGTCCAGCGGCCTTCCTCGCGGCCGTTCTGGAAGCGGTGCGCAACTCCGTCGGGACCAATGACGTGGCCGAGAGCGTAGGCCGTGTTCCGGCCGGGCCCTTCGTTCGTGATCGAGAAGCGCGCGATGACGCGATGACCCGAGTCGAGCGTTGCGAGCAGGTCCCAGTACTCGGTCGACGAGCCGGAATTTCCGAGACGTGAGCCCGGCTCGCCGCGCGGGACGGCTGCGACAGCCGCCGGCTCGGCGGCCGCGATCGCTGCCACCAGCGCGGTTGCGGCGCAGGCGAGGGTTGCGCGCGCGGCATTCGCGCAGCGGCGTCGGCGCTGCTCTGGGCTCATCGCGCTTCGCGAACCTCCTGGGCCCGGTCTGGCAGGCGCGCGCTTGGACGCGGCTCCGCCGGTATTGCTTCATCCCAGGGTCGGACCTCTCCGCCGGCTCGCCGCAGCAGCTCCGCCTGTGCGATGCGGACGCAGTGGAACGCGAAGCTCGCGAGCGTCCAGACCGCCACCATCTCGAGGCCGAGATCCGGGCGTCCGCCCGCCACCCCGACGCTGAACAGCAGCAGGTTCGGATTGCGGCGTGCGGTGACGGTGCGAAAAACGCCGTCGAGAGGGCGCCAGGTGTGGATCTCGATGCGGTGGCGCAGCAGGAAGAGGCCTTCCTGGAGCCGGCCGAGAAAGTAACCGGCGATCGCGATGGCCGTCGCGACCTCGTGCCCGGCGCCGAGGCCGGCACCGTAGGCGAGCCACCAGAAAGGGGGGTGCACCAGATCGAGGCCGTGGTCGAGCACGTTGCCGATCGGGCTCGAGGTCAGCGTGCAGCGCGCGAGCTTCCCGTCGACGGTGTCGAGGAAGGTCATCAGCCACGCGCAACACAGGCCGAGGCCGAAGTCGCCGCGATAGAAGAGCCAGGTCGCGAGAATCGTGATTGCCCACGAGAGCGCCGTGACGCTGTTCGGGCGTACGCGCAGATCCGCGAGGCGCCGCACGCATGCGAGCGCCGGAGCTGGCCACAGCCACTTGGTCACGAGGTCGGTGAGGCCCTTGTAGGACGCGCGAAACAGCAGCTCCTCGACGCGCGCGGGATCGAAGGGCTGCGACGCGTCGCCCGCATCGAATGCGAAGGGCGGCTGGCTCTTGCGCAGTGCCGCCGAATAGGCCGGCACCAGCTCGGCGGGTGCGAGCGCACGCAGGCAGGCCGGCCGCTGGCGCGGATCCCGATCGCCGGCCAGCCAGCGCTGCAGCTCGGCGGCGCGTGCGGCCGGAACACACGCGGCGAGCGGGCGCCCGCTGCTTGCCGCGCCCGGAGCTCGAGCGAGCAGCAGCGCAGAGGGCGAGAGCGCGAGTGCGCGCAGCAGGCGGTCGTCCAAGAGGCAGTCCGCGCGAAGCAGCAGCACCTGCTCGGACGCGGCGTGCGGCGCGGGAGCCTCGCCGGCGACCTCGCGAATCAGGGCGATGCCCGCCGCGCGCGCGGAGCGCGTGAGCCGTTCTGCGAGGGAGAGTCCGAAGACGCGCGGCAGCGATCCCCCCGCCTCGGGCCGCAGCAGCCAGAGCTCGGAAGGCGGAGCGCCTGCGTTCCTGTCGCGGTCCGACACGGAGGTCTCCGTTCGGGAGGCGGAAACGCGACGGTACCACAGCGGCGGGCTACGTTCGCCTCGCGGGCATGTTCGCGCTGGCGCATCTCTCGGATCTGCACGTGACCCGGCCGCGTCCCGCGGGTCCGCGCGAGCTCTGCAACAAACGCCTGCTCGGCTTCCTGTCGTGGCGGCAGCGCCGCCGGTATGTGCACCGGCCCGAAGTGCTCGAAGCGCTGCTCGGGGACCTCGTGCACCAATCCGTGGATCACGTCGCGATCACCGGCGACCTCACGCACATTGGCCTGCCCTCCGAGATCGAAGAGGCGCGGGGCTGGCTCGCGCGCATCGGCACGCCCGAGCAGGTGACGCTGATCCCTGGCAACCACGATGCGTACGCAGCCTGCGATCCGGAGCACTCGTGGGAGACACAGTGGCCCGCCTATCTCGCGAGCGATGGCGCGGGGCCGGTGCGCGAGCTGCGCTACCCCGAGAGTTTTCCGACGTTGCGCCGGCGCGGGCCGCTGGCGCTGGTCGGCCTCTGCAGCGCGCTGCCGACGCTGCCGCTGCTCGCGACCGGCGCGCTCGGGCCCGGGCAGCTCGAGCGGCTCGAAGCGCTGCTGCGCGAGCTCGGCCGCGAGGGGCTCTGCCGCGTCGTGCTGGTCCATCACCGGCCGACGCCCGGCGAGGCGAGGCGCCGCTCACTGCGGGACGCCGGGTCGCTGCGCGCGGTGCTTTCGAGCGCGGGCGCGGAGCTCGTGCTGCACGGGCACAGCCACCGCTCGGTGTTCACGCAGATCGGCGGCGGGCTGCGGCCGATCCCCGTGGTCGGCGTGCGATCCGCTTCCGATGCAACCGCGCGGCCCGAGAAGAGCGCCCGCTACCACGTCTACGAATTCGAGGCGCGGCCCGCCGGTGGCTTCCGGATCGGCCTGCGCGCGCGCGGCTTCGAGCCCTCCACCGCTCGGGTCCGCGAGGTCGAGACGCGCGAGCTGGCCTGAGCGGCGTCAGCCGCCGCGTTCGGCGAGGATGCGGTTCGCGAGCTCGAGATCGGCGGGTTTGTCGACGTCCACCGCGGCCTCGGCGAAGGGCAGCAGCACCGCGGCGACCCGGATGCCCATCACCTGCGATACCCGTCCGAGCGCGGCCTCGAGGTCCAGTCGGCGCAACAGGAAGAGCAGCAGCGAGAGCGGTCCGAAGGCCTGGGCCAGGCGCCAGGGCTGCTTGCGAAACTGCTCTGCGCGCACCCAGAACTCTGCCGCGCGGCGCGCGGCGGGTGTCAGGAACGCGAACAGGTTGGCGCCGCTGTAGGCACCGCCGCGCAGCTGGATGTAGGTGCGCTTTGCGTCCGGGAAGCGCGCTCGGATCACCTGTTCCTCGACCAACCCCGCCGCGACGTCACAGCCCCGCGTGCGCGCTTCCGCGAGGAAGTGCTCGAGCGTCGGCAGCTCGAGCAGCGCGTGGTCCGCAGTCGTGATCAGCAGCGGAGTGCCCGTCAGGTCGAGCGCGCTCTGCACGCTGCGCGAAGGCGAGGGCAGGCTCGCGTGGAGCTGCACGCGACCGCGCGCGCGCAGCGCCTGGAGCTCGGGCAGCGGGTCGAGCAACGCGGGCTCGTCGATGCTGATCCAGATCCGCCTGAGATTCGGGAGCTGCTCGAGCGTGTGCACGACGCGCAGCAGCATCGGCACCCCGGCCACCGGGATCAGCGCCCGATGACTCGCTCCGACCGATTCTGCGAAGGGATCGCGCGTGCCGCGGCGCCCAGCGAGGATCAGCGCAGCGAACGCGTCCGCGCGCGGCTGCAGCTCAGAGGAAGATGAGATGGGGCACCTCGCGGGTGCTCGTGCGTGGCGGGACGCATCGAGGCGTGGAGCGTAGCCGACACACCGCCGGCCTTGTGGTCCCGGTCCGGGCACAGCCCGGACCACCCCGCTCCGCTCGGCTGCGCCTCGCTGCGCGCCGACTTCGTCGGCTTGCGTGTCTCGTCGGTCGGAGGCGGAGCCTCGTTTGATCTGCGGGCAGCGGGGATCGGAATGCCTGCGGACCGGGTCTGCGTTCCTGCGGGGCCGGCGCGATCGGACCCGGCTGGCTACGGTTGAGACACACCCAGTCGCCCCAGTCATGACAGGGCGCGCACCCATGAGGCTCCCACTGCCGTCGCTCGGGTTTCCGGTCGAGACGCGGATCCGCGAGCGGGACAGGAAGCGCCCGTGAGCGCTGCGGCGGGTCTGCGGATCTGGATCGACGCCTCGAGTGCGGGCTGCGAGACGCGCGTCTTCGGCCTCACGCTGCTCGAGAGATTGCTGCAGACGCTCCGGCGCTCGGGGCTCGCGCTCGCGGAGGTCTGCGTCGAGCGGCCGCGCGGCGCGCCGGAGCATCTGCCTGCGTCGCTCGCTCGCGCGCTGCCGCTGCGCTGGTGCGATCCGGGGGGCGTCGGCTTCGCCGCGCGCGTCGAACGCGCACTCGCCGCCGCCGAGGGGGCTCCGGTTCTGCTGCTCAGTGCGGACGCAGAAATCGATCCGCGGCTGCTGCCGTGCTTTGCGAAGCTCGCGGGCAACCGCGTGTTCTTCAGTGCGCCCGCGAGCGCGGTGCTAGTGCGCTGCGAGGGCCGACTGCCGGCCGCGGCTGGTAGCTTCGCGGACCTTCCCGGGCTCGCGCGCAGCCTCGTCGAGGCGGGCGCGGCAACCGAACTCGCGCCCGGCGAGTTCGACACCTATCTCGTCGACCTGCGCCGACACGTCGACCCCTATCTGTTCCCGATTCCCGATCGCGCCGCCTGCGAACGGGTCGAGCGCTTCCTCTTCGACTCGAACTACAAGGGCTCCACGGACTTCCTGACGAAATGGGTCTATCCCCCCCTCGTCTGGCGCATGGTCAGGCCGCTCGCGCGTTGGCGCGTGCACCCGAACTGGGTCACCTGGCTCAGCATCGTGGCGACCTTCGCCGCGATTCCACTCTTCGCGGTCGGCGCCTGGGCACCGGGCCTGGCGCTCGGCTATGCGATGAGCGTGCTCGACTCCGTGGATGGCAAGCTCGCGCGCCTCACCTACACCTACTCGAAGCTCGGCATGATTCTCGACCACGGCCTCGACATCGTACACCCGCCGATCTGGTACCTGGCCTGGGGCTTCGCGCTGGGCGGCGGGTCCCCGGCGTCGGCGACCTTCATCGCGTCGCTCTGGCTGCTCGCGATCTACGCGCTGGACCGCGCGCTCGCGGGGCTCTTCCGCTGGCGCACCGGGGTCTCGATCCACGGCGCGACGCCGCTCGACGAGAGGCTGCGCACCTTCATCTCGCGCCGGAATCCGAACCTGGCGTTCATCACGGTCGCGCTGCTCTGCGACGCGCTCGTGCCCGGGCTGCACGCCGCGGTCGCAACCTTCTACGCGATCGTCGCCTGGCAGGTCGCGTGCTTTGCCTGGCACGCGGCGCGCCTCGCGCAGTACTGGGACACCCGGCTGCGATGAGGGGTCCCCGCTCT
>CAYTJA010000179.1:0-3319 GCA_964437835.1 uncultured Spirochaetales bacterium
TGTTGACGAACCAGGTGGTGCCGGCCAGCAGCGCCATGCGCGTGACGGCGCCCGTCTCGAGCAGCAGGAAGGCCGCGCCGAGGAAGAAGAAGCCCCATTCGAGGCGCAGCACGTCCCGGAACGCGAAGCGCAGCGGCACCAGCGAGATCGCGACCAGCGAGCCGAGCAGCGCGAGGTACTGCCACGGCAGCGTGCGTGTGCGGAAGAAGATGTAGGGCCAGTCGTCGGTCGGCAGCGCGACGCTGCCCGCGAGCTCGCCGAAGGGAGATTCCGTGACGCGCTCGATCTGCCCCACGCGCTCGATCACCTCGTCGAGGGCTGCGAGGGAGCAGTCGAGACAACCGACGAAGGCATAGTGCTGCGAGTCGCTGCCGTGCAGCACGGCCATCCGCTCGCCGAAGACCTCCTGCATCAGGCCACGCGCCTTCTCGTAGACCCAGCCCTTCGGCACCCAGAGGTTCAGCCACAGCACGCCGCCCTTTGCCAGCTGCCCGGCCGCGTCGTGGAACGCCTCGCGCGTGTAGACGTAGTTGTCGAGGCGCAGGTTCGAGAACTGCGAGAACAGCGAGCGAGCTTCGAGCACGCCTAGCAGAATCAGGTCGTAGGAGTCGCGGCTGCTCGAGAGATAGTGGCGCGCGTCGTCGATCACGACTTCCACGCGCGGATCGCGATAGGGCCGATTCGGGTGCAGCCGATCGGAGAGCTCGACGATCACCGGATCGATGTCGACCGCGCGCACGAAGGCCGCACGGTGGCCGAGTGCGCTCGCGGTGTCGTTTCCGAGCCCCGCTCCGAGCACCAGCACGCGCTGCGGGCGCGCGAAGCGGAACGGCGCGACGAAGCGCAGCTTGCGAGCGGCGTGCGCCTCGGCATGCGTCGCCTCCTCCTCGCGGTCGAGCAGGTTCACGTTGAAGGAGCGCTGGAACCAGGTGTTGTTGACGTTGAGCCCCATGCCGGTCTCTTCGCCGGTCTGGTAGCCCATTCCGAAGAAGCTGAGCTTGTAATAGGGCGTCCAGATCGGGCGCGGCTCCTCGCTCGAGACGACCAGCACGACCGGTGCCACCAACAGCATCCCGATCCAGGCGAGATCGCTTGCGCGCAGGTGCCGGCGTTCGGCGGCAAGCAGGCCGAGCACGCAGAGCGCGCTCGCACCGAACCACCACTCGGGTGGCAGCGAGCGGGCCGAGACCAGCGAGAACGCGAGGGTGCCGAGCAGACTTCCGAGCAGGTTCCAGCCGTAGGCCGCAAGCGAGCTCCGAAAGCGATCGAAATAGCTCCCGACGAGCGAACCGAGCGCGAGCATCGGAGCCAGCGCGCAGACGAAAGCAACTGCCAGCACCCCGAAGCCCGCGAGCGCCGAGAAGTTCCAGATCAAGACGGCATCGTCCTCGCTGAGCCCGGAGTAGCCGAGATCGGCGATGCCGATCCAGCCGCTCGCCCTCACGAGCAGCACCGGGAGCAGTGCGGTCGCAGCGAAGAGGGCGAAGCAGAGGCGCGGGGCGATGCCGAGGTGCAGCCCCACGCCGAAGCCCAGGTAGCAGGCGATCAAGATCAGGTTCTTGAAGAAGCCGACGACCGGGATCTCGGTGCCGAGGTAGCGGATCAGGATCAGCTCGTAGAAGAGCAGCAGCAACGAGGCGGCCAGCAGCCCGCCCGCGGGATCGCGCGCCTCGCCGACGCCCGCGCCACCTCGTGCCGAATCTTGCATGCGCCTCCCGGGCCGCGGCCGCCCGGCGGGCGGAAGAACCTCAGGGTAACCCGGCAGGCGCGTATACTGCGGCGGCGAAATCCCGCTCCCCGCGAGGCCCGCTTGAATTTCGACTTCTCCGAGGAACAGAAGCTTCTCCAGCAGACCGTCCGCGACTACCTGAACCAGCACGCGCCGCTCGGCGTGTGCCGGCGGGTACTCGAATCGGGCGAGCCCTACGCGGCCGAGCTCTGGAAAGGCGCGGCCGAGATGGGCTGGCTCGGGGCCGCAATCCCCGAGAGCTACGGAGGCGCGGGATATGGCCGCCTCGAGCTGGTACTGATCGCCGAGGAGCTCGGCCGCGCGCTCGCTCCGATTCCCTTTGGTCCCTCGGTTGCGCTCTTCAGCGATGCGCTGCTGCAGCTCGGAACCGAGAGCCAGAAGCAGGCGCGGCTGCCCGCGCTCGCGCGCGGCGAGCGAATCGGCACCTTCGCCCTGGCCGAGCGCGCCGGGCGCCCGAGCGCCGAGAGCATCACCACACGCTTCGAGCGCGGACGCCTCTCCGGAATCAAGATTGCCGTGCCCGACGGCGCGGCGGCACACGAGGCGATCGTCGTCGCGCGCGAGGGCAGCGATCTCTCGCTCGTGATCGTGGATCTGACCGGTCCGGGCGTGAGGCGCGAAGCGGTCGCGAGCCTCGACCCCTCGCGGCCGATCGCGCGACTCTGGTTCGATGGCGCCGCGGGCGAGCGCCTCGCAGAGCCCTGCCCCGATCTCTCCGGCGCGCTCGAACTGCTGCGCCGCGCGGCCGTGCCGGCCGCTTTCGAGCAGATCGGCGGCGCCACTCGCGCGCTCGAGATCACGCGCGAATTCGCGCTCGGCCGCTATGCCTTCGGCCGGCCGATCGCATCCTTCCAGGCGCTCAAGCACCGCATGGCGGACGTCTTCGTCGCCATTGAGCTCGCGCGCTCGAATGCGTACTACGCGGCCTGGGCGCTCGAGGAGCAGCGCGCCGAGCTGGCCGAGGCCGCCTGCACTGCGCGCGTGTCGGCGATCCAGGCCTACGAGCTGACCACTACCGAGATGATCCAGATGCACGGCGGCGTCGGCTTCACCTGGGAGTACGACTGCCACCTGTTCTACCGCCGCGCGAAGGGGCTCGCCGCAATCTGGGGCGGCCTCTCCGACTGGCGCGAGTACCTCGTGCGCGAGCTCGCGCGCGCGGCCGCCTGAGACGAGGATTTTTCATGGACTTCAAGGACACCCCGCAGGAAGCCGCATTTCGCAGCGAGGCGCGCGCATTTCTCGACGCCCATGCGCGCCGCATCGCGCCGGGCGAATCGCGCGATTTCCAGGCGAGCGAGGATCCGAGCGTCGTCGCCGAGGCGCAGCGCTGGCAGGCGACCAAGCAGCAGAACGGCTGGGCCTGCCTGACCTGGCCCGTCGAGTACGGCGGTCGCGGCGCGAAGCCGATCGAATCCGTGATCTGGGTCCAGGAGGAGTCGAACTACCACACACCGCCCGACCTGTTCGGAATCGGCGTCGGCATGCTCGGCCCGACGCTGATCGCCCACGGCGACGAGGAGCAGAAGCAGCGCCACCTCGGCTCGATGCTCAACGCCGACGAGGTCT
>CAYTJA010000180.1:0-2046 GCA_964437835.1 uncultured Spirochaetales bacterium
GACGACACATGCAAGCCGACGAATATCGCAAGCCGCTTCGGCGCGCAGCGAGGCGCAGCCGACCGGAGAGCGGGTGGGTCCGCGCTGTGCCCGGACCGGGACCACAAGGCTCGCCTCTTCTCGCGCAGTGCAGGTGTAGGATAGACGCCCACAGGAGGAATCGATGGCCCGAAAGCCCGCAGCCAGGTCCGCCCGGAGTTCGAAGTCGAAGCCCGCATCTGCGCGCCGCGCGAAGTCAGGCGCCGCGAAGCAGGCGAAGCAGAAACCCGCTGCCAGGCCGAGCGCCGCGAAGGCAGTGCGCGGCGTCGCGAAGGCCACGCGCAGCGCGGCGAAGCCTGCGCGCGCCGCGGCGAGCGTGCCGGCGCGGAAGCCGGCCGCGAGCGTCGCGAAGCAGCCCTCCCCGCTCGCCGCACTCGCGCAAAAGCTCGTCGAGGCCACGCTCGACGAGTCGAAGTTCTCGATCCCCGCGCTCTACAGCGCAGACACGGTCTCGGTCGAGGGCAATGGAAACATCGTCCGCGGGCACGACGGCCTCGCCCAGAAGCTCGCGATGTGGAACCAGATGCAGGAGGGCACCAAGTGGCGTGCCCGCAACGTCGCGCTCGGCAAGAACCTGATCGTGATCGAATGGGATGCAGACGTCACGCTGCGCGGCGGCCGGGTCACGTCGTTGTGCGAGGTCGCTGTCCACGAGATCGAAGACGGAAAGATCGTGAGCGAGCGCTACTACTACGACCCCTCCGCGCTCGCGCCGATAGCGAGTTGAACGCGGCGCGGGATCCTGCCCGCACGCGAGGCGCGCTCGCCGCGTCTACTTCTGGCAGCGCGTGCAGAAGTGGCTGCTGCGCTGGCCGATCATGCGCCGGCGGATCGCTGCGCCGCAGTGCGGGCACGGCTCGCCCGCGCGCGCATACACGCGGCGTTCGCTCTGATAGGCGCCGTCCGCGCCATCCGGAGCGATGAAGTCGCTGATCGACGAGCCCCCGGTCTCGATCGAGCGCCGCAGCACGCGCCGGAGCGCCTCGGCGATCGCCTCGCACTCCGCGCGCGTGACCGCGCCCGCGCGCCGCCCCGGCCGCACCCCGGCTACGAATAACGCTTCGTCCGCGTAGATGTTTCCGCAGCCTGCGAGCACGGCCTGGTCGAGCAGCAGGCTCTTGATCGCGACCCGCCGTTTGCGCCCCGCCGCGAATAGCAGCGCTCCGGTGACTGCGAGCGCATCGCTGCCGAGGCGGTCGAGGCGCGGGTGCGTCGCGCCCGCCGGCAGCCACAGCAGCTTGCCGAACTTGCGCACGTCGCGGAAGTAGACCTCGGCCCCGCCGTCCTCGAAGGCGAGCTGCAGATGGGTGTGCAGGTCGGGACGGAAGCTCCGCTGCTGCTCGGGCCGGAGCGCTGCGCGCGCAGTCGCGGAGAGCAGCCGCACGCTGGTCGCAGTGCTCGAAAAGAGCTGGCCGGTCATTCCGAGGTGGATCAGGAGCCGGTCCCCGCCGCCGAAGTCTCCGACCAGGTACTTGCCGTGCCGCCGCAGCACCTCGAGCGCGCGGCCGCGCAGCGCGCGGCGCAGCGCGTCGGGTGGGGTCAGGAACAAATAGCTGGGCGGGCTGGTGCGGACGCTCCGGATGCGCCGCCCGAGCAGAAGCGGTGAGATGCGCTGGCGCGTCACCTCGACCTCGGGCAGCTCCGGCACGGCCCCATGCTCGCGCCACCTTCAGCGACCCGCACGTCCAGCCGAAAGGCCAGGCGACCCCGGGAGAATCGACCGTGGTGAATTTCCCTCTCAGGTGAGGTCCTCCGTGACGGAGCTGGCAGCAGCCCCCGGCAGCGGGCGGCAGCGCGAGAAACTCGATCTGGGCGCGTTCACGGCGTACCTGCTCGGCGCGGTCGTGCCGCTGATCGCGCTGACCTGGGTCGCGAATCGCTTCGTCTTCCCGACGCTCTACGACCGCCTCGACTCGGCCGGCCTGATCGGCCTCTTGATCTCGATCGCGGCGCTCTCGCTCGGGTCCTTCCTGGTGCTGCGCCGGAGCACGCTGCGCTCGCTGCGGC
>CAYTJA010000181.1:0-10452 GCA_964437835.1 uncultured Spirochaetales bacterium
GCTCCCGGACCGGGACCCGCCGGGCTGCTAGTGTCGCGCGGTCGTGAAGCTCCTGCTCCTGTTCGCAGCGCGCGGCGGTGTCGGTGAGGCCTTCGAGGCGGCGATCCGCGCCGAGGCGCTGCGCATCGCCGCGGCCGCGCCTGCGGCTCGTGTCACGCTGCTGCGGCAGCTGCCGGACGACGCCTTCGCGCGCGCGACGCCCTCGATGCGCCCCTACGAGGGCAGCTGCGAAGTCGTCGCGGAGGCCTGCGACGCGGCTGCGCTGACAGCGCTCGCCGCACGCGCGGGCGAGCGCCTCGAGGCCGTCCTCCACGCGGATCTCTCCGGCGCGCTGATCGGAGTCGACCGCGTCGTGATCCCGTCGGCTCCGACGCCGGTCCGCTACCAGTACCTGATGCGGCGCAAGGCCGGCACGACGCACGCACAGTACCTCGACTACTACTTCGATCACCACTCGCGCTTCGGCTTCCTGACGCCCGGAATCGACGGCTATGCGCAATTCCACGTCGAGCCGGAAGCGTCGCGCGGCGCGGCGCGGGCCGCGGGCTTCGGCACCTGCGGCGTCGACAGCGTGAGCGAGCTGCACATGCAGTCGCAGGCGGGCTTCCTCGAGGCGCTCGCGCTGAAGAGTCCCGGCCCCGAAGCCGCGGCGGACGAGGAGCGCTTCGTCGACCGCCCCAACAGCGTGAGCTTCACGAGCGCAGTGCTGTGGCGCTCCTCTGCGGCCTGAGCCGGCCCGGCTCCGCCGCGCGCGCCACCACTCCGGCGGCTCGCTTCAGATCCGCCCGCGCGCGAGCAGCTGCTCGGCGAGGCGCAGCGAGAGCGCGACGATGCTGAGCGTCGGGTTCGCGGTGCCTGCAGTCGGGAACACGCTCGCGCCGCAGGCGTAGAGGTTGTCGCTGCCGAACACGCGCAGGCCGGGGTCGACCACTCCGCTGCGCTCGTCGCGCGCCATGCGCAGCGTGCCGGAGGGGTGGTAGCGGAATTTCTCACTGCGCTCGGCCGTCGCGGGGTCGAGGCCTAGCGCGCTCGCCTGCCGTGCCAGCAGCTCGCGCCCGGCGGCCTGCGTGCGGAGATCGCGCTCGGAGAGTGCCAGGCGCAGCTCCGGAATCGGATCGCCGCGGGCGTCGCGCGCAGCGACTGCTAGCTGCACGCGGTTCTCGGGGCGCGGCTCGATCTCCGGCTGCAGCTTCAGCACGACCTCGCGCGGCTCGAAGCGCAGCTGAAAATGTGCGCCCGAGAGACCGCGGCGGCGGAAGTCCTCGAGCCAGTCGTAGCTGCGGCTCTCGCCGCGGGTCGGATCGCCGCGCAGGACCCGCTGCATGTCCGGCGGCCGAAAGCCCCAGCGCTCGGTCGGGTGCCAGCACAGGTTGCGGCCGACCTGGTCGCTCGCGTTGCCGAGGCCCCGCGGATGCGCGTCCGAGCTCGAGAGCAGCAGCAGGCGCGCGCTCTCGACGACGCCGGCCGCGAGCAGGAAGGTCCCGCCGCACAGCTCGAGCTCGCGCCCGTCGGGCGCGACCGCGAGCGCGGCATCGACGCGCCGGCCGTTGCGCGAGAGCAGCCGGCGCACCGGGTGGCGCTGCAGCAACGCGGCGTTCGGAAGCGCGGCGAAGCGCGGCAGCTCCGCATCGACGAGCCGCAGCGGTCCGCCGCCGCGCGCGGAACGCGCGAGCGGAAAATAGCGCAGCGCGCGCCCATCGACGCTGAGCTCTGGCGCGCGATAGGCGCCCCGGCGCAGCTGCGGATACGCGCAGTCGCGCGGCGGCTCCGCGCCGGACACTGGCGCAAAGCCCTCGACCGCGAGCCACTGCTCCGCCGCGCAGTAGAAGCGCGCGAGCTCGGCGTAGTCGAGCGGCCAGTCGACGTCGGCGCCGTAGCGGCTGCGCAGTTCGACGTCTTCGGGCAGCAGGCGATTCACGGTTCCGGTCCAGTGGTTGCTGGCCCCGCCGAGCGCGATCAGCCGCGCCGCGGGCAGCGGATACGCGACTTCCCCCGCGTTGCGAAACTCGAAGGAGGCCGCGATTCCGCCGTCTCCACTGCCGAGCGCGGCGCCCGCCTCGACCACCAGCACGCTCCAGCCCGCCTCGGCCGCGCGCAGCGCCACCGGCAGACCCGCGAACGAGGAGCCGATCACGACGAGGTCGTAGCACTCGAGCAGTGCAGGCTCGGGAAAGTGCGGGGTCCCCCGCTCGCGACGGCAGGCGCCGCCGACGGCGAGCGCGGTCGCCGACGCCGCGGCGCCGGCGAGGAACGCGCGGCGCGAGAGCGGCTCGGCGTTGGCCAGGACTAACGCCCCTCGAACTTCGGGTCGCGCTTCGCGAGGAACGCGTCCATGCCCTCCGCGCGGTCGGCCGTCGCCGAGATCAGGCCGAAGGCCGTCTGCTCGAGCGCGTGCGCGACGCGCAGGTCGGCGTCCTGGCTCTCGTGGATCACGCGCTTGGCGGCGGCCAGCGCGAGCGGCCCCTTGCGCGCGATCCCCTCGCCCGCGCGCAGCGCGGCGCCCAGCAGCTCGGCGTCCGGGAACACGCGATTCGCGAGCCCGATGCGCAGCGCGGTCGCCGCGTCGATCGGCTCGCCCGTGAGCACCAGCTCCTTCGCCCAGGCGACGCCGACGCGCCGCACCAGACGCGTGCTGCCGCCGAAGCCGGGGATCAGCCCGAGATTCACCTCGGGCTGCCCGAGGCGCGCGCTCTCGGCCGCGTAGATCCAATCGCAGGCGAGCGCGAGCTCGCAGCCGCCGCCAAGCGCAAGGGCGTTCACGGCCGCGAGCGTCGGGATCTCGAGCGTTTCGAGCGCGGCCGTCACGCGATGCCCGAGGCGGCTGAAGGCTTCGGCCTCGAGGGGGCCCAGCGCGCGCATCTGCGCGATGTCCGCGCCGGCCGCGCACGCGCGCCCCGCGCCCGTCCGCCCCAGCGCGCGGATCCCGGGCGCGGACGCCAGCTCGCCGACCCGCGCCTCGAGCGCTTCGAGCAGCGCGCGATCGAGCGCATTCAGCGACTTGGGGCGATTCAACGTCAGCACGCGGACCGCTCCGCGGTCTTCGGCGAGCACGAGATCCATCGGGTCTCCTTGGCGGCAACGCAGAACCCCAGCAGCGCGCGAGGAACGTAGCAGTGGCCAGCAGCTCGCGTGATATGGTCGCGCGCGAGCGAGCTTGCCGCGCGCGGCGACGCCGGCGTGCCGGCGCGAGCGAAATGCGCGCAGCGAACGCAGGCGAGCGGCACGCGTTCCGGCCTGCGAGAAGAAGCCCGCTGAAACCTGGAGGACCTCGGATGCCGAAGATCTCTGCACTTGCGAACGCTTCCGCAGCGCTGGGCCTGCTCGCGCTGGCCCTCGCGGCCGCGGGCCCCGCGCTGATCCACGCCGGCGCCTTCGCGCCGATGCAGGGCTTCAACACCTTCGGCCTGGGCCTGCTCGCGGCGCTGCTCGCGCTGATCACGGGCCTCGTCGCGCTCTGGCTCACACGCCCCGCGAGCGGGCGCGGCGGCCGCGGGCGCGCGGTGTGGGGCGCGCTATGCGGCGCGTTGATCGTGGGCGTCGTGCTGCGCGCGGCGCTGCCCTCCTCCGATCTGCCGCCCGTCAACGACATCACGACCAACCCGCAGGACCCGCCGATGTTCTCGGCTGCGTTAGGCCTTCCCGAGAACACCGGCCGCGACATGAGCTACGACGCAGCCACCCTCGCCGAGCTGACGCGCCGCGCCTATCCGGACCTGCAGACCCTGCAGCTCCCGCAACCGCCGGCCGCCGCCTACGCCGCCGCGCTCGCGGCAACAGATGCGCTAGGCTGGCAACTCAGCGCCGCGAACGCAGCCGCCGGCCAGATCGAAGCGCGCGACGTCAGCCGCGTATTCCAGTTCGTCGACGACGTCGCGATCCGGATCCGCCCGGCCGGCCCCGGCAGCGCAATCGATCTGCGCTCGAAATCCCGCGACGGCCGCGGCGACCTCGGCGCGAACGCGGCGCGGATCCGAAGCTTCCGGGAGACGATCGGCGCGGCCGGGAGTTGAGTGCGCTCAGGAGGGGCGCGCGCCGTGTAGTATGGCAAGGACTCAACGCGTGGAGGTGTCGATGAACCCGGAGCGGGAGGCGATCGACCTGATCGAGTGCCTCTACGCGGGCCTGTTGGAGCCGGAGCGCTTCACCGAATTTGTCGCGAACACGAGCCGTGCTCTCTCCGCTCCGTTCTTGTTCAGCCCGCGCGTGCCCGGTCTCGGAGGGCCGCCGACCTCGTTCTCCGCGGGCTTCGGCGGCTTCCTCGACGAGTACAATGAACACTACTATCAGTTCGACCCGGCCTGGGAGCAGTTGGCGAAAGCGAACCTCAGTCCTGGCTCCACTTTTTGTTCGGAGTGCTTCGCTCCGCGATCCTTCGTGGAGAGCTGCATCCTCGGTCCGCTCGCGGCGAGGTACGGAATCGAGTGGGGACCGAATTGGATCACAACGCTGGAAATGCGGGATGGATTCCCGATCTCGACGATGATCGCCGGCCGCTTCCGCGGAGCGCGTGAGCGGAGCGCAGAAGAGCGCGCACTGCACGAGCTCCTGATCCCACACGCCGTCACTGCGCGGCGTCTGTGGAGCCGCTGCGAGCAGGGGCAGCAGGCCGAGCGCGAGCTCGAGACGATCTTCGATCACCTGCCGCTCGGGATCCTGATCGTCGATGAGGCGCTGCGCGTGCGGCTCGCGAACCGCGCTGCGCGAACGCTGCTCGAGCGCGCGGACGGCCTGTGCCTTCACCAAGGCGAGCTCGTCGCGGGCGTGGGCCGCGCCGGCGCGGAGCTCCGCAAACGCATCGCAACCGCCGCAGCGGCCGAACGCGGCGAGAGCCCCGTGATCGCGGCCGCGCTCTCGGTTCCGCGGCCCTCCGGAGCGCGCCCTTACGAGGTCGTCGCGGTGCCGCTCCCGGTCGATGGAGCGCTGCGGCAGATCGAGGTCCGCGGACGCGCTGCGATCTTCGTCAGTGATCCCGACACGCTGCCTATTGCTCCCGAACGCATCCTCGGTCTGCTCTACGGCCTGACTCGAGCCGAGTCGCGCCTCGCGTGGCTCCTGGCTCGCGATCTTCCGCTCAAGCAAGCTGCCGCCGAGCTTCGGATCACCGAAGGCACCGCGCGGCAACGCACCAAGGATATCCTCCGCAAGACCGGGACCCATCGGCAGGTGAGCCTCGTGCGGCTCCTGCACAGCGGTCCCGCGAGCCTCCGGCTACCTCCCTCGAGCGGTGGGACCTAGCGCGCGGATTCCTTCGCATGCAGCGAGTCGCGTGCTCCCTGTTCGCCGTTGCGACCCTCTGGGCGGACTGCGGAGCGTACTCCGCCCGCGCCGCGCCCCCAGAGGAGATAGTGGTCACCGCGGAGCGCCGCGAGCGTCCGCTGGCCCACGCGCCGCTCTCCGCCGTCGTCGCGTCGGGCGCCGATCTCAGACGTTCCGGGATCGAATCGAGCCAGGATCTGCCCTTTCGCACTCCGGGGCTCGCGTTCTCGACCAACACGGTCCTGGGCCAGCCCTATCTGCGCGGCGTCGGAAGCGACCTGATCACGGCCGGCGCCGAGAGCTCAGTGGCCACTCTCGTCGACGGCGTCTACCGAACCCGGCCCGTGGCGTCGATCCAAGAGTTCTTCGACGTCGAGCGCGTCGAAGTGCTGATGGGCCCGCAGGGCGCTCTCTTCGGTCGGAACGCGACGGGCGGCTTGATCCACGTCGTCACGCGCGATCCTGAGCCTGGCGTCGCTGCCGAGGGCGATGTCAGTTACGGAAACTTCGATGCGGTGCGCGTGCGCGGTGCATTGAATCTGCCGTTGGCTGGCGAGCGCGCGGTGTTGCGCATTGCGGGCTTGCGCGCGCGGCGAGACGGCTTCACCCGCGAGCTCTCGAGCGGCGAGGCGGGTATCTGCTCAACCTGGACGCCGGCAACCCGGGAAAAGGCAATAGGCAACAACGTCCCCGTCGGCCACTCGCCCGGAACCGCTCCGCTCGTTACCCTCGATTCCGCCTGCCCCGCGGTCCCGCGGAGATCCAGATGGAGAAGCTCATGGGCGAGGGAACGCGTGCGAAGGACAGCGTTCGTGCACTCCTCGACCGCCTTCCGGACGATTGCAACCTCGAAAGCGTGATCGAAGAGATCCTGCTGCTCGACGGACCGTGGCTCGCCGAATCCGCACTGCCCATGCTGACGGAAGAGCAGCGGGCTGCCCTCGCGGAGTCGATCGCGCATCACCGCCGCCACCCGGAGGCCAGAACGCCCTGGCGGCAGGCGCTCGAGAGGATCGGGCGCGGTCGGTGAGCCACATCGTCGTCCTCGCAGAGGACGCCGAGCGTGTCCGCTCGAACCGGACGCCGGCAACCCGAACAAGGCAATAGGCAACAACGTCCCCGTGCTACTCGGCCAGCAGCGGCGCAAGTTCCGCTGCCGTGGCGGCGCTGCGCCGCGGCTTGCCCGGCGGGTCGAAGTACTCGCGGCACCGCAGCAGGTGACCCTGCGCGTCCACCTGGTGATAGGTCATGCCGGTGAAGAGCATCCGCTTGCCGGTCGACCGCAGCTCCCAGACGACCGCGAACTCGTAGAACATCGCGTCGCCTTCCACCGCCAGCGAGCGCGTCAGCATCTGGATCGGCTGCATCGCAGCCCAGGCGGCTTCCATCGCGGCGCGCAGCGCCTGCTTGCCCTCGAGAACGTGCTCGGGGCCTTCTACGCTGCAGCCGTCCGCCCAGAGCTCCAGGAAGGCCTCGCTGTCGCAGGCCCGCATGGCCGCGTTGCGCCGTTCGGTGATCGCCCTGGCCCGCTCGAGTGTGAGTTCCACGCAGCTCTCCTCGCTCGATCGTCGGCGTTGCTTTCGGCGACTTCGCCGCGCCGGCGCCTGGCGCGTTTCCGGACTCCGGCGCGCTCCTCGGGTTCAGGGTTCACCGCTCTCGCCGAGCTCGGCGGCGTCGCGCCCCTCGTACAGGACGCGCCCCCGGTCGCCCAGCATCCAATCGAGCATGCGGCCCACGACGGGCGTCGGCACCATCCCCGGAGCCTCCTTCGCCTGGAGCTTCGCAATCGGAATCGGATAGCTGGCCCAGTCCTTCGGGGCCCGCCAGCCGGGCGGCGGAATCATCTGGTCCCGGGTCCCGCTGATCGGGTGTTGGCTGCGCCACGCGAGGAGCTTGCGGCCCAGCTCGGCGACGATCTCCGGGTGCTCCTCGGCCAGATTGTTCGTCTCGTAGGGATCTGCATCGATCTTGAACAGCCGGTTCACGACCGTCGTGCTCGTGAGGTCCTGCTCGACGCGCTGCACGAGCTTCCACTCCGAACCCAACGCGGTGAGCCAATAGCTTCCCGGCTGGGGCACCTCGACGGCGAAGAAGAGGTTTTCGGGGCGGTCGACCTGCCGCCCTGCGGCGATCGCGGGCCACATGTCGACGCCGTCCAGCGGAAGCGACGCGCCGGTCTCGATTCCGGTCGCCGCGGCCAGCGTCGGGAACACGTCCATCACCGACATCGTCTGCTCGAGCCTAACGCCCGCGCCGACGTGCCCGGGCCAGCGCAGCGCGGCCACCACGCGAATCCCGCCCTCGAAGGTCTCGGCCTTGCCGCCGCGCAGCGGCCCGTTGTCGGCGCCGCCGGCGCCGTAGATCCGGCTGCCGCCGTTGTCGCTGAAGAAGAGCACCAGCGTGTTCTCGGCGATGCCCTCGCGATCGAGCAGATCCAACACGCGCGCGATCGCCTGGTCCATCGCGTCGACGACGGCCGCGTAGAGCCTGCGCTGCTTCGTCGTGCCCGGCAGGTACCAGCCGTACTCGACATCGCTGCGCGGCCGGGACCGCTCGTCCTTCAGGTTCGCGTACTTCTGCCGCAACGCCTCGGGCGCCGCGAGCGGCGAGTGGGGCGCAATGAAGGGCATGTACAGGAAGAAGGGGCGGCTCTTGTCGCGCGCGCGGATCCAGCGTGCGGCCTCGTCGGCGAGGAGGTCGGTCTCGTAGCCATCGGCCTCGATGCTCTTGCCGTCGGACTGGAAGTCCCTGCCGCCCTGGTTCGCGAAGGGCGGGTAGTAGCCGACCTCCGTGTGGAGGTGGCCGTAGAAATGCTCGAAGCCGCGCTGGTTCGGCAGATAGGTCTCCTGCGCGTGGCCCAAATGCCACTTGCCCACGATCGCGGTCTGGTAGCCCGCGGCGCGGAAGGCCTGCGGCAGGAAGCGCTCGTTCGGGTGCACGCCGTTCAGGCTCCAGGGCATGATCACGCCGTAGGCGACGCCGAGCTTGATCGGATCGCGCCCGGTCATCAGCGCAGCCCGCGTCGGCGAGCAGATCGGTGTCGCGTAGAAACGGTGGAGCTGCATTCCCTCGCGTGCGATGCGATCGATCGCGGGCGTGTCGATGCGCCCGCCGTGGAAGCCGACATCCGCCCAGCCGAGATCGTCGGCCAGCAGCACGACGACGTTCGGGCGCTGCTGGGCCGCAGCCGGTGCGCTCCCGAGCGGAAACACGAGCAGCGCCAGCGCGGAGAGGCATCGAGCGACCCACGCCTGGAGCGCTAGGCGCCGCTGCACGCGAGCAGGCGCGCGGCAGGCAGATCCGCCGTCGGCGCGCTGAAACGCCGCGGGAGGGCTCGGGATCGCTGTGGCCGCCAGGAGAACTCCTTCGGGCGAAATCACGCCTGTGGAGGACGTTGCGGTCGCAGCGCCTCCGGCGCTTCGAGTCTCAGATGCTCCCTGCAGATCGCCCGACGTCAAGCCGGCGTCGCATTCCCATGCCGGCTCCGGCCGGTTCGCCACTGCCGCTTTCCCTTCCGACGCACGGAGGGTGCGGTCTTCGGGTGTAGAGTCGCCAGCCGGAGGAATCGATGCGGAGGCATACCGGCGTCACGTGCGGCATGGTCGTTCTGCTCTGCGCCGCGGCGGCCGCGTCCGCGGCCGAGCTTCCGCCCCGCAACCCCCAGCTCGCGGATTCGAGCTATCCGATCGGCCACGCCGACTCCGCGCAGTCCGACTCCGTGCCCCAGGCAGGGCCGCTCGGGCCGACGCGAGCGCTCGCGCCCGGCGAGATCGACGAGGCGCGGACCGGACCCGGCTTCTTCGGGGCCTGCACCTCCGGCCCCTATCCGGACGGGCGCCGCGTGCTCTGGGGCAACGGCCTCGACCGCATCGTGAAGATCGATCACGAGAGCCTCGAGATCCTCGCGACGCATCCGCTGCCGGGTGTGGAGAGCTACACCGAGCCGCAGGCCGAGGAATCGATCGCGCGCTTCGAGCGCAACAACCACGGCCCGCTCGCCATCTTCGCCGCGTTTCGCGAGATGCTGAAGTTCCGAAACCTCGCCGGGGTCTACACGCTGCTCGATCGCGACAATCTCTACTACATCGGCGACAGGGGCGGCGGCGTCGCGGCGTGGGGCGACGCCGACCCACGCGACCCGGCCTCGCCGATCGAGCAGAAGCGCGTGGTCCACCTGCCGCCCGAGGTGACCGGCCCGCTGGTCGGAATGAACATGACCTTCGACGGCTGGCTCGTGGTCGCGACCGAGCACGGCTACCTCGCCGCCATCCGGCGCGACTTCGGGGCACTGGCGCACGTGCGGCTGCTGCACAGCGAGGGCGCCGAGGAGGACGACGCGCGCGGCGTCGGCTGGATCCGCAACAGCATCGCCATCGACGCGGACGGCGGCATCTACGTCGCGTCGCGCGACCACATGCACAAGGTGGTCTGGCGCGGCGACCGCTTCTCGACCGATCCGGCCGACGGTGCCTGGACCGCGCGCTACCCGAATGGTGCCGGTCGCGGCACCGGCGCCACGCCCACGCTGATGGGCTTCGGCAAGGAGGATCGCTTCGTCGTGATCACCGACGGCGACGCCGTGATGAACATGACGCTCTTCTGGCGCGACGCGATCCCCGCGGATTGGCAGGCACTCCCCAGCGCGCCCGACCGCCGCATCGCGGGCCTCCTGCCGGCGAACATGGGCGATGCGTCGCTGAGCGCGATCCAGTCCGAGCAGTCGGTCGTCGTCGCCGGCTACGGCGCTGCGGTCGTGAACAATGGCCCGCGCAACGTGCCGTGGTACGTGCCCGAGCGCGCCGTCGGCACCGTGGTAGGGCCGCTCGGCAGCCATCCCGACTATCAGCCCTACGGCGTGCAGAAGTTCGAGTGGGATCCGGCGGCACGCCGGCTGCGCGAGGCATGGGTGAACCGGGAGGTCAGCTCGCCGAACAGCGTCCCGATCGTGAGCTACGGCAGCCAGCTCCTCTACACGATCGGCGCGCGCGGCAATCGCTGGACGCTCGAAGCGCTCGACTGGCAGACGGGCGCTTCGGCCTTCCACTGGGTAATCGGCGGCCAGCGCTACAACAGCCTCTTCTCCGGCACGCTGATCGACGAGGCCGGGCGCATCCACTATGGCGGGCCCTGGGGACGCGTGCGGCTCGCTCCGAAGGGGCTCGTGCACTGAGTCTCGCGGTGTCGAGCGCGACGGGG
>CAYTJA010000182.1:0-3017 GCA_964437835.1 uncultured Spirochaetales bacterium
GAGCTGCTCCATGCGCTGCGCGAGCCCCACGGCCGTGCCCTGCGCGGTGTAATCCATGCGCAGGTCGTCGCCGATCTTGCCGACCACGACTTCTCCGCTGTTCAGCCCGATGCGCGTCGCCAGGGAGAGCCCGCGGCTGAGGCGCAGCTGGTCCGCATAGGCGCGCAGCTCGTCGCGCAGCGCGAGCGCCGCGAAGCACGCGCGCTGCGCGTGATCCTCGTGCGTGATCGGCGCGCCGAACAGCGCCATGATCCCATCGCCCGTGTACTGGTTGACGGTGCCTTCGAAGCGATGCACGCCGTCGGCCAGGATCGTGAAGAACTTGTCGAGAATCGCGTGCCACTGCTCGGCATCGACCGACTCGGCCAGCTCCATCGAGCCCTTCACGTCCGCGAAGAGCACGGTGACCTGCTTGCGCTCACCTTCGAGGGCGGATCTGGACTGAAGGATCTTGTCCGCCAGGTGCTTCGGTGTGTAGGTGCGCGGGTCGCGAGCGGGGATCGGGGTGGCGGCGACTGGCGCTACAGCGGCGGCCCACGCGAGCGCGTTGTCTTCGCGCCGTGCGACGCGCTGCACGTCGACCAACTCCTCGATCACTTCGGCCAGCGCCTCGTCGTCGAGCTCGAACTGCCGCCGCAACATCCGCAACGACAAGCGGCCGTTCTGTTCGAGGTGGCGCCGCACCTCGCGGACGACGTCGAGGAGATTCATGCGCGGACCTCGCGCGCCAGGCGCTCGGCGTGCCCCGTCGCGCCGAGCGCCTGGTAGAGCCGCAGCGCCTCGCGCAGCTCCGCCTGCTGCTGCTCCCCATCTCTTAGGGCCTCCGCGAGCACGGCCGCTGCCTCGTGAATCGCGGGGACCAGCATCTGGCACTCGGTGCGCGCCGCGAGTTCTCGGGCGCGCGCGAGTGCGGCGCGTGCCTCCGCTTCGTGGCCGCAGCCTGCCGCCACTCGGGCCAGCTCGATCTGGGCGTCGAGTTCCGAAAGCAGGAGCCCCTGACTGACAGCCCTCGCGATGCTCTCCCGCGCGACGGCGAGCGCGCGTGCGGGATCGCCGCAGCGGAGAAGCGCGGAGGCCAAATCCGCTTGGAAGCCGATCCCGCGCCCGGCAGCGGTGTGAACTTCCTTGAGCCACGGGATGGCCTCTTGCCAGTGGCCGGCCCGGTTCAGCGCATGTCCGAGGCTGGAACAGGCTTGGACGCGATTGGTGGCCCCTCCGAGCTTCTCGGCGATCTCCATCTGCCGTCGCGCGTGCTCCAGGGCTTTCGTGACGTCTCCCCGCAGCGAGTCGACCATGCCGCGAACCATGTGCGCGAGAAGACGGTCGAAGTCATTGCGCTCGCGCGCGAGTTCGAGGGCGCGATCCGAGTCTGCGACCGCACCCGCGACATCGCCGAGCAGGATCCGTGCGTGCGCGCGTCCCGAGTAGATCCAGGCTTGTTCGTCGTAGTGCATGAGCGCCGGGCCGCTCGGGCCCCGCGCCTCGATCAGCTCGATGCACGCGGTCGCCCAGCCAAGGGCTTCGCGGAGCAGGCCGGCACCGATCCCGGGTTCGATCGGAACCCCCACCGTGATCTGGAGTGAGGGGTCGGCGAGCTCTCGCGCCAGCCGTGTGGCTTCGCGGTAGCACTCGACGCTGACCGAGGCGTGGAGTCGTCCGGTGGCGCCCATGAGCGAGTAGTTCGAGTACAGCAGGCAGAGCGAGCGCCTATCTCCGCTCGCCTCGAAGCGTTGGCGCGCCGTCTCGAAGAGCTCGCGGACCTCTTCGAGTGGGCGGCCCATCCGCCAGCCCAGGTTGACCAGCTCGAGTAGCGCTCTGCCCTCGAGCTGGCGCGCCTCGTCCGCCTCGGTGCCCGCGGCCAGATCGTTCACGCGTAGCCAGTGGCGGTGTGCCTCTGCGGTGTCTCTGCCCATCATCCATGCGGCCGCGCGCGCGTGCCAGCGCGCGCCCGCGAGCGCGTCACCCGCCTCGTCCCAGTGGTGCGCCAGCACGGCGGCCTGCTCGTCGAGGCGGCTCGCATCGAGCTGCTCCATCGCACGCGCGACGGCGGCGTGCGCGGCCCGGCGCCGCTCGGCGAGCTGCGAGCCCAGCGCGACCTCCTGCGTGAGCGGATGCTTGAACGAGTACTCGGCCACCGGATAGAGGGCGGTCTCGTAGACGAACTCCGCATTCCGCAGGTTGGCGAGGCTCTCGGCCAGCTCGGCGGCGGAGCCCTCCACCACCTGCTCGAGGATCGGGCCGCGGAAGTCCTTGCCGATCACGGCCGCGCTCTGGAGCACGCGCCGCTCGCGCTCCGGCAGCCGGTCGATGCGCGAAGCCAGGAGCGCCTGCACGGTGCCCGGCACGGGCAGCTTCTCCACCGGCGTCACCAGGCGGTAGCGGCCGCGCTCGCCGGCAAGATGCGCCGACTCGATCAGCGATCGCACGACCTCTTCGGCGAAGAACGGATTGCCGCCCGTGCGCTCGTGGATCGCGCCCGCGAGCCCGGCGGTGCTCGGATCCGAGCCGAGCAGATCCACCAGCAGCTCGCGGATCGCGTCGGGGCCGAGCGGCGCCAGCGCGATCTGCTGTACGTGCGAGCGCTGCATCCACTCGGCGCGGTACTCGGGGCGGAAGTTCAGCAGCAGCAGATTGTGCGTGCCGGCGACCGCATCCACCCAGTCGCGCAGCCAGGCCTCGCTCGCGCCGTCTAGCCAGTGCAGGTCCTCGATCAGCAGCACGCCGGGCCGATCGGCGGACGTTCGCTGGAAGAGACGGCGCGCCACGCCGAACAGCTGGCGCTGCCGCGCCTCGGGCTCCATGGGCGGCGGGGGCTGCGCAGGATCCCCGACGCCGAGGAAGTCGAACAGGGCGGGCAGCACGTCGCGGAAGCTCTCATCGAGCAGCAGCAGCCGGCCAGCGATCTTCTCGCGCGCGGCGCGCTCGTCGTCGCGCTCGCCGATGCCGAAGTAGCTGCGGAAGATCTCGAGCACGGGGATCAGCGGGACGCTCTTGCCGTGCGCCTGGGCGCGGCCCTC
>CAYTJA010000183.1:0-4418 GCA_964437835.1 uncultured Spirochaetales bacterium
ATCGTCATCAACGACCAGTTGGAGACCGTTTTGTGGCCTATCCCCACCGACGGGGACGAAGCATCGTGGCAATTGCGCCGAGAGGTGTGGGGCGACGATCGGGTCTTGCTCGGCGGATCCGATGCGGGCGCCCATCTCGACCGCATGTGCGGCGCGCCCTACACCACTGCCTTCCTCGCAGATTGCCTGCGCGGGCGGCGCCTGGTCTCGCTCGAGCGCGCGGTGCAGCTGATGACTTCGGCACCCGCAGAGCTCTTCGGGCTGGTGGATCGCGGGCAGCTCGTTGCTGGCGCCTGGGCCGACGTCGTGCTCTTCGATCCGGAGCGCGTCGGCAACGGGCCCGTGCACTTCGAACACGACCTGCCGGGAGGCGCCAAGCGCATGACCGCAGACGCGCTCGGTGTGGATCGCGTGCTCGTGAACGGCCGGACGATCGTGAAGGGCGGCGTTGCAACCGGCGAGCTCCCCGGCGCGGTGCTGCGCTCCGGCCGCGACACGCGCAGCGCGTCGCTGTCGGCGCCGGCCACTCGCTAGCGCGCATGCCAGCGCGAGCGCGGGCGCGACCGCAGCGAGTGGGGGGCTAGGGCAAGGCGGATGCTGCGCAGGCTCTTCGGAATCGACCCTCGCAGCCTCGCGCTGTTCCGGATCGCCCTGGCAGTGCTGCTGCTCGTCGATCTCTCGCAGCGCTGGGACTTCCTGTATGCAGACATCTCGGACGCGGGCTATTTCCCGCGCGCGCTCGCGGGTTCCACCAGCCCGCTCTTCGAGCTGCACCGGCTCTCCGGATCTCCGGGATTCGCACTCGCACTCTGGTGGGCTTCGCTAGTCGCCGCGACGGCGCTCGCGCTGGGCTGGCACACGCGCATGGCGACCGCGCTCGCGTGGTGGCTCACGACTTCGATGCAGGAGCGGAACCTGCTGGTCTCCGACGGCGGCGACCTGATCCTGCGCGCGCTGCTGCTGTGGGGGCTGTTGCTGCCGCTCGGCGCCAGCGCGTCGCTCGACGCGCGCCGCGCCGCGAGCAGCGCCGCTGCGCGCGCGCAGGCCGAGCCCGCCGCATCCGCAGCGGTCCTCTCCTTCGCCTCGGCAGGGCTGCTGCTCCAGCTCGTCTTCGTGTTCTTCGGCGCGGGCATCGCGAAGTCCGATCCGGTCTGGCGCGAGAGCGGCGTGGCGGTGCAGATCGCGCTCTCGCAGGAGTACTGGAAGGGAGTCGCCTCCGACGCGCTGCTCGCCCATCCCGAGCTGCTGCGCGCCGCCGCGTTCTCGACGATCGGCTACGAGATGGCGGGCCCCCTGCTGCTGTTCTCGCCGCTCGCGACGCTGCCGCTGCGAATCGCCGGGATCCTCGGCTTCTGGGGCTTGATGCTGGGCCTCGGCCTCGGGATCGAGCTGAACCTGTTTCCGTTCTGCGCCAGCGCGACCGCGCTGCCCTTCCTGCCCGCGGCGCTCTGGGAGCGGCTCGGGTGGCGCGCGCCGGCAGGCGCCTCGCCCGCGCGGCCCTGGCTCGCCCGCGGGCGCGAAGGCGCGGCGGCGCTGCTGCTCGCGCTGGCGCTGCTCGCGAACCTCGATTCCACCGGGCTGCTGCGCATTCCGGGCGTCGCCGACGCTCTATACACCGCAACCGGTACCTCACAGAAGTGGGGCATGTATGGTCCGGCTCCTGCGCCCGTGGATCTGGTGTTTGCGCTGCGCGGCCAGCGCGCGGGCGGCAGCGAAGAGCTCGTGCTGCGCGTGCCCGGCGCCGCGCCCACACAGCTACTCGAGCGCTTCCACGATCGCTACCGCTTCAAGTCCTATCTCGAGAAGAACGTGTCGTCGCCGGAAGGCCTCGAGCTGCGCACGCGCGTGTACCTGCGCTGGCTCTGCGGCGCCCTCGCGGCGAGCGAGGCCGACCCCACACGCCGCTTCGAGCAGCTCGCGCTCGATTTCGAGCCGCACCGGATCTCACTCGAAAGCCGCGGCCCGGGCTCGCTGCGCGAAGCGGAGCCGATCCGCGTGCGCCGCCTTGCCATCCAGAACTGCGGCGCAGAATGACAGTCGAAGCTAACTCAGGATGAAATCCGAAAGCTTCGGCTGCTGCGTCCAGGCCCAGTAGTCGACGAGGCGCCAGGGCGAGAGCACGGTCACGCGGCCCGCGGCGTTGCGGTACCAGCTGCTGCGGATCGAAGCGTGCGACCAGACCATCCCGGCCATCGCCTGTTGCAGGCGCTGGTCGTAGGCCTCCGCGACCTCCGGCCGGCACTCGATCGCCGAGAGGCCGCGCTCGATCAGCGTCTCGAGGCAGCCCATCACGTAGCGGACCTGGCACTCCGAGTGGAAGATCAGGCTGCCGCCGTGCGCGAGGTTCGTGCCGGGGCCGTAGAGGCAGAAGAAATTCGGAAAACCGGGCACCGTGATCCCGAGATGGGCCTTCGGCTCATCGCCCCAGACTTCGCGCAGCTCGGCTCCACCGCGGCCGCTGATTTCCATCGGCCACAGGAAGCGGCTGGCGTAGAAGCCGGTGGCATACACGATCACGTCCGCGGGATGCACGGCGCCGCTCTCGCAGCGCACGCCGTCGCTCTCGATCCGCGCGATCGGGTCCGCGACCAGCGCGACGTCGTCGCGCTTCAGCGCTCGCAGCCAGCTGCCGTTGTCCTGCAGCGTGCGCTTGCCGAGGCAGACGTAGTCCGGGATCACCTTCGCGAGCAGCTCGGGAGCGTCGCCGACCTGCTCTTTCAGATACTGCGTGAAGCCCACGCGAGTGGCTTCGTTGAGCTGACTGCAGGAGCGCTCCTGGTGCGGCCACGAGGGATCGATCTTCATCGCCGCCATGCCGCCGTCGCAGCCGGGCCAGAAGAGCAGGAAGCGGTACCAGCGCGCGTAGTAGGGCAGGTGTCGGAGGGCCCACTTCATGCCGGGGCCTACGGCCTCGTGATAGTGCGGATTCGGGAACATCCACGGCGCCGAGCGCTGGAAGACGGTCAGCTGCTGCGCGCGCTCGGCGATCGTCGGGACGATCTGGAATGCGCTCGCGCCGGTGCCGATCACGGCGATCCGCTTGCCGTCGAGGTCGACGTCGTCGCGCCACTTCGAAGAGTGCATCCAGGGCCCGCGGAAAGACTCGATGCCCGGGAGATCCGGCAGCTTGGCGCGGTTCAGCTGGCCCACGGCCGAGACGACTGCGCGCGCGACGACGGTCTCCTCGCCGCCGTCCTTGCGGCGCACGCGCACCTGCCAGCGCTGCCTGGCCTCGTCGAAGTTGCAGGCGACGACTTCGGTCTCGAAGCGGATCTGCTCGCGCACGCCATACTTGTCTGCGCAGCGCTCGAAGTACGCGCGCAGCTCGGGCTGCTGCGCGAAGAACTCCGTCCAGTCCGGGTTCGGCTCGAACGAATAGCAGTAGAAGTGATTTCCGACGTCGACGCGCGCGCCGGGGTAGTGATTCTCGTACCAGGTACCGCCGATCCCCGCGTTCTTCTCGAAGATCGTGAAGGGCAGGCCGGCTTCCTTCAGGCGGATTCCCATCAGCAGCCCCGCCTCGCCGCAGCCGATCACGACGACCGGGAAGTCCCGTTTCGCTTGCTCGGAGACGGGGCGCTGCCACTGGAAGCCGCGCTGATCGCGGCCGTCGAGCTCCATTTCCTCGAGCATCATGGGCACGTATTCGGCGGGTACGTCCTGCGCAACCACGAAGCGCATCATCTCGTGGATCGTCTCGGGAGAGGGCGGCGGGGGCAGCTGACAGCCGCCGTCGCGATAGGCGCGGATCAGGTCGAGGGCCCGCGCGCGCACCGCGGCTTTGTCCGGCTCCGACATGAAGCCCTGGACTTCGTTCAGGAACACTCCCTGGGGCCGCAGCGGGCCCTCGAGCCAGCTCGCGTCGCCGCTCAAGTGGATCAGCGAGAGGATCAAGGTCGGGATGCTCACATCCTCGAGCGCCTTCGCGATCGCCGCGTCGTCGTCGCGGATCGGAAGGCCGCGCGGGTCGAAACGCTCGGGCATGCAGGAGGCTCCCCGGAAAAAGCAGACTGGGCGAGGCGCTGATTCTAGGCGGGCGCGCGCTGTGTCGACAGTCGTCCGCCGCGAAGCGAGCGAATCGGTTGCCCCGCTACACGAGCCGGAAGCGCGGCAAGGTCACGCGCTCGTCGACGTCCTCGAAGCAGACTTCGACCCTCCGCCCGATCGCAACTTCTGCGAGCGGAACGCCCGGCAGGTCGCAGAGCATGCGCACGCCTTCTTCGAGCTGGATCGTCGCGATCACATAGGGAACCCGCTCTTTCCACCAGGGATGGAACGCGCGGTGCGCGACGCTGTAGCTGTAGATCTCGCCGCGCCCACTCGCGCGCGCCCACTCGTGCGCGAGCGAGTGGCAGGCTCGGCACATCGGCTGCGGATAGTGGCGAAAGACTCCGCAGGCGCTGCAGCGCTGGATCACG
>CAYTJA010000184.1:0-9448 GCA_964437835.1 uncultured Spirochaetales bacterium
ATGCCCGGGGACAACGTGGCGATGACGGTGGAGCTGATCACCCCGGTAGCGATGGACAAGGAGCTGCGCTTCGCAATTCGCGAGGGCGGCCGCACAGTCGGCGCCGGCGTCGTCGCCGAGATCGTCGAGTAGGGGCGAGAGGAAGTCATGGCAGATCTGGGCTCTCAGAAGATCCGCATCCGCATGAAGGGCTACGACTACAAGCTCGTGGACCACAGTGCGAGCGAGATCGTGGATACAGCGGTACGCACGGGCGCGCGGGTCGCAGGGCCGATTCCGCTACCCACTTCGATCAACAAGTACTGCGTGCTCCGCGGTCCCCACATCGACAAGAAATCGCGCGAGCAGTTCGAGATTCGCACGCATAAGCGCTTGATCGACATCCTGGATCCGACCCCGCAGACGGTGGACGCGCTGATGAAGCTCGAGCTTGCCGCCGGTGTGGACGTCGAGATCAAGCTCTGATGCAAGCGGTCTTGCCACGCGCAGTGAGCCGTAGGCGAACGCAGTAGATCGAGCAGGGGACACGAGGGCAGCATGGCCACCGTCGACGTCGTCGACACGCAGAACCGGAAGGCGGGGCAGATGGAGCTCCCGCCGGGCATCTTCGAGGTGCGGGTGCGCGAGCACCTGTTCCATGCGGAAGTCCGGCGTCAGCTCGCCAAGCGCCACCGCGGGACGCACAGCACGCGCAACCGCTCGGGGGTCTCCGGCGGCGGCATCAAGCCGTGGAAGCAGAAGGGCACCGGCCGCGCGCGCCAGGGCTCGATTCGTGCGCCGCAGTGGGCCGGCGGCGGCGCCGTCTTCGGGCCGGTGCCGCGCAACTACGAGCACTCGCTGAACAAGAAGACCCGGCGCGCGGCGCTCTGTGCGGCGCTCTCGCACAAGTTCAAGCAGGGCGCGGTGACCGTCGCCGATCCGCTCGAGCTCAGCGAGTTCAAGACGAAGCGCGTTGCCGAATGGCTCTCGCAGCTGGGTTTCGCCGGCCACAGCGTGCTGCTCGTCGTCTCCGAGCTGGACGAGCGGCTTGCGTTTTCGGCACGGAACCTTCCCGGCGTCTCGTGCCTCCCGGTGGTGGGCCTGAACGTGTACGACGTGCTGCGCCACCAGAAGCTCGTGATCGCGAAGGGCGCCGTGGCGGCGATCGAGGCGCGGCTCGCGAAGACTTCGCGGCACGGCGGGGAGGCGCGCTCGTGAACCTGCACGAGGTGATCCTGCGACCGCTCGTGACCGAGAAGAGCAACATCGGGCGCGAGGCGCACAATCTCGTCACGCTCGCGGTCGACCCGCGCGCGTCGAAGCACGACGTGCAGCGCGCCGTCGAGCGCTTCTTCGAGGTCAAGGTGTTGCAGGTGCGGACGATCCGCATGCCGCGCAAGACGCGCCGCGTTGGGCGCTTCGAAGGCACGAAGCGCGAATGGAAGAAGGCGATCGTGAAGCTCGCTCCCGGGCAGACGATCGAGTTCTACGAGGGAGTCTAGGGGCGAAGCGTGGGGACGAAGATCTATCGACCGACCTCGGCGGGCCGCCGTCAGATGAGCGTCTCGGATTTCGCCGAAATCACGAAGCGGAAGCCCGAGCGCTCGCTCGTCGAGGGCCGCAAGCCGCAGAGCGGCGGACGCAACGTGTTCGGCCGCATCACCGCCTGGCACCGCGGCGGCGGCCACAAGCGGCGCTTCCGGATCATCGACTTCAAGCGCAACAAGCACGGGATCCCGGCGAAGGTGGCGGCAATCGAATACGATCCGAACCGCTCGGCGCGCATCGCGCTGCTGCACTACCGCGATGGCGAAAAGCGCTACATCCTGGCGCCCACCGAGCTCGCGGTCGGCGACATGCTGATGTCCGGCCCGGGTGCGGAGTTCCGCGCCGGAAACTCGCTGTCGCTCGCGCAGATTCCGCTCGGCTCGGTGATCCACAACGTCGAGATGAAGCCCGGCAAGGGCGGCCAGCTGGTGCGCGCGGCCGGCGTCGGTGCGCAGCTGATGGCGCGCGATGGCAGCTATGCGCAGCTGCGCATGCCTTCGGGCGAGATCCGCACCGTCCACGTGAATTGCATGGCCACGCTCGGGCAGGTCGGAAACATCGACCACGAGAACCGCAGCATCGGCAAGGCCGGGCGCAGCCGCTGGCTCGGGCGGCGCGGCAACGTGCGCGGCGTCGCGATGAACCCGGTCGATCACCCGATGGGTGGCGGCGAGGGGCGCACCTCGGGAGGCAGGCATCCCTGCACACCCTGGGGCGTTCCGACCAAGGGCTACAAGACGCGCAAGAACACGCGTACGGATCGCTACATCGTGAAGCGTCGGGGGAAGAAGTAGATGGCGCGCTCACTCAAGAAGGGGCCCTTCGTCGACGTCTCGCTCCAGCGCAAGGTCGACAGGCTCGCAAAGGGCGGCGCGAAGCAGGTGATCCGCACCTGGTCGCGGCGTTCGATGATTACGCCGGAGTTCGTGGGCCTCACCTTCCACGTGCACAACGGCAAGCTCTTCGTGCCCGTCTTCGTGACGGAGAACATGGTCGGGCACCGCCTCGGCGAATTCTCGCCGACGCGCAAGTTCACGGGTCACTCGATGGTGAAGAAGGTCAAGACACCCGCTGGGCCCGGTGGGGGTGCTCCGGCCTTCGGTGGCAAGTCGTGATGGACGTCCGAGCGCGCCTCAAGGGCTATCGGGTCAGCCCGCGCAAGGCGCGGCTGCTCGCAGACGAGATCCGCGGCAAGGGCGTCGAGGACGCACTCGCGATCCTGGATCTCTCGGTCAAGGGCTTCGCGCGGCCGCTTGCGAAGTTGGTGCGTTCGGCAGTGGCCAACGCTGAAGAGAAGAACAACCGCCAGAAGGCCGGAATCGACATCGACAATCTCTACGTGAAGATGATCTGTGTCGGTCCCGGACCTTCGCTCTGGCGCATCATCTCGCGTGCCCAGGGGCGCGCGACCTGGACGCAGAGACGCAGCAGCCACGTCGACATCGTGCTCGGAGAGGAATGATCGTTGGGCCAGAAAGTCCATCCCTACGGATTTCGCATCGGGACCATCTACGGCTGGCAGTCGAACTGGTTCGCCGAGAAGCACTATGCGGCGCAGCTGCACGAGGACCTCGCGATCCGGAAGTTCATCAAGAAGAAGCTCTACCACGCCGGCATCTCGAAGGTCGTGATCGAGCGCACCGGCGAGAAGGTCGTGCTCAACATCCACACCGCGCGTCCGGGAATCCTGATCGGCAAGCGCGGTGCCGAGGTCGAGACGCTGCGCGCCGAGCTCGCGGGCTTCACCAAGGGCCGCGAGGTCTTCGTCAACATCAAGGAGATCCGCAAGGCCGAGCTGGATGCCCAGCTGGTGGCCGAGAACGTCGCGATGCAGCTCGAGCGGCGCGTCGCGTTTCGGCGCGCGATGAAGAAGGCCGTCACCTCGACCATGAAGTTCGGCGCCGGCGGCATCCGGATCCAATGCTCCGGCCGCCTCGGTGGCTCGGAGATGGGCCGCCGCGAGTGGTACCGCGAGGGTCGCGTGCCGCTCCACACGCTGCGCGCAGAGATCGACTACGGCTTCGCCGAGGCCCACACGACCTATGGTGCGATCGGCGTCAAGTGCTGGGTCTTCAAGGGCGACGTCGCAGAGAAGAGCCGCAGGGGCATCCTTTCCCAGCGGGTGAGCGAGAGCTAGTCCGATGTTGCAACCCAAGAAGGTCAAGCACCGCAAGCAACACAAGGGCCGTATGCGCGGCAAGGCCTACCGCGGCTGCAACCTCGATTTCGGGAATTTCGGCCTGCAGGCAATCGGCTGCGGCCGCCTCACCTCGCGCCAGATCGAGGCCGCGCGGATTGCGATGACGCGCCACGTGAAACGCGGCGGCAAGGTCTGGATCCGGATCTTCCCGGACAAACCCATCACGAAGAAACCCGCCGAGACCCGCATGGGCAAGGGAAAGGGCAATCCGGAGGAGTGGGTCTGCGTGATCCGGCCGGGCCGCATGCTGTACGAGATGGAAGGCGTGCCGCTCGACGTGGCGAAGCAGGCCATGCGGCTGGCCGCGCACAAGCTGTCGGTGCGGACGCGCTTCGTGCAACGCGATGAGGTGGCGTCGTGAATGCCAGTGAGCTCAGGACCCTCTCCGGAGCGGAGCTCGACGCGAAATCGCAGGAGTTGCGCGCGGAGCTCTTCAACGTGCGTGTGAAGCGCTTCACCGGCCAGCTCGAGAACAGCGCGAGGCTGCAGCAGCTCCGGAAGGACATCGCTCGCGTGGAGACCGTTCTGCGCGAGATGCGTGAGGCGAAACAGTGAAGAATCGAGGCATGCGGCGGACCCTCGAGGGGACCGTCGTCAGCAACAAGCTGGACAAGACCGTCGTCGTCCGAGTAGAGCGGCTGGTACGAGACACGCGCTACGAGAAGTACGTGCGGCGCTTTGCGAAGTTCATGGCGCACGACGAGGAAAACGCCTGCGGTCTCGGCGATCGCGTGCGTATCGTCGAGCACCGCCCGATTTCGAAGCGCAAGCGCTGGAAGGTCCAGACCACGATCCAGAAGGCCGCGGAGGTTTAGTGATGCTCTGCCTCAGACCGACGAGACATGCAAGCCGACGAAGTCGGCGCGCAGCGAGGCGCAGCCGAGCGAAGCGGGGTGGTCCGGGCTCCGCCCGGACCGGGACCACAAGGCTAGGCAAATGATCCAGCAGGAAAGCATGCTCCAGGTTGCGGACAACTCGGGCGCCCGCAAGGTGCTGTGCATCCGCGTGCTCGGAGGCACCCGACGCCGCTATGCGTCGATCGGCGACATCATCGTCGTCTCGATCAAGGACGCGATTCCCGGGGCAAAGGTCAAGAAGGGCGAAGTCAAGAGGGCCGTCGTCGTGCGCACGAAGAAGAGCGTGGGGCGGGCGGACGGCTCCTACATCCGCTTCGACGACAACGCCGCCGTGCTGATCGACAATCAGAAGGAGCCGATCGGAACCCGCATCTTCGGCCCGGTGGCGCGCGAGCTGCGCGCGGCGCGCTTCATGAAGATCATCTCGCTGGCTCCGGAGGTGCTCTAGGTGCGCCCCAGGCTGCTCGAGACCTATCGCAAAGACATCGTGCCGAAGCTCTCGCAGGAGTTCGGTTTCGCGAACCTCCACCAGGTGCCGAAGCTCGAGAAGATCGTCGTGAACATCGGCCTCGGCGAGGCGACGCAAAACCCGAAGCTGCTGGACAAGGCCGCCGAGGAGCTCGCCGCGATCACCGGCCAGAAGCCCGCGATCCGGCGCTCCAAGAAGTCGATTGCGGCCTTCAAGCTGCGCGAGGGTCAGGCCGTCGGCGCGGTCGTCACGCTGCGCGGCGATCGCATGTGGGAGTTCTTCGACCGGCTCGTGAACGTGTCGCTCCCACGCGTGCGCGACTTCAAGGGAGTCTCGCCGAAGGCTTTCGATGGCCGCGGCAACTACTCGATGGGCCTGCGCGAACAGATCATCTTTCCCGAGATCGACTACGACAAAGTCGAGCGGATCACGGGCATGAACGTGACGATCTGCACCACGGCCCGGAACGATGCCGAGGGCCGCGCGCTGCTCACGCATCTGGGGGTTCCGTTCCGAACATGATGACCGACCCGATCGCAGACATGCTGACCCGCATCCGGAATGCGGGCCACGCGCGCCACCGCGAGACGCGCTGCCCGTCGTCGCGCATGAAGCTCGCAGTCGCGAAGCTGCTCGTTGCAGAGGGCTTCCTCGGCGCGGTGCGCGTCGAAGCCGTGGACGGCCATCCCGAGCTCGTGCTCGGCGTGCGCTACAGCGCCGACGGCCGCGCGCTGATCGATGGCATCCGCCGCCGCTCGCGCCCGGGTCGCCGCGTCTATGTGGCCAAGGACGGCGTGCCGAAGGTGCGCAACGGGCTCGGCGTGGCCCTGCTCTCGACCTCGAAGGGCATCCTCTCCGACCGCTCCGCGCGCGAAGCCGGCGTCGGCGGCGAGCTGCTCTGCGAGGTCTGGTAGCTCGATGTCGCGCATCGGAAAACAGCCGGTGGTGATCCCGCAGGGGGTCGAGGTCGTGTTCCAGGGCGGCCTGCTGAAGGTCAAGGGGCCGAAGGGACAGGCCGCGGAACGCATGCCGCGCGGCATCGCGATCGAGATCAGCGGCGGCAGCGTCCGGTTCACGCGCGCCGACGAGCGCAAGCCGACGCGCGCCGCGCACGGCCTCGCGCGCGCACTCGCCTCGAACATGGTGCGCGGGGTGAATGAGCCCTTCGTGCGCGAGCTCGAGATCCAGGGGGTGGGCTACCGCGCAGAGGCCTCGGGCAAGAATCTCACGCTGCAGCTCGGATTCTCACACCCCGTGGTGGTCCCGATCCCGGAGGGGATCAAGGTCTCCGTGGAAAAGAACGTGACGGTCCGCGTCGAAGGTGTGAATCGCCAGCAGGTGGGTCAATTCGTCGCCAACGTCCGCTCGCTGCGGCCGCCGGAGCCCTACAAGGGCAAGGGCGTCCGCTATGCCAATGAGCGCGTGCGGCGGAAGGTCGGCAAGGCCGGTGCGGCCGGTTAGTCGGGAGCGCAGAATCGGATGAAGCCCAAGATCCGCAACCAGAAGCTGCACAAGCACGAAGCGCGCAAGGCGCGCGTGCACCGGAAGATCGCGCGCAGCGATCGCACGCGGCTGACGGTCTTCCGCAGCGCGAAACACATCTACGCCCAGCTCGAGGATCCGGTCACGGGTCGCACGCTCGGTACGGTGTCGACGCGCGCGAAGGCAGTCGCCGAGGGCATCGCGTCCACGGGCTCGGTCGCCGCGGCCGTCAAGGTCGGCCAGGCAGTGGCAGCGCTCGCGCGCGAGAAGCAGATCCAGCGGGTGGTCTTCAACCGCAACGGTTTCCTGTACCACGGGCGCGTGAAGGCGCTTGCGGAGGCCGCGCGCGAGGCGGGCCTCCAGTTCTGAGCGCAGTGCTTGCCACGATCGAGAGGTTTGAGGAATGGCGACCGAGCATCTGAATCCGAACGACTACGAGCTGACCGACCGCGTGATCCACATCAACCGGGTCGCGAAGGTCGTGAAGGGCGGCCGCCGCTTCAGCTTCGGCGCGCTGATCGTGGTCGGAAATGGCGACGGCGTCGTAGGCGCCGGCTACGGCAAGGCCGGGGAAGTGCCCGAGGCGATCCGCAAGGGCGTCGAGCGGGCGCGCAAGGCGCTGCTGCGGGCCCCGCTCCAGGACGGCACGCTGCCGCACGACGTCATCGGCAAGTTCGGCGCCGCGAGCGTGCTGATGCGCCCGGCCTCGGCCGGCACCGGAGTGATCGCGGGTGGGGCGGTGCGGGCGGTGCTCGAGGCCGCGGGCGTACGCGACGTCCTGACCAAGACGCTCGGCACCAGCAATCCGCACAACGTCGTGCGCGCGACATTGACGGCGCTGCGCGAGCTGCGCGATCCGCGCGAGCGCCTGCAGGAGCTCGGCCGGATATGAGCGCGCGACTTCGCATCCAGTGGGTCCGCAGCCAGATCTGCTGCAACCAGAAGCAGCGGGCGACGCTGCGCGGGCTCGGGCTGCGGCGGATGCAGCAGGTCGTCGAGCGCGAGGACACGCCGGCGGTTCGCGGAATGCTCGACAAGGTCAAGCACCTCGTCGCGATCCTGGAGAAGTAGATGCTCGATCGACTCAAGCCGCGCCCGGGCGCGGTGACGAAGAAAGTCCGCAAGGCGCGCGGTCCCGGCACGGGCATCGGCAAGACGGCCGGCCGCGGCACCAAGGGCCAGGGCCACCGCTCGTCGGGCCGCGAAGTTCGGATCCACTCCGAAGGCGGGCAGATGCCGCTCACGCGGCGCCTGCCGAAGCGCGGCTTCCGCAGCCCGAACCCGAGGCGCTTTCGGATCGTGAATCTCACGGCGCTCGCGGTCTTCGGCGAGGGCGCGAACGTCGACGTCGAGGCACTCCAGGCGCGGGGCTTGATCCGGCACAGCAAAGATCCCGTGAAGCTGCTCGCCGAGGGCACTGCCCCGCGCGGTCTCGTGCTCTCGGTGCACGCCGCGAGTGCGGCGGCGCAGGCGAAGGTCAGTGCCGCGGGCGGGAGGGTCGAACTCCTGACATGATTGGCGGGATCCAGAACATCGCGCGCATCACCGAGCTGCGGCAGCGGATCGTCTTTACGTTCCTGCTGCTCGCGGTGTATCGGCTCGGCAGCTTCATCGTGACGCCCGGGATCGACCCCGCGGTGGTGAAGAGCTTCTTCGAGCAGATGTCGGGAACGATGTTCGGCCTCTTCAGTCTCTTCTCGGGCGGTGCGCTGGAGCAGCTCTCGATCTTCTCTCTGGGCATCATGCCCTACATCAGCGCATCGATCATCTTCCAGCTGATGAGTGTCGTGATCCCGCAGCTCGACGCCGTGCGCAAGGAGGGCGAGTCCGGCCGCAAGAAGATCAACCAGTGGACGCGCTATGCGACGATCGGCCTCGCGCTGTTCCAGAGCTTCCTGATCGCGACTTCCCTCGAGCGAGGGCAGTTCGGAGAAGGCGCGGTGCTGGATCCGGGCTGGCGCTTCCGCTCGATGTGCGTGATCACGCTGACTTCCGGCACGGCCTTCATCATGTGGCTCGGCGAGCAGATCACCGAACGCGGGATCGGCAACGGCATCTCGCTGATGATCTTCACCGGCATCATCGTGAGCATCCCCTCCGCGTTGATGCAGGTCTACGAGCTGATCCAGACCGACCAGTTCTCGTTGATCGGCCTGATCTTGCTGACCGCGTTTGCGGTTGGCGTAGTGGGCGCGGTGGTCGTCGTCGAGCGCGGCCAGCGGCGGATTCCGATCCAGCACGCGCGCCGCGTCGTCGGGCGCCGCGTGATGCAGGGCGGCATGAGCTACTTCCCGCTGCGCGTGAATACCGCGGGCGTGATCCCGGCGATCTTCGCGTCGTCGCTCTTGACCTTCCCGCTGATGATCGGGCAGTTCAGCGACTCGCCGGCGCTGCAGTCCTTCATCGACGAATACCTGAATTTCGCGAGCATCCCGTACCAGATGCTCTACATCGGGCTGATCGTCTTCTTCTGTTACTTCTACACGGCCGTCATGATCGACCCGAACGACGTGGCGGAGAACATCAAGCGCTCCGGCGCCTACATCCCGGGAATCCGCCCCGGCAAGAAGACCGCGGAGTACATCGACCGCATCCTCTCCAGGATCACGCTGGTCGGTGCGATCTACATCGCCGCGATCTGCGTGCTGCCGACGATCCTCGCCTACCGCTTCAACGTGCCCTTCTACTTCGGTGGCACGGCGCTCTTGATCGTCGTCGGCGTGGGGCTCGACACGATCGCGCAGATCGAGGCGCACCTGGTGTCGCGGCAGTACGAGGGCTTCGTCAAGGGCGCGCGCATCCGCGGCAGGCTCGGCCGATGAGCGCGGCCGCGATGAACCTGCTGCTGCTCGGCCCGCCGGGAGCCGGCAAGGGGACTCAGGCGCAGCGCCTGGTGCAGCAGCACGGGATTCC
>CAYTJA010000185.1:0-3669 GCA_964437835.1 uncultured Spirochaetales bacterium
TTCGAAGAGCGCGCCGAGAAACGGCGACTTCGCGAGCTCGGCTTCGGTCTCGATGCCGAGTAAGTGACAGGCGAGCCCCGAGTCGGCGATGTACACCTTGGGCGACTTGATCAGACGCTTGCCCAGGTTCTCGAAGTAAGGCGGCACGATCAGGACCTGCGCAGTGGCCTCGAGGATGGCCAGCCAACGTCCAAGCGTCGGCACGCTCACGCCGAGCGGCGCGGCGATGTCGCTCTTGTTCAGCACCTGACCGTGACGGCTGGCGAGCAGCGCCAGGAAGCGGCGGAAGGTGATGAGGTCCTGCACCGCGGTCACCGCGCGCACGTCACGCTCGAGATACGTCTGCACGAACGCGGCGAACCACAGCCCGGCCGTCCTCGGTCGGGCCAGTGCCTCCGGGTACCCTCCACGCAGCACGCTCACCTTGCGCGTCTCGCTCGCCGAGAGCGGCCAGAGCTGCAGGATGGCGGCGCGCCCCGCCATCGACTCGCTCACCGAGCTCATCAGACCACTCTCCTGCGACCCCGTCAGGAACCACAGGCCGCGCTTCTTCGGTGCTCGATCGATGCGTGTGCGGACGTAGTCGAAGACCTCCGGCACCTTCTGGATCTCGTCCAGGATCACCGGAGGCCGCACAGCGTCGAGGAAGCCCTGTGGATCACGCCGGAAGCGCGCGACCAGGTCGGGATCCTCGAACAAGTGGTACTCGGCTCGCGGCAGGAGCCTGCGCAACAGATACGTCTTCCCCGCCCGCCGCGGACCCGTGAGCACGACCGCCGGAAAGGCTCGGGCCGCCCGGAGGACTTGCTTCCGGAGCTCGCGCTCGACATCACGCATGGATGAGTTTTCTAACATCAGATATTAGAAAATACAACTATGACTTTTCTGCGGGCCCGCCCAACTCCGGGTCGCGAGGATCCCGCGCCAGGCGAGAGCGCCGCTTCGCGCTGGCCCGGGGAACGGAATCCGGTACTGGGCAAGCCGCTTCGGCGCGCAGGGAGGCGAAGCCGAGCGGAGAGCAGGCAAGCCGTTTCGGCGCGCAGCGAGCCAAAGGCGAGCGGAGTGAAACAAGCCGCCCCGGCGCGCGGCGAACCGCAGGCGAGCTGTGTGGGAGCGCCGGGCCGCTCCCGGCCCGGGACCCGCAGGGCCAGCGGAAGGCCTGTCCGAGCTCGCCGAGCGCGCGGGTTTCGAAGTCGGAGATCCTGGGCCCGAGGCCGAGCAGGCGGCCGGCCGATTCCGTGACCCGGCGCGCGCCCGAGGATGTCCTTTGCGGGCGCCTGGCACTGCGAGGCGTCGAGCGTCCCGCAGAGCAGTGGCCGTGTACGCGCCCCAGGTCCGCACGAACTCCGGCCCTGGCCGCCGAGCGGAGCAGCTGCGGTTGCAGCCTCGCGTGTGACCGCAGCTGTCGCAGCTGCGCTGTAGAGTGGCCGGCGGAAATGCAGGGTGAGCTCTTCCGATCCGATCCGGGCGCTGCGGAGGCTGGCGGCGCCTCGGCGGCCGCGGGTGCCGCCGTCGATTCGGAGCGTCTCGCGCCGGGCTGCGTCTGGTTCGGCGCGGGTCCGCGGGTGGTCGAGGCTCGGGTGCTGGCAGAGCTCTGCGCGCATGCCGAGGCGATTCGGCGCGATCCCTCGCTGCTCGCGCGCCCGCTGCGCGTCGTCGTGCCCTCGCGCAGCCTGCGCTCGCAGCTCGCGGGCGGCCTCGCGCGCGCGCTCGGGCGCGGATCGGCCGGCATCCTGATCCAGACCAGCACGGCCCTCGCGCTCGAAGTCTGCGAGCGTGCGGGTGTTGCAGCGCCGGCGAGCGCGCTCTTGATGCCGGTGCACGTGCGCCGCGAGGCGCGCCGCGAGCCGCTGCTCCGGGCATCGCTGGAGCGGCTGCGCGGCGGGTACCAAGCGGTGCAGGCGGCCGTCTCCGACCTGCTCGACGCCGGCTTCGGCTCCCACCACGCCGAATTCGTCTACGAAGCAATCGAGCAGGCCGGCTCCGCGCAGGGGGATGCGCGCGAGCGCGCGCTCGCGGTCGCGCGCATCGCTCAGCGCATCGCGGCGCAGATCGAGAGCGGAGCGGCCGGCCACGGCTCGGCGCTATTCCGCAGCGCGCGCGAGTGCCTCGAGGCGCAGGGTGCAGAGCTCCTGCCCGCGCACTCGCTCTACATCCACGGCTTCGCCGACGCGACCGGCGTGCACAGCGACTGGCTCGAAGCGCTGTTGCGGGTCTGCGGCGCGCGCGCTCTCTTCGACCGGCCGCCGGATCCGGGCGACCTTCGAGGCCAGCGAGTCGAGGCCGCATTCGCGGCCCGCCTCGGCGAGCGCCTCGCGCGCGCGGCTGCGCCGCCCGCCGGAGCCGCGGGGCAGGCCGGAGCTTCCGAGGGCGTTGCTGCTCCCGCAGACGCACGAGCGCCGCTCGAGCTGATCCTCGCCTCGACTCCCGAGCGCGAGGCGCGCGCGTGTGCGTTCGCGGTTGCACGCTGCCTCGCTTCCGGAGTCGAGCCGGAGGGCATCGCGATCGCCGCGCGCGATCTGTCGCGCTATGCGATCGCGCTGCGGCGCGAGCTCGCGCGGCTCGCGATCCCATGCTCCGCGCTCGGCGCGCAAGCGCCGGGAGGCTCCGAAGCGCGGCAGCTGCGCGCGTTCGTCGCGCTGCTCGAGCGCGGCCCACGCACGCCGATCGGTCTCTGGCTCGACGCCCTCGAGGCGCTGCCGCCGCTGCGCGAGGGCGACGCGCCGCGGCGGCCGAGCCTGGCAGAGCGATCACAGCTGCGCCGCGCGCTGATGCGACGCGGCGCAGCCGTGCTCGGCTCGGTGCCGGATGTTTCGGCGCCGCGCGAGGCCCCCGAGATTCTCTCCGCGGCACTGGGCGCGGCTCGCGCAGGGCTCGAGGCGCTGTCGCAGCTCGCCCTGGCGCGCAGCTGCGCGGCGCAGCGCGCGGGCCTCGAGGTGCTCGCGGCGGCGAGCCTCGGTTGGTCGCAGCAGGGCGCGGCAGCTGGCGCGCTCGCGAGCGAGCTGCTGGGGCCGCTCGCGCGCGAGCGCGCGGAATCGCCGCTCGCGCCGGACGAACTCTGCCTGCTGGCCCAGGAACGCCTCGAACGCGCGGGCCGCGCTCCGCTAGGCGGAGCGGGCGGCGGCGTGCAGGTGCTCACGTTGGTCGAGGCGCGCGCGCGCAGCTTCGAAGCACTCTTCGTGCTCGGCCTGAACCGCGGCCACTTCCCGCGCCCGATCAACGAGGATCCGCTGCTGCCCGATGGGCTGCGCCGCGAGCTGCGGGCGCTGTTGCCGGATCTGCCGGTAAAATCCGAGGGACACGCCGAGGAGCGCTACCTGTTCGCGCAGCTCGTGTCCGCGAGCCCGCGCGTCGTGCTCTTCAGCGCGCGCCGCGAGGACGGCGCGGGCGCTCTCCCGCTCTCGCCGCTGGTGCTGGCGCTGCCGCCGGAACGGCTGCGGCTCCGCGAGGCGGAATCGCTCGAGGTCGATGCGGAGCTCCCTCCCGGAGACGCACTGCTGGCCGCCGCGCGCGCGGGCCGCGGCGCGCACTTCGAGTCCGCACTCGTCGCGGCGCTGCTCGATCGCGACGCCGAGCGCGCGGCCCGCGCCGAGCCCGGCGGCGCGGAGCCAGGCGCGGCGGCCGCTGGCCTGGCGCGCGCGCGCTGCGCGGTGCTGGGCGAGCTCGATG
>CAYTJA010000186.1:0-1705 GCA_964437835.1 uncultured Spirochaetales bacterium
GAGCGCCTGTGCCCGCGCGCGATCGTGCTCGACGGCGGCGCGATCGTGGCCGACGCCCCGACCGCCGATCTGATGGCCGACGTCGCGCGCCTCGCGCGCCACGGCCTCGCCTGAGCGGCGGCTAGTCGAGCGCGGCCGCGAGCGCCTGCTCGGCCTCCGCGTGGAGGCTGGGCGGCGCGCCGTAGAACGCCCCGCGCGTGCGGCCCTGACGGTCGAACACGAAGAGTGTGGGCACGGCGCTCAAGTCGCCGAAGGCGCGCGCCATGTCGGGCGATCCCATCCCGAAACGCAGCGGCAAGCCGAGCTCGTCCCGGATGCGGCGGACGTCCGCCTGCTCGGACTCGATCGCCGCGGCGAGCACGACCACGTCCTGCGGGTGCTGCTGCTGCAGCCGGCCCAGCCACGCGAGCGTGCCGCGGCAGGGCGGGCACCAGGTGGCCCAGAACTCGACCAGCACCACCTTTCCCGCCAGGTCCTCGGGCGTCACGGGCCGGCCGTCGAGGTCGACGAGCGCGAATGCCGGAAGCCGCGGCAGCGGATCCGCGTCCGCCGTGGCGGCCCGCGCGCGCGCGGCTTCCTTGTCGCCCGCCAGGATCAGCTTCAGCATCCGCGCCAGGTCAGCCCGCAAGCGCTCGTGGCTCGCGGCGCTCGTCGTACTGCCGGAGCTGCGCCGCGAGCGCGGCCTCAGCCGCGGCCGGGGTGGACCGAGCGCCGCGCAGCGGGGCGAAGCGCTGCAGCGACTGCAGGTAGCGCAGCAGCGCGCCGTAGCGCAGGCCGAGGGCGTCGAGCTCGCGGGCCTCCTTGAGCGCGGCGCTCGCGCGGATGAAATCGACGTGCCGGTCGATCGAGAGCGGCGGCCGGTAGGCCGCGAGCATCTCGGCTTCGAGCGCCCCGAGCTCAGGGTCGAGCGAGCGTAGCGCTGGCGGCGGCTCGGGAGCCGGAGCCGGCAGGCTGCGCACGAGAGCGGCAAGCTCGCGCTGCGCCAGCGCCGCGCCGATGTAGTAGAGCCCGGCCTCGGGCTCGGTGTTCCGCCCGTAGTCGAGGCTCGCCTCGTAGTAGACGCGCAGCTGTGGCAGCGCGGCCTCGCCGATCGCGCGCACAGCCGCCGGTCCCACGCCTGCGAGCGCGTCCTTGCCCGGCGTGGCGAGCTCGCCGCGCAACGTCGCGCCGACGCGCCGCCACTCGGCCTCAAAGCGCGCGGGATCCCGGCGCTCCGGGCCGGAGAGCGAGTCGAGGTAGCGCGCGGCGGCAAGGCCCTCGCGTGCCGCCGCGAGGCGCTGGAGCGCGACCAGCCGCCGGCCGTCGCGAAGCGCCGTCTCGGCGCGCAGCAGCATGGGTTCGCTGCCGCTGCGGACGTCGTCCCAGATCTCGCCGCTCGCCGCATGGCCGGCGAGAAAGGCCTTGAGGCGCGCGATCTCCGCGGCCAGGGGATCCTGTGTCGTCTGCTCCTCGCGGGCGTCACGGGGCGACGCCGGTGCCGAAACCAGAGCCGAGAGCAGCAGCGCGGCGAGTGCGGCGGTCCGGGCCGGCATCGTGGACATGACGCGAGCGTCGCACGAAATCGCGAACAAAGGCTTGGACCAGGCGTCCCGAGGCTTGACCCCTCGTCAGGCGGGACCTAGCATCCACACGAGCCCGTGAACAAGATCCTGGTGGTCGACGATGACCGCACGACCCGGCGCCTGCTTGCGCTGCAGCTGCGCGG
>CAYTJA010000187.1:0-62880 GCA_964437835.1 uncultured Spirochaetales bacterium
GAGTCACTGCTCGAGCAGAAGCAGAATGCGGAGCTCGAAGCCTGGATCAGCGCCCGGCGCAGCGCGCTCGAGCAGTCCGGCGAGCTCTTCGTCGACACCTCGATCCTCGACTAGCCTTGCGGGTCCCGGGCCGGGAGCGGCCCGGCGCTCCCGCGCTGCGCTCGGCTGCGCCTCGCTGCGCGCCGAAGCGGCTTGCGGTCTCGGCTGACGGGGACGCTCCTGGGCCGCCCCCATTCGCGCTAGGCGAAGGACTCGCGGCGGTGTCGGATCAGATCCATGAACTCGGAGCGCGTCTTCGAGTCGTTCTGGAATACCCCGTGTAGCGAGCTCGTAATCGCGAACGAGTTCGGCTGCTGCACGCCGCGCATCATCATGCACAGGTGCACGGCCTCGACCACGACGGCCACGCCGCGTGGGTCGAGTACCTGCTCGAGGGTCGTCGCGACCTCTTTGGTGAGCCGCTCCTGCACCTGGAGCCGCCGCGCGAACATCTCGACCGTGCGCGGGATCTTCGAGAGTCCCACGACCTTCCCGTTCGGGATGTAGGCCACGTGCACGCGCCCGAAGAAGGGCAGCATGTGGTGCTCGCAGAGGCTGTAGAACTCGATGTCCTTGACGATCACCATCTCGTCGTAGGTGACGTCGAAGAGCGCGTCGTTCAAGATCTCGTAGGGATCCTGTTCATAGCCCGAGGTGAGGAATCGCAGCGCCTTCGCGACGCGCTTCGGCGTGCGTTCGAGCCCGTCGCGGCCGGGGTCCTCCCCGAGCTCCTTCAAGAGCGAATGGACCAGCGGCGCCAGGGGATCGTTGAAATCTGTCATTCGGGCTCTCCACAGACGAAGCTGTTCTTGCGCGTCTCGTGGACGCGGACCCGCAACAGGCGCGCCGCGCCGAGCGCCGGGATCTCGCGCTCGAGCTCGCGGTACACCACGCGCGCGATGTTCTCTGCCGTCGGAACCCACTCGGCAAAGGCAGGATCGAGATTCAGCATGCGGTGCGAGAAACGCGCCAGCACGCGCTCCTGCACCAGGCAGTCGAGGCGCTCCGGATCGAGGATGCGCCCGGTCCGAGCGTCCTGCGGCCCGGAGACCGTCACCTCGATGCCGTAGTTGTGGCCGTGGCCGGCCGGATTCGCGCATTTGCCGTAGATGCGGCGATTCTCCGCTTCCCCGAGCGAGGGATGGCTCAGCACGTGAGCCGCGGGGAACGCATAGCGGCGGGTCAGCGCGATCACCTGCGGCTCCGTTCCGGCTCGATCCAGTCGACCCACAGCTCGGCGTCCCGGTAGAGCCGGATGCGGTCGAGCAGCCCCTCCGGCAGCGCGGCCGCGAGCAGATCGCGGATCACACGCAGCAGGTTCTCGGGGGTCGGGGGCCGCTTCTCGAAGCAATCGGTGTCGGTGTTCAGATCGCGGTGGTCGAAGCGCGTCATGACCTCGCGTTCGAGCAGCTCGTCGAGATCCTTGAGATCCATGACCATGCCCGTGATCGGATCCGGCTCACCGCACAGCGTGACTTCGAGCCGGTAGTTGTGCCCGTGCTGGGAGGCCTGCGCGCCGAAGAGCGCGCGATTCTCGGCTTCCGAGAGCTCCGGCAGTCGATAGCGGAGCGATGCGGAGAACTCGATTGCGCGGGTGATGCGGACGCTTTCGGGCATGTCGCTCAGGGCCGCTCCTCCTGCCCCCAGAATCGCGCGGCCGGGGCAAGAGCGTCCCGAATCAGCCCCGAAAATCAAGCCGGGCGCTTCAGTACTTCCGCAGCAGCCCCCGCACCACGCCCCGCACCTGCACCTCCGACGCCGGCAGATCGATCGGGGCCATCGAGGCGTTCGCGGGCTGCAGCCGGATCCGGCGCCCGCGCCGGAAGAACTTCTTGAGCGTGGCTTCCTGGCCGTGCACCAGCGCGACGATGGTGTCGCCGTCGCGCGCCTCGCGCCGGCTCTCGACGATCACGAAGTCGCCGTCCCGGATCTGCTCGTCGATCATCGAGTCGCCGCGCACGCGCAGCACGAAGCTCTCGCCGCGGCGCGGCACGAGATCGCGCGGCACTTCGATGCTTTCCGCGACCTCGACGGCCTCGATCGGCGCGCCTGCGACGACGCAGCCGAGCAGCGGCAGCGTGACGGCCCCCTCCGCGACCGGAAGCATCGGCTCCACCGAACGCGAGCGGTTCCAGGCCTTGCGCAGGAAGCCTTTCTCGACGAGGTGCTGGACGTGCTTGTGAACCGTAGCGACAGAGGAGAGCCCGAACGCGGCGCCAATTTCCTCGAGGCTCGGCGAATAGCCGTTCTCCTCGACGAAGTGCCGGATGAAGTCGTAGACCTCTCGCTGGCGTCGCGTCAGGGCCATGGCATGCCTTCGTGTTCCATTCGCTCGAATGAAACACGAAATTCGCAAACGCCGCAAGCCGTCGCGCCGCTCCCGACCCGGGACCCGCAAGGCCTGCAAGGTCCGCAAGCCGTTTCGGCGCGCAGCGAGGCACAGCCCAGCTGGAGTGCGGGCAAGCCGTTTCGGCGCGCAGCGAGCCAAAGGCGAGCGGAGTGAAAACAAGCCGCCCCGGCGCGCAGCCAACTGCGGGCGAGCGCAGCGCGGGAGCGCCGGGCTGCGCCCGGACCGGGACCACAAGGCTACGCCCGCAGCGGCGCGTCCAGGCCCGCGCGCAGCTTGCGCTCCTGGTCAGCCCGGTAGTAGTGCCGGAGCTCCGCGAGCAGCGCACCGGTGTGTTCGCGGCACGGGTAGCGCTCCTCGAGTGCGGCGCAGTAGCGCTGCGCCGCATGGTGGGCGGTCGCGTAGCGCTCGCGCTCCGCGGGCCCGAGCCAGTCCGCCCAGGCGAAGTCGCGGAAATGCCGCAACGCCTCGCGCCCATCGAGGCGCGCGAGCAGGTAGCGATCGACCTCGGACTGGAGCTCGAGCGCGAGGCTCGAAACGCGGCGCTCCTGGGCCGCGTGCCACGCGACGCAGACCAGGTGGCTGGTCTCCTCGGCGATCGTGTCCGCGTTCTCGGCGTCCGCGGGATCGATGTAGAGCGCGCAGTGGAGCTCCTGAGCCTCCTCGAGCACGAGCAGACCGGAGCGCGGGCGGAGCTCCGAGAACAGCTCGCGTGCGGCGCAGGCGTCGATCAAGAAGCGCTCGGGCTCGAAGCGGAGCCCGAGTCGGTAGACCTCGCCGAGCCGGCGGGCGGCGCGAGCGACCTCCGCGGCCACCGGATCCAACGCGCTCGGGGCACCCGAAGGCATGCGCCCTCGGATCGGCCGAGCGCAGCTATCGCTGCAGCGCCAAGCCTTGCGGGTCCCGGTCCGGGAGCGGCCCGGTCCCACCCGCTCTCCGCTCGGCTTCCCTCGCTGCGCGCCGAAGCGGCTTGCACTGCGGGTTCCGGGTGGGGAGCGGCCCGGGACCCGCAGGGCCGGAGACGCGCTGCAGAAAAAGTTCTCGATCCCGACTTGAAGCGCGGACTCGCGGGCCCTAGATTGCGGCCGGTTGGCAGTCTGACGTTGCGACTGCCAATTGCGCGCTCCATCCCAGAACCAGGTCGGTCGGGTGGAGCGTGATCACAACTGAAACCCAGGCCGCTGTTCTCTGCCCGGCTCCAGCAACCCGCCGGGCAGCGCGGACCCATCACGGAGGAGACCCATGAAGATCCGCCCGCTCCAGGATCGGATCCTGGTGAAGCGCATCGAAGAGGAGGCGAAGACCGCCGGCGGGATCATCATCCCCGACACCGCGAAGGAGAAGCCCCAGGAGGGCAAAGTGATCGCTGTCGGCGCCGGCAAGGTGCAGGACGACGGCAAGCTCCAGCCGCTCGACGTCAAGAAGGGCGACCGGATCCTGTTCAGCAAGTATTCGGGGAGCGAGGTCCAGATCGAGGGCGAGGAGCACCTGATCCTGCGCGAGGACGACGTCCTCGGGATCCTCGAGTAGCACTCGCAACCCTGACTCGGACGCCGCGTCCGAGCACTCATCACCCGGAGCGCGTCTCCCCCAGCGCGACCGCTCCGACAGGAGAACACGCAAATGGCCAAGGAACTGAAATTCGACCAGGAAGCGCGCGCAAAGCTGCTGGCGGGAGTCAACGGGCTCGCCAACGCGGTGCGCGTGACCCTCGGCCCGAAGGGCCGCAACGTCGTGATCGAGAAGAGCTTCGGCTCGCCGACGGTCACCAAGGACGGCGTCACCGTCGCCAAGGAGATCGAGTTCGAGGACCGCTTCGAGAACATGGGCGCGCAGATGGTGAAGGAGGTCGCGAGCAAGACCTCCGACGTCGCCGGTGACGGCACCACGACCGCGACCGTGCTCGCGCAGGCGATCTTCCGCGAGGGCAGCAAGCTCGTGGTCGCCGGCATGAACCCGATGGACATCAAGCGCGGCATCGACGCCGCGGTCGCCTCGATCGTCGACGAGCTCAAGAAGATGTCGAAGCCCACGCGCGACACGAACGAGATCGCGCAGGTCGGCACGATCTCCGCGAACAGCGATGAGGCGATCGGCAAGATGATCGCCGAAGCGATGGAGAAGGTCGGCAAGGAAGGCGTGATCACCGTCGAAGAGGCCAAGTCGATGGACTCGGTGCGCGAGGTGGTCGAGGGCATGCAGTTCGACCGCGGCTACCTGTCGCCCTACTTCGTGACCGACACCGAGGAGATGGAGGCCGTTCTCGAGGAGCCGCTGATCCTGCTCAACGAGAAGAAGATCAGCAACATGAAGGACCTGCTGCCGCTGCTCGAGCAGGTGGCGCGTCAGGGCAAGCCGCTGCTGATCGTCGCGGAGGACATCGAGGGCGAGGCACTCGCGACGCTGGTCGTGAACAAGCTGCGCGGCACGCTGCAGGTCGCGGCGGTCAAGGCTCCGGGCTTCGGAGACCGGCGCAAGGCGATGCTGCAGGACATGGCCGTCCTGACCGGTGGCCAGGTGATCGCCGAGGAGCTCGGCCTCAAGCTCGAAAACGTGACCCTCAAGGACCTGGGCCGCGCCAAGCGCATCCAGATCGACAAGGACAACACCACGATCATCGACGGCGCCGGCTCCAAGAAGGACATCGAGGGCCGCTGCAACGAGATCCGCCAGCAGGTCGAAGTCACGACCTCGGACTACGACCGCGAGAAGCTCCAGGAGCGCCTGGCCAAGCTCGTGGGCGGCGTCGCCGTCGTGAAGGTCGGCGCGGCCACCGAGACCGAGATGAAGGAGAAGAAGGCGCGCGTCGAGGATGCGCTGCATGCGACCCGCGCAGCCATCGAGGAGGGCATCGTCCCCGGCGGCGGGGTGGCCCTGATCCGCGCCCAGCGCATGCTGGACGAGCTCAAGGTACCCGACGAGCAGGTGGCAGGCGTGAACATCATCCGCCGCGCCGTCGAGGAGCCGCTGCGCCGCATCGCAGAGAACGCGGGCATCGACGGCTCGATCGTCGTGGACAAGGTGAAGAACGCCAAGGGCGCCTTCGGCTTCAACGCGATGACCGAGCAGTACGAAGACCTGATCAAGGCCGGCGTGATCGACCCGACCAAGGTCGTGCGCACCGCGCTGCAGAATGCGGCCAGCGTGGCCGCACTGCTGCTCACCACCGAGTGCATGGTGGCGGAGAAGCCCGAGGAGAAGGGCCACGGCCACGGCGCCCCGGGCGGCGGCATGCCCGGAATGGGTGGCATGGGCATGTAGCCGGCCCCTGCGCGCGCGAGCGCGCGGCGCGGCTTCAGAGAAGACGAAGGCCCCGGAGCTCCACGGCTCCGGGGCCTTTCGCATGCAGCCGCAGGATCAGATCGCCAGCTTGGCCCGCGCCGCCTGCACGTCGGTGTCCATCACGGTCTTGCGCTTGTTCTCGACGGCCGAGGCACTTGCCTCCTGCGCGAGCCGCGCGATGTAGTTCTCGGCCGCCTGCACCGCGAGATCGAGCGCTCCGCCGGAGACGCGCAGATCGCCGCCGTGCTTGGTCAGCAGTCGCTTCACTACCGCGTTGGGAAGTTCCCCCATTCGCCTCTCCCTCTCCTAACGCCGCTCTCGATCGATGCGGCATGTGATGTGGAGCGGACCCGGTCCGCTCGGCGCGGGAACGTAGCACCGCCGGACGCTGCCGGAAGAGCGCGCGGGACCGCGATCCCCACGCGTCGGATGTGACGGGGATCACAGCACCCAGGGTCCGCTCGGCTGGCGCCGTGCGTCCGTGGGCTCGCGCCCCGAGCGGGCGACACCGCTGCGTTTCATTCGATGCTGTCGAAGAAATCGGCGATCCGGCGCGCCAGCTCGGGGCCGCCGAAATCCACGGTCGCGATGTGCGCAGCATCGGGCTGCAGCAGGCGCTGCTTGCGCTGCGACCCGACCCCCGCGAGCAGCGCGTCGAGGTCTGCGGGATCGGCGCTGCGGTCGTGCGCGCCGTGGGCCGCGAAGATCGGCGCCCGCACCAGGGCCAGCTTCTGCTTCACGAAGTGCTGCAGCCGCAGCAGCTGCCGCACGCTCGCGAGCGGCATCACGGGGTAGGTCGGGTGTCGCGCGCGCGCCGCCGGATCGCGGATGTCGGGCCCGCCCCGCTTCGGCAGGAAGGGGCGCAGGCGCTGGACTAATGCCAAGATCGGATCGGGCGGCAGGCGCAGCGCGAGCGGCGTGCCGATCGTCGCGATGCCCGCGAGCGGTTGCTCGGCCGCGAGCGCCAGCGCCAGCAGGCCGCCCATCGAGGTTCCGACCGCGAAGACGCGCAGGTGCAACGCCGCGAGCTCCGCGTGGGCAGCACGCGCCGCTTCGAGCCAGGCCTGCCAGGGAACGCGCGCGAGGTCACGAGGCTGCGTCCCGTGCCCCGGGAGCAGCGGTCCGAGCGCGCGGAAGCCGCGCAGCGCCAGCGCCTCGGCCACGGGCCTGACCTCGTAGGGCGTGGCCGTGAGGCCGTGCAAGCACAGCACCGCGCGCGATTCGCGCGCGCCCGCGGCGATGCCGTGCCCGCGGAGGTCGAAGCTGCCCGGATCGGGCGCGCCCGCGCTCTCCGCCGTCACAGCTCGGCTGCCGCGGCGGCCTCCGCCTCCTGGATCACCAGGCGGAGCGCGATGCCGTGACGCAGCGCGGCGCGCTTGCAGTCGTCGTACTCGGCCGACGCGCTGCCCACCCCCTGCTCGTCGAAGACGATCTTCACGCGCAGCCGCCCGTAGCGCGTCGAGACGCGCCGCTCCTCGCGCCGCAGCAGGAGTCGCTCCGCGTCGTTCACGCGCACGCCGATCGCGGTCGAGCGCGAGAACAGCAGCCGTGCGAGCGCTTGGCGCTCCGATGGCTTTGCCAGCACACGCACCAGGAAACCCGGTCGGTTCTTCTTCATCTGCAGGTGCTGGAGCGAGACATCGAGCGCCCCGGCCTCGAAGAGCGATTCCATCAGATAATCGAAATGCTCGGGCACCAGGTCGTCGAGGTGGGTCTCGAGCACGCTGATGCGGTCGCGCAGCAGCCCGCTCTCTCGGCCCAGCACAGCGCGCAGCACGTTCGGCATCGGACCCGGTCGATCGTTGCCGGCTCCGTAGCCGACGGCATCGATCGTCATCGCGGGCAACGCGCAGAACTCGTCGACGACGCAGCGCAGGATCGCAGCGCCAGTCGGCGTCACTGTCTCCCAGGGGACGTGCGCCGGCACGCTCGGAATGCCGCGCAGCAGCTCGAGCGTGGCCGGCGCGGGCAGCGGCAGCCGGCCGTGGGCGGACTCGACCGCCCCGTGACCCAGCGCCACCGGCGCCGCCGTGACGCGAGCGACGCCGAGCAGCTCGAGCGCCACCGCGGCGCCCGCGATGTCGACCATCGCGTCGACCATCCCGACCTCGTGAAAGTGCACCCGGGCGAGCGGAATGCCGTGTACCGTGGCCTCGGCGCGGGCCAGCGCGTCGAAGATCGCCTCGGCGCGCTCGCGCGCCTTGCCCGGCAGCCGCGCGCGGCGCAGCAGGCGCTGGATCTCTGCGTAGGGCCGCCCCTGCGAGTGGTCGTGCAGATGGCGCTGGCGCTGCCCACGGCCATGGCCGTGGCGGGCGTCGCGATCGTGATCGGTGTCGTGAGCGTGAGCATGAGCATGGCGCTCGGGTGCAGCGGACTCGACCAGTCGGAACGCCCCGGCGCCGACCCGCTTGCGCACGCCTCCGCTCGGGGCCAGCACTTCGACATAGCGCGCCGCGAGCGGTCCGCGCCGCACCTTCCTGACGCGCAGCTGGTGCGCGACGCCGAGCCCGCGCAGCGCAGACTCGAGCTCCCGCTGCGGCAGCCCCGCATCGATCAGCGCGCCGAGGAACATGTTGCCGGCGATTCCGGAGAAGGTATCGAGGTGCAGCAGCCCACCGGCGCTGCGCGGCGCCTTTTTGCTAGGCGCGGTTGATGAGCGTCGCGACATGCGCGGCCCCGAATCCGTTGTCGATGTTGACCACGCTGACGTTCGAGGCGCAGCTCGAGAGCATCCCCAGCAGCGCCGTGAGGCCGCCGAAGGAGGCCCCGTAGCCCACGCTGGTCGGGACCGCGATCACGGGCGCTGCGACGAGGCCGCCGACCACCGAGGGCAGCGCGCCTTCCATGCCGGCGACGACGATCAGCACGCGCGCCCCGCGCAAGACCTCGCCCGCGGCGAGCAGCCGGTGCAGACCCGCGACCCCGACGTCGACCAACATCTCGACCTTGTTTCCGAAGCGCCTCGCCACCGCGGCGGCCTCGGCCGCGACCGGCAGATCGGCCGTGCCAGCCGAGACGACCGCGATCGTGCCGCGCCCGCGAATCTCGACCTCGGCGGGCCCGAACCACAAGAGCCGCGCGACGGGATCGTGATCGGGCAGCTCCGGGCTCTGCGCGCAGACCTCGCGCGCCACTTCGAGCGCCACGCGCGTGACGAGCACCGGCTGACCGGCGCTGCGCAGCGCGGCCGCGATCTCGCAGATCTGGAGCGGCGTCTTGCCTGGACCGTAGATCACCTCGGGCAGCCCCTGGCGCAGCGCGCGATGGGTGTCGACCCGGGCGTCCGCGACGTCGACGAAGGGCAGCAGCGCGAGTCGCTCGACGCCTTGCTGCGGCGACAGCGCTCCCGCGCGAATCTCCTCGAGCAGGGCGCGAACGCGCTCGGGGTCCATGCTCGGACGAACGTATCAGAGCGCTCGCTGTGCGGGCAGCTCTGCGATCAACACGAGCAGCAGCTCGGGCTCGCAGCCCTGCGCGCGGAAGCCGAGTTCGATGCGCACTGCGCGCGCCCCGAGCCGCAGCCGCTCGCGCCTGCGCGCGAGCTCCCGCTCGGGCGGTCCGGAGACCAGGCGCGGGATCGAGGGCAGGATGCGGCCCGCGAGCGCGTCGGCGAGGCCCGAGACGACCTGCGACGCGACGATGTTCGCGAGCTCGATCAGGAGCAGGCGAGGCGCTTCGGATGCGCCTGCGCCGGCGCTCGCGGCTGTTGGACCGGCCGTCTCGCGCAGCAGCAGTGCGATGCAGCCCACGGCGTCCCCCTCGAGCTCGAAGTACACGCCGGCGCCCCAATCCGGCGCCAGCGGCGCGCAGAGATCGACCTGCGCTCCGGCGTCCGCCGACAGCGGCCGCTGCCAGAGCTGCTCGAAGGCCAACGCGGCGCCTTCGGCGCGCGGGGCAATCGCTGCGAGCCATGCGTCGGCGAGGGTCATCGGAGTGAATGCGCGCGCGCTCGTGCCCATCCCTACACCAGCTGGTTCAGATCGAGCAGGAAGACCGGACGCCCGTCGCCGAGCAGCGTGAGGCCGGCCAGGGCCTTCAGCCCCGCCAGCAGCGGCGGCACCGGCTTCACGTAGATCTGCTCCTGGCTGTGGACGCGATCGACGCACAGCGCGACGCGTTCGCCGCGCACGTCCGTGAGCAGCAGGGTCAGCACCTCGAGCCCGGCATCCCGCGGCAGGCCGGTGCGCGCTGCGGCGCCGGGCGCAACCGGGGCGATCGCGTCGCGCAGGAAGAACAGCGGCAGGGGCTCGCCGTCGACGAGCGCGAAGGCCTCGCGCGCGGCGATCTCGACCTGATCGCGCCGCACCTCGACGATGCGCTCGACGCGTGCGACCGGGATCGCGCTGCGGCCGCCGCCGGCGTCGACGATCAGCACGCGCTGGACCGCGGCCGTGACCGGCACCACGAGATCGATCGCCGTGCCGACGCCGGGTTGGCTGGACAGCTCGACCTGGCCACCCAGCGCCTCGATCGTGGAGCGCACCACGTCCATCCCGACGCCGCGCCCCGAGACCTCCGAGACCTTCCGCGCCGTCGACAACCCCGGGTGGAAGATGAACGCGATGATCTGCTCGGGCGGCAGGTCGCAGGCCAGATCCGGGATCACCAGCCCCGCCTCGATCGCGCGCTCGCGCACGCGCTCGAGATCGACGCCGCCGCCGTCGTCGCGGATCGAGATCCGGATCGAATCGCGATCGCGCGCCGCATCGATCCGGATCCGGCCGATCTCGGGCTTGCCGCGCGCGACGCGCGTCGCGACGGGCTCGATCCCGTGATCGACGGAGTTGCGGATCACGTGCACGAGCGGATCCGAGAGGCGATCGAGGATCGAGCGGTCGAGCTCGACGTCGGCATTTCGGATCTCGACCTCGACGCGCTTGCCCAGGCGTTGAGCGAGGTCCCGCGCGAGGCGCGGCAGCGGTTCGAGGATGCGCTCGAGTCGCGTGGTCCGCAGCTCGAGCGCGCGCCGCTGCAGCTCTCCGACGACGCGATCCATGCGGTTCAGCCGGCTCTCGAGCTTGGCCGGAGCCGAGTTGCGGCGCGCGGCGGTCGTGCGCAGCTGATTCGACGAGAGGATCACCTCGCCGACGGTCGAGAGAAAGCGATCCAGGACTTCGGTGCGGACGCGTACCGTCGCGGGCGGCTTCGGCGCCTCCGGGTTGCCGCGGCGCGGTCGCGCTTCGGGCGCCGCCGCGGACTCCGGGACGGGTCCCTGCTGCGCGGGCGCCCGGTCGGCAACCGCTGCCGCAGCGGCCGCCGCAGCCTCAGCTCCGGTCAGCGCCGGCTCGTCTGCGTCCCGGCCGATTTCAGGCTTTTTTTTTTGAGCGCGGTCTGCCGCGGAGGCGCTGCGCCGCTGCTGCGCACGCCGGCGATCAGCGACTCGAGCTCTTCGAGGCCTGCAAAGACCGTCGCGAGCTCTGCGGCTTCGGCGCGACCGCGCCGCCGGATTTCCTGCATGTGACTCTCGAGCTCGTGGGCGGCCTCGGCGACCGAGGCGTAGTCGAGGGAGCCGGCCATGCCCTTGATCGAGTGCGCCATCCGGAAGACCAGATCGATCGACTCGGCGTCTGCCGCGTCCTTCTCGAGCGCGAGCAGACCCCGCGCGAGCTCGGCCAGCTGATCGGCCGCCTCCTCGAGAAATACCACCCGGTAACGCGCCATGTCCATGCTCGAAGCCCTGACCTCGCCGCTTTTCCCAGGCGTTCCGCGCCTAGCCCTCGAGCTTCTCGACCAGCTTTCGCAGCGTCGCGAGGACTGCGGCCGGCTTGAATGGCTTCACGATGAAATCGCGCGCTCCGGCTGCGAGCGATTCGGCCACCAGCGACTCCTGGCCGAGCGCACTGCACATCACGACGCAGGCCTTCGGGTCGAGTTGCATGATCGCCTTGAGCGCGTCGATGCCCGACTTGCGCGGCATCACGATGTCCATCGTCACGATGTCCGGCTGGAGCTCGCGGTAGCGCTCGACGGCCTGCACGCCGTCGGAGGCTTCGCCCGCGACCTCGAAACCCTCCTCCTGCACGATCTCTTTGATCATCATCCGCATGAAGGAGGCGTCGTCCGCCACCAGGATTCTCGCCATCTAGGAGTCCCCTTCCCGCGTCGGCGCAGTGGTGCCGCTCGCAGCACTCGCGTTTGCGATCAGCTCTCGCGCGCGCGCGAGCAGCCGCTGTGGGTCGATCAGGTTCGCCATGCGCCCACCCAGATTCCGGCGCTCTGCGATCGGACTGGCGCCGCGTGCCTGCGCGGGCCTTCCGGGCGCGAGCCCGATCACGCGGTCGACCGGCAGCCCGAGGCGGCTGCCTTCGCCCTCGCTGCCGTCGGTCACGACCACGAGCTGGGCCGCCGGCTTCGCCCCCTCGGACACTCCGAGCAGCGCCGACTGCGAGAGCACCGGCAGCGCGTCGCCGTGATGGTTCACGACGCCGCCGATCTCGATCGGCAGCGTCGGCACGAGCGAGAGCGGAGCCGCTTCGGCGACCTCGAGCACGCCGACGATCGGCAGCGCGTAGAGTGAGCCAGCGAGCTCGAAGGTGAGCAGGCGGTCCTGGGCGGCAGCGGAGCTCACTCGGGTTGCTCCAGCGGCAGCGCGGGCCCGGTCTTGAGCCGGCGCAGATTCGACTGCAGCGCCTCCGTGCGCGACGCCACCGCGCCGGCGACCTCGCGCAGGCGCTCCATCGAGCTCTCCTGGCTGCGGGCCGTCGTCGTGACCTGCGCCAGCGCCTGCGCGTTTCGCGCCTCGACCTGCTTCAGCGCATCCATCGCCGACACGATGCGCTCGACATCGCGCGCCTGCGCGTCGGCGCCCTCGAAGATCTCCTCGCTGCGGGCGGCCGCCTCGCCGACCGCCGAGCGGATCTGCTCGAGCGAGCTCGCGATCGTGTCGACGTCCTCACGACCCTCGCCGACCACGACCCTCGACTCGCGCATCTGGTCCGCGACCTCGCCGGTTCCGGTCTGGATCTCGTCGACGAGCTTCGCGATCTCCTCGGCCGAAGAGCCGGCACTCTCGGCCAGCTTGCGGATCTCCTCGGCGACGACCGAGAAGCCGCGCCCCGCCTCCCCGGCGCGCGCGGCCTCGATCGAGGCGTTCAGCGAGAGCAGGTTCGTGCGGTGCGCGACCTCGGTGATCATCTCGGTGATCTGATGCACGTGGCGCGTCTTCTCCTCGAGCTCGAAGACGCGCGCGACGACCTGCTCGACGCGCTCGAAGACCGTGCGCATCTTCTGGATCGCGAGGCGCGTGATGTCGACGCCGCTCGCGGCCTTCTGCGTCGCTTCGGCGGCGAAGCCGAAGGCCTCGCGCGCGCGCGCCGCGTTCTGCTCGATCGTCGACGCCATCTCGTGGATCAGCTGGTTCGCGTCGAGCAGGAGCCGCTGCTGCTCGGCGACGCTGTCCGAGAGGTGGGTGACGGTCGCGGCGATGTCGCGATTCCCGACGCCGAGCCGGTCGACGGCGCGCAGCAGGTCCTGCGCGGTTTCGGAGACGCCGTTTGCGTTGCCCTGGGCGCTTCCGAGCAGCGCCGAGAGGTTCGCGGCCATCTCGCGCATGCTGCCGCAGAGCTCGCTCGTCTCATCGGGGAAGCGCTGCGGCGACAGCGACGGCTGCACCGAGAGGTCCCCGCGGCTGACCGATCGCGCGGTATCGCGCAGCGCGCGCGTCGCCGCCGCAAGCGGTCGCGCGAGCCAGTAGCCGAGCACCGCGCCGCCGAGCAGCCCGAGGAAGGGCACGGTTCCGGAAGTGACGAGGATGCCCGCGGCCGCGAGCAGGTCCGGCAGGAAGAGCGCTGTGCAGCCCACGAGGACCGCGCCGAGCGCGCACTTCTGCGAGAGAGGGAGCCGCACCGAGGAACTATCGGAGGTCGGAGGCGCGCGCTTGATCCGGGCCCCCCGCGGCGCCTCGAGCGGCAACCCATGCGCAGGCACGCTGCAGCCCCCGCGAGCACGGACGTCAGAAGTGCCTCCAGCCGGCGCCGGGGTGGGGGGCGGGACGCGGGCGCCGCGCTGCGGGCTGCTCGCGCAGGCCGCCGACCTCGCTGACGGCAACTCCGAGCCGGCGCGAGAGATCCGCTGCGCAGGGAGCGCTGCGCCGAACCGCGAAGAGCAGCTCGTAGTCCTCCCCGCCGCCGAGCAGCAGCGCCGCCGGGTCGGCCCCGAGGCGCCTGCATAACGCGTCGAATCCGGGCGGGCGCGGCACGCGCAGGGGGTCGATCCAGGCCTCGAGCTGCGCGCCGCGCCGGCGCGTCTGGCCGGCGCGCGCGAGCTGCGCGGCATCGGAGGCGAGGCCATCGGAGAGGTCGATCACGCCTCCGAGCCAGCGCTCCCCGCTCTCACGCAGGCGCGCGAGCGCCCGGCCGACCGCGAGGCGCGGCGTCGGCAGCTGCTGGATGCGTCGCCCTTCCCGCTCCGCGCGCAAGAGCGCCAGCGCTGCGCCGCCGAGCGTGCCGGTGACGCAGAGTCGATCGCCCGGGCGCGAGCCGCTGCGCCGCAGCGCCGCGCCGCGCGGCACCGAGCCCAGCACGGTCAGCGCGAGCGAGGTCTCGCGGGCGCGCGTCAGGTTGCCGCCCACGAGCGGCGCCCCGAGCGCGGCGCCCTCTTCCGCGACCCCGCGCAGCAGCGCGTCGAAGCGCTCGAGCGGCAGCTCTGGCGGAGCCGCGAGTGCGCAAGTCATGCCGAGCGGGCGGGCGCCCATCGCCGCGAGATCCGAGAGCGCCGCGAGCGCGGCGCGGCGCCCGATCCAGCGCGGGGACTCGCTTTGCCAGCGGAAGTGCACGTCTTGCACGCGCGCATCGGAGCTCACGACGAGTTCCTCGCCGGGCGCCATCCGCAGCACCGCTGCGTCGTCCCCGATGCCGAGCGAGACGTGCCGCTGCGGGCCGGCCTGCGCCTGCACGAGCCTCCGGATGCGTTCGACGAGGCCCTGCTCGCCGACCTCCGCGAGCGTGGGAGGAGCCATCCCGAAACAGCGTAGCGGGACGCCGCAAGCCGCTTCGGCGGAGTGCGGGTGGGCTGCTCCCAGCCCGGAACCTGCCAGATCGCAAGCCGTTTCGGCGCGCAGCGAGGCGAAGCCGAGCGGAGGGCGGGTGGGACCGGGCCGCTCCCGGACCGGGACCCGCAAGACCCGGCGCGCAGCGAGCCGCAGGCGAGCGGAGTTAAAATAAGCCGCCCCGGCGCGCAGCCAACTGCAAGCGAGCGCAATGCGGGAGCGCCGGGCCGCTCCCGGACCGGGACCCGCAAGGCCTGCCAGAGCTCAGGCGATCGGCACCACCGACTTCGAGCCGCCGCGCTTGCGGCGCGGGCGCGAGGGCGGCTTGGGCCGCACGACATCGCGCACCAGCGCGGCCTCGAGCACCTCGTCCATCGTGTCGACCGGCACGAAGGCGATCTGGCGCTTGAGATCGCGCGGAATGTCGACGAGGTCGCGCATGTTCTGGCGCGGCAGGATCAAGCGCCGGATCCCGGAGCGCAGCGCCGCCAGCGCCTTCTCGCGCACACCCCCGACCGGCAACACGCGGCCGCGCAGCGTGACCTCTCCGGTCATCGCGACGTCCGCGCGCACCGGGGTGCGCGTCGCGAGCGAGATCAGCGCGGTCGCCATCGCGATGCCCGCGGAGGGGCCGTCCTTGGGTGTCGCACCGGCGGGCACGTGCACGTGCACCTCGTGCCGGGAGAAGAGCTCCTCGTCGAAGCCGAGTTCGGCCGCGCGGCAGCGGGTGTAGGTGAGCGCGGCGGTCGCGGACTCCTTCATCACCTCGCCGAGCTGGCCGGTCAGCAGCATGCCCTTGCCGCGCGTGAGCGTGGCCTCGATCGTCAGCACCTCGCCGCCGCTCTCGGTCCAGGCGAGCCCGTTCACGAGCCCGGTCTCGTTCGAGCGCGAGGGCGGCTCCGCGATGTAGGGCGCCGGACCGAGCAGCCGCTCCAGGGTGCGGCGGTTGATGCTCGAAGGCTTGAGCTCGCCCTCGGCCGTGCGCCGCGCGACCTTGCGGCAGATCGCCGCGACCTGGCGCTCGAGTCCGCGCACGCCGGCCTCGCGCGTGTAGTCGGTGATGATGTCGATCACGGACGCGTCGGACCAGCGGATGCTGTCCGGCCCGAGACCGTTTTGTTCGAGCTGCTTCGGAATCAGGTAGCGCCGCGCGATCTCGACCTTCTCCTCCGGCGTGTAGCCCGGTACGCGGATCACCTCCAGGCGATCGCGCAACGGGTTCGGGATGTTCTCGAGCAGGTTCGCGGTCGCGATGAAGAGCACCCGGCTCAGGTCGAAGGGCACCGAGAGGAAGTGGTCGCTGAAGCTCGAGTTCTGTTCGGGATCGAGCACCTCGAGCAGCGCCGACGACGGGTCGCCCCGGAAATCCGCTCCCAGCTTGTCGATCTCGTCGAGCACGAAGACCGGGTTGTTGGTTCCGGACTGCTTGAGCGCCTGCACGATGCGGCCCGGCAGCGCGCCGACGTAGGTGCGGCGGTGGCCGCGGATCTCGGCTTCGTCGCGCACGCCGCCCAGCGAGATGCGCACGAACTCGCGCCCCATCGCGCGCGCGATCGAGCGGCCGAGTGACGTCTTGCCGACGCCGGGCGGCCCCGCGAAGCAGAGGATCGGGCCGCGCGAGTCCCCACGCAGCTTGCGCACACCGAGATAGTCGAGGATGCGGTCCTTGATCTCATTGAGGTGGGCGTGGTCCTCGTCGAGGATCTGACGCGCGCACGCGAGCTCGAGGCGATCGGGCGAGGTCGTGGCCCAGGGCAGCTCGACCATCCAGTCGAGGTAGTTGCGCACGACCTGCGCCTCGGGGCCGTCCGGGTGCATGCGCTCGAGGCGCCGCAGCTGGCGGTTCGCCTCGGCCAGCGTCTCCTCGGGCATGCCGGAGTCCGCGATGCGATTGCGGTAGTCGTCGACCTCCTCGGCGCGCGAATCGGTCTCTCCGAGCTCCGCCTGGATCGCGCGCAGCTGCTCGCGCAGGAAGTGCTCGCGCTGTCCGCGCGTGAGCTCGTCCTGGGCCTGGGACTGGATCTCGGCCTGCACGCTCGTGACTTCGAGCTCACGGCGCAGCAGCGCGTCGACGCGGCGCAGGCGCGCGATCGGATCGCTGATCTCGAGGATCTCCTGCGACTCCTGCAGCCGCAGCTTCAGGTGCGATGCGACGAGGTCTGCGAGCCGGCCGGGATCGTGCACGCTCGCGGTGACGCCGAGCACCTCGGGCGGCAGATTCTTGAGCGGCAGCAGCTCCTCGACTCGCGCGCGCACGGTGCGCACGAGCGCCTCGGCTTCGACACACCACTCGCCCTCTGCGTCCACCGGCAGCGCGGCCACCCGCGCCCACATCGAGCGCTCCTGCGCGATGAAGCTGTCGATCTGTGCCTTGACCAACCCCTGGACCAGCACCTTCACGCGGCCGTCCGGCATGCGCAGCACGCGCATCACGGTGACGATCGTGCCGACGCGATACAGATCGTCGGGATCCGGGCTGTCGGTCTCGGCATCGCGCTGCGCGACGAGCAGCAGCAGCCGCTCACCGGCCAGCGCGTCCTCGACCGCAGCGATCGACGCATCGCGCTGCACGAAGAGCGGCAACACCATGTAGGGGAAGACCACCATCTCGCGCAACGGAACGACCGGCAGCGTCTCGGGAATCGAGATCGAGGTGGTGTTGTCGGGGGAGCGAGATCCGGCGGCCATCCCCGCGCGTTTCGTCGGCGCGAGCGGGCGACTTGAGATCGGCGATCCGACCGGCACGGAAGTGTCGCGCAGACACCTGTGCAGCGCGTGCGCAGCGCGCCGACCCGCCGGCGCCGAAGCCGAGCTGCCACTTCGGCCGGCCCTCGCTGCGGAACCTGCTAGGGCCCGATCTGGACGAAGTCCTTGCCCTCGACGCTGATCAGGAAGGGCCGCTTGCGCGCGTTGCCGTCCTCGGCGATCGAGATCACTCCCGACGCGCCGGGGTGGCCGCGCAGCTCGCGCAATCCGTTCCGCAACTCTTCGCGCGAGTCCGCGCCGTGCGCGAGCTGCAGCAGCGCGAGATTTGCCGCGTCGAAGGCCTGGGCCGAAAATTCGTTCGGCTGGGTCTGGAAGGCCTGGCTGTAGTCGCGCGTGAACTGCTGCACGAAGGAGGTCGGGCTGCCCGGGAAGTAGTGAACCGGGAAGACCGCCTTCTGCACGTGCTCGCGCGCGAGCCGCACCAGCTCCGGTGCATACCAGCCCGAGGCGCCGAGCAGCACCGCGCCCTTCACCTCGTGGAACGCGAGCTGCGGCGCGATCAGCACGATCTGCTCGTGCGAGGCGGGAATGAAGAGCGCGTCGAAGTCGACGATCGGCGGCAGCGGCGCGCCGTCCGGCGCGGTCATCGCCTTCGCCTCGGCGACCTGCACACGCGCCTCGCCGGCCGGGAGCCGCCGCGCGTGCGCGAGCAGCTTCCCGCGCTTCTCGAGCGCGGCCCGCTCCTCGGGCGAGAGCAGCTCGTAGCCGACGAGGCGTTTGATCGGCCCCGCGAAGTCGGTGCTGCCGGGCTCGAAGCCGGCCGCCGCGACCACGCTGCCCCCGCGCGCGAGGACGGCGTCCCAGAACAGCGCGCGCAGTCCGAACCCGTACTTGTCCTTCGGATACAGGATCGCGAAGCGCCGCGCGCCGAGGGCGCCCATCGCGTGCTCGACGACGGCCTCGACCTCTTCGCGCGGCGTCGTGCGCAAGCGGAACACCTGGCTGCGGCCGCTGACGAGATCTTCCTTCGAGTTGAGTGCGAGCAGCGGGATCCCGGCCGCCTCGGCTTCGCTGGCTGCGGCTTCGCACTCGTCGGAGACCAGCGGACCGACGATCGCCGCGACTTCGGAATTCCCCGCGAGCTCTCGCACGGCCTCGGCCGCGCGGTCGCCGCGGCCTGCGGTGTCGCGGATCAGCAGCCGGACCTCGGAGCGGCTCGCGGCCGGGTCGCCTCCGAAGACGCCCGCGGCGAGCAGGATGCCCTCGAGGCTCTGCTGGCCGAAACGCGCGAGGCGACCCGACAGCGGCAGCACCACGCCGAGGGTTCCGCGCGCCCGCGAGACGTCCGGACTGCCGGCGCCCTCGAGCTCTGCGAAGGCCGGCAGCCCCGCGAGAGCCGTCGGCTGCGAGGCCGGGCCGCCAGACGTGGCCCGCCGCAGCCGCTCGCTGACTGCCGCATAACGCGCTGCCGCCGCCGGCGTGAGCGGCAGCTCGCCGGCCTCTTCCACGGCGTGCTGTGCCATCAGCGTGTCGCCCTGGTCGAGCGCCCGCTCCGCGGCCGCGATCCAGACCGGGCCGGCCGCCAGCTGGCGCTCGAGCGCCTCGGCGGCGCGCAGATGCTCGTGCAGCGAGAGAGCGCGAGCGGTGGCGTCGATCTCCGCGTCGATGCGCGCGAGCGCCGGCTCGCTCTGCTCCTCGCCGCGCAGCTGGGAGAGCCAGCGCAGCTTCTGCACCGGGTCGCTCACCGCATCCGCGAGCAGGCGATAGGCCTCGCGGCGCTGGCCGGGCTCGAGGCGTGAGAAGCGCAGCCGCTCGAGCAGCGCGGCCGCCTTCGCGGGCTGGCCCTGCTGCACCAGGAGTGCCCCGAGCCGCAGGCGCGCGGTGTCCGCGTGCTGCGAATCCGAATGGCGGTCGAGCAGCGTGCGGTACCAGTGCTCCGCTTCCGTCGGGCTGCGCCGGCGGGCCGCGAGCTCCGCGAGGCGCATCGACGCATCTGCCGCGAGCGAGCCGTCGGGGTACTGTACGAGGAACTGGCGCAGCGCGCGCGCCTCGGAGTCGGGCTGCGGCTGCGCGAGCGCCTGCTGGTAGGCGCGATGCTCGGCCTCGCCGGCTTCGGGCCGTGGCGTCGCGCAAGCCCACGCCAGAAGCGCGGCGCAGCCGAGCGCGGCGCAGCTCCGGCGCAGCTGCAGTGACTGCTCGCGCATGGACCGCATGCAAGCCCCCCCCGTGGCCCTGGCCCGCGACCGTAGCGATTCCAGAATATTAGTCGAAGAGGTCCCGGAGCTTGTCGAGGAAGCTCTGGCGCACCGGCGAGATCTCTTCTCCCGCCTGCTCCGCGAATTCCTCCAGCAGCTCGCGCTGGCGCTTCGTGAGGCGGGTCGGCACTTCGACGAAGACGTGCACGTGCTGATCGCCGAGCGCGCTGCTGCGCAGCGAGGGCAGACCCTTCGCGCGCATGCGCAGCACCTTGCCCGACTGCGTCCCTTCCGGAATCCGCAGCTTGACCTTGCCGTCGAGGGTCGGCACGTCGACTTCCGCGCCGAGCGCGGCCTGCGCGAAAGTGACCGGGACCTGACAGTGCAGGTCCTGCCCGTCGCGCTCGAAGAGCGGGTGCGGCTTGACCGAGACCACGACGTAGAGATCGCCGGACGGCCCGCCAGCGATCCCGGCCTCGCCCTCGCCCGACAGCCGCAGCCGTACGCCGTCGTCGACCCCGGGCGGCACCTTGACCTTGACGCGCTGGATGCTCTGCGTGCGCCCACTGCCGCGGCAATCGCTGCAGCGCTCGCGGACGATTTCCCCGGCCCCGCCGCACTCCTCGCAGGGCCGGCTGATGCGGAAGAAGCCCTGCTGCAGCACGACCTGCCCCGCGCCGCGGCAGCGCCCGCAGGTCTCGGGCCGGGTACCTGGCCGCGCGCCGCTGCCGTTGCAGCTGCCGCAGGGCCGCGTCTTCGGGATCTCGATCTGGGCTTCGAGCCCGCTGCGCAGGTCGGGCAGCTCGACCTCGAGGTTGTAGCGGAGGTCGGCGCCGCGCTGGCCGCGTCCGCGCCCGCGGCCGCCGCCGGGGCGCCCGCCGAAGAGGTCGCCGAACAGGTCGTTGAAGATGTCGCCGAAGCCGCCGAGATCGCCGACATCGAAGCCAGGCACGCCGGGACCGCCCCCAGTGCCGACACCCGCGAAGCCCAGCCGGTCGTAGACCCGGCGTTTCTCGGGCTCCGAGAGGATCGCGTAGGCCTCCGAGGCCTCCTTGAACTTCTCCTCCGCCTCGAGATCGTCGGGGTTGCGGTCCGGGTGGAACTGCAGCGCGAGCTTGCGATACGAGGACTTGAGTGCGGCGGCCTCTACGTCGCGCGGAACGCCGAGCACCTCGTAGTAGTCGCGTTTCGCCAAGCTGGGCACCTTAGCCGGATGGGAGATCCACGCGGACCGCTGCGCACCCGCGGGGTTAGAAATCGAGGCCGATGTATGGAGCCCGCCCGCGGGAAGTCAAGTGCGCCGGGCGAGGCACCCGACGCCCCCCCTTGCCCACAGCGGATTCGCTCTAGGAGGACTTGTCGCCCGGCTCCGCAGCGTCTTTGCCGCCCAGCGCCTGGTACAGCGTTTCGGTCATCTTGTAGGTCAGCGCCGACAGCTCGTCGATCGCGGCCCGCAGCACAGCCGAATCCTCGCCTTGGATCGCGACCTTCGCCTTCTCGAGCGCGGCCGCGAGCGGGTCGCGATCGGAGCTGTTGATGTGGCTCGCGAATTCCTCGAGGGTGCGCTCCGAGGAGTAGATCAGGCCGTCGGCCTTGTTCTTGAGCTCGATGAAATCGCGCCGCTGGCGGTCGGCCTCCTGATTCGCCTCGGCCTCCTCGACCAGCGTCTCGATCGCGTCCTGCGAGAGCCCGCTCGAGGCCTGCACGCGGATCGCCTGCGTGCGCCCGGTGCCGAGATCCTTCGCGGAGACGTTCACGACGCCGTCGGCGTCGATGTCGAAGCTGACCTCGATCTGCGGCACGCCGCGCGGCGCAGGCGGGACGCCGACGAGCTCGAAGCGCCCGAGCGTCTTGTTGTCCTTCACCAGCGGGCGCTCGCCCTGCACCACGTGGACCCGCACCACCGTCTGGTTGTCCTCGGTGGTCGAGAACACCTGGCTCTTGGAAGTCGGGATCGTGGTGTTGCGGTCGATGATCTTGAACGCGACGCCGCCCTGCGTCTCGACGCCGAGCGAGAGCGGCGTCACGTCGAGCAGCAGCACGTTGCCGACCTCGCCGACGATCACCCCGCCCTGCAGCGCCGCGCCACAGGCCACGACCTCGTCCGGATTCACGCTCTTGTTCGGCTCGCGGCCGAAGATCTCCTTGACCTTCTGCTGGACCACCGGCATGCGCGTCATGCCACCGACCAGCACGACCTCGTCGATTTCACCGGGCGCGAGGTTGGCATCGGAGAGCGCCGTCTTGCAGGGCTCGACCAGGCGATCGATCAGGTCCGCACACATCTGCTCGAGCTGGGAGCGCGTGAGCGTGGAGGTCAGGTGCTTCGGCCCCGAGGCGTTGGCCGCGATGAAAGGCAGGTTCAGGTCGGTCTGGTCGCAGGAAGAGAGCTCCTGCTTCGCGCGCTCCGCGGCTTCTTTGATGCGCTGCAGCGCCATCTTGTCCTGGCGCAGATCGATGCCCTCGCTCGCGAGGAATTTCTCGATCAGCTGGTCGGCGATGCGGTTGTCGAAGTCCTCGCCGCCGAGATAGGTGTCGCCGTTGGTGCTGCGCACCTCGAAGACGCCGTCGGTGATCTCGAGAATCGAGATGTCGAAGGTGCCGCCGCCGAGATCGAAGATCGCGACCACGCTCCTGCCCTGCGATCCGAGCCCGTAGGAGAGCGCCGCGGCGGTCGGCTCGTTCACGATGCGCAGCACCTCGAGCCCGGCGATCTTGCCCGCGTCCTGCGTGGCCTGGCGTTGCGAATCGTCGAAGTAGGCCGGCACCGTGATCACGGCCTGTTCGACCGGCTCGCCCAGATAGTCCTGGGCCGTGTCCTTCATCTTCTGCAGGATCATCGCCGAGATCTCCTGCGGCGAGCAGGCGCGGTCTCCGATCCGGACCCAGGCGTCGCCGTTCTCGGCGGCCTCGATCGCGAAGGGCGCGATCTTCGCGAAGCGCTGCACTTCCTCGCTCGCGAACTTGCGCCCGATCAAGCGCTTCACGGCGAAGACCGTCTGCTCCGGATTCGTTACGGCCTGGCGCTTGGCGATCTGCCCGACCAGCTTCTCACCGCTCTGCGTGAAGGCGACGATCGAGGGCGTGGTTCGCGCGCCTTCGGCGTTCGCGATCACTGCGGGCTCGCCGTCGAAGATCGCGACGCAGGAGTTCGTCGTGCCGAGGTCGATACCGATCACCTTGCCCATCGCTGGCGGCCCCTCCGCAGTGGGCGCCCGCGGCGGCCGGCCCGGACCGGGCGTGGGCGCCGCGGCGCTCGCCGCTGCGAGGGTCTTTTCGGACGACCCGACTCCGGACTTTTCCTGGAATTGCCGGTTCCGGAAGAAAGGCAGGGAAAGGAAGGGGTTGGGCGGCTGCCGGATGGCTGCGGAGGCCGGGGATCAGGTCCCGGAGCTGAGGCCCTTCAGTCCGGCGCCCGGGACACCATCACGCGGGCCGGCCGCACCACGCGCTCGCGCAAGCGGTAGCCCGGCTGGAAGATCTCGAGCACCGTGCCGGGCGGGAGGTCGGCACGCGGCATCTGCGTCATCGCCTCGTGGACCTGCGGATCGAAGGGCTTCCCGAGTGCCTCGATCACACTGACGCCGTGCTTCTCGAGCGCACCGCTCAGCTGCCGCCGCACCAGCTCGACGCCCTCGAAGAGCGCCTTCAGATCGACTCCCTCCTCCACACCCTGCAGTGCGCTCCGGCTGTGCGCGATCGCGCGTTCGAGATTGTCGACCACCGCGAGCAGGTCGAGGACGAGGGCCTGGTGGCCGTACTGGGAGGCCTCCTGGCGCTCGCGCAGCGCGCGTTTTCGGAAGTTGTCGAAGTCGGCCTGGAGCCGTACCAGCTGATCGCGCTGTTCGAGCAGCTTGGCCGAGAGGTCCTCGCCTCCGCGCGCGGGGTCGGAGCTCGCGGGCGGTGCCCCCGCTTCGCCATCCGCTGCGGGCGCGCCAGCGCGCGCGAGCTCGGAGTCCACCGGCCCGCCCTCGCGCCGGCGCTCGGCTTGCTCGACCGCGGCCTCCGCTTCGCGCAGTGCGGCCTCGAGCTCCGGGTCGACCGCGAGCTGCGAACGCTGGGACGCCGGCTTGCTCTCGTCGCTCGCGCTCATCGGCTTTCCTGGACCCGCGCTCTCGACCGCTCAGGCGCCGAGCTTGTGCGAAACCACCTGCGAGAGGTAGTCCACGAAGGGGATCACGAAGGGGTAGTTCATGCGGCTCGGGCCGATCACGCCGAGCACTCCGAGCGGCGCGCGCTCGTCTCCGTAGCGAGAGACGACGAGCGCGCATTCGCGCAGCCCGGCCGAGGCAGCCTCGTCGCCGAGGAAGACGCGCACCGCCGGCGCGGGAGGCAGCTCGCGCGTGGAGTCCGCATCCGAGGGAGCGGCCTGCGTGAGCAGCCCGTCCAGTACCGCGAGCAGCTGTTCCTTCGTCTCGAGCGCCTCGAAGAGTTCGCGCAGGCGGCGCGGATCCTGGAATTCCGGCTGATCGAGCAGCGCGAGGCGCGTTTCGATCACGAGATCGCGCGGGCCCTCTGCGAGCTCGGTCGCGAGCATCTGGATTCCGATCTCGAGCGCGCGCGCGAGCAGGGCATCGGCGCGGCCGCGCAGCTCGCGCGCCTCGTCGCGGACGCGCCGTCGCACTTCGAAGAGCGTCTTCCCGGCGACGCGCTCGCAGAGCAGCGAGGCCATGCGGTCGAGCTCGGCCTGCGTCGCTTCGGCAGCACTCTCGATCACCCGCCGGTGCGCGACGCCAGTCTCGGACACCAGCACGGCCAGGATGCGATCGGAGGCGAGCCGCACCAGCGAGACGTGGCGCAGCACCACTCGCTCGAGGCGCGGCGGAATCACGAAGCCGAGCTGGCGCGTGTGCTGCGAGAGCAGCTGCGACGCGAGGCGCACCACGCCGTCGGCTTCGGCGTGCTCCACGCCCTTCTCGATCGCGCGGCGTTCGAAGGCCTCGAGGTCGCCCGCGCCGGCTGCGCGCGTGAGCTCGTCGACGAAGAGGCGCAGGCCGCGCTTCGTCGGCAGGCGACCGGACGACGCGTGCGGCTTGTCGACGAGCCCGAGCTCGGCGAGCTCCGCAAGCGTGGTGCGGATCGTCGCCGACGAGACCTTGACCGGCAGCAGGTGCGACAGCAGCTCGGAGCCGATCGGACCGGCATCCCCGAGATAGGCGCGCACGACGCCCTGGAGCACCGAGCGCTGGCGCAGCGAGAGCTCGGGCGCGGGCCCACTCGCCGCGGCGCGGCCAGGCGCGAGATCTCGGAGGCTGTGGGCAGTCGAGCTCATTTGTGGTGCCAGCCAAGGGGTACCACCCGCGTGCACCCGAGTAAAGAGCGGAAACCCGCGCGCTCCTAGACGAATTCCGCAAAGACCGAGTCCGAGAGCAGACGCCCGCGAGGGCTCAGCGCGAGATCGCCGCCGGCGGACTCGCGCAGCAGCTCCTGTGCGACGAGTCGCCCGATTGCCTCGGCGTAGAACGCGCGCGGCGGCCCGCCGAACTCCGCGGCGAAGCGGGAGGCATCGAGGCCAATGCACTGCCGGAGCGCGAGAAAGACCGCCTCTCCGCGCGCGCTGGCCTCGCAGAGGATCTCCGGCGCGTCGGCGGCGGGCCGCTCCGCTTCGACCCTCGCGAGATACAGCCCGAGCGCGCGCGGGTTCGCGCGGCGCGAGCCGAAGGGCGCCTCGGCGCGCGCCGGCTCCGTCGAAACCGCGCCGACACCGAGTCCGAGCACGGGCCGGCGCTGCCAGTAACGCCGGTTGTGCAGCGCCTCCTGGCCCGGTCGCGCGTAGCTCGAAATCTCGTAGCGCGGAACTCCCGCGGCCTCGAGGCGCTCCTCGGTGCGCAGCAGCAGCTCGAGCGCGAGATCCTCGTCGGGCAGCGCGAGCTGACCGCGCTGCGCGGCCAGCGCGAAGGGGGTGTTGGCTTCGATCGTGAGCTCGTAGACCGAGACGTGGTCGGGAGCGAACGCGAGCGCCGCGTCGAGGTCGGCGTCGAGCTGTGCCCGGCCCTGCCCCGGCGCTGCCGCGATCAGATCGATCGAGAGCTGTTCGAAGCCGGCCGCGCGCACTGCCTCCAGCGTCGCGCGGCACTCCCCGGCGCGGTGCGCGCGGCCGAGGCGCCGCAGCGTCGCGTCGTCGAAGGACTGCGCGCCGAGCGAGATGCGATTCACACCCGCCGCGCGAAAGCCCGGCAGCCGCTCTCGCTCGAGCGTGCTCGGATTCACTTCGAGCGTGAACTCGCGCAGCGCGCGCGAAGCGGCGTCCGCCTGCGGGCCCGCGGGATCCGGAAACGCCGTGCGCGCGGCCTCCGCGATCCGGGCGACCGACTCGGGGCGCAGCAGCGAGGGAGTGCCGCCGCCGAGGTAGAGCGTCTCGAGGCGCCTGCCGCGGAACTCGTGGCTGCGCGCGGCGAGCTCGGCCAGCAGCGCCGCAACATAGCGATCTTCATCGCCTGGCGAGAGCCTGCGCGCCGCAACGACGGCGAAATCGCAGTAGGGACAGATGCGCTCGCAGAAGGGCACGTGCACGTAGAGGCCGAGGCTTCCGTCGTCCGGTCCGTTCGCCGCAGTCACGCCAGAAGGGTACTCTCCCGAAACCTTGAATCCGCAAGACGCTGCGCCCGCCCCGCCCTACCGCCGCCACCAGCTCGACAACGGCCTCGACCTGCTGTTGCTGCCGACCGACCTCGCGCCGGTCGTCGAGGTGCAGATCTGGGCCGGCGTCGGCTCCGCCGACGAGAGCCCCGAGGAAGCCGGGCTCGCGCACTTCCACGAGCACATGCTCTTCAAGGGCACCGCGCGCCGCGGCGTCGGCGAGATCGCGGGCGAGGTCGAGGGCGCGGGCGGCCGCATCAACGCGTTCACGTCCTACGACGTCACCTGCTACCACGCAACGCTGCCGAGCGACTCCTGGCCGGTCGGCCTCGACGTGCTCTCCGACGCCGTGCTGCATTCGGCCTTCGACCCGGGCGAGATCGCGCTCGAGATCGACGTCGTGCTCGAGGAGATCCGGCGCAGCGCGGATTCTCCCCACCACGTGCTCTCCGAGCTCTCCGCGCGCACGCTCTACACCGCACATCCGTACCGCGAGCCGATCCTCGGCAGCGCTGAGAACGTCGCGAGCTTCGATCGCGCCAAGGTGCGGCGCTTCTTCGAACGCTGGTACGCGCCGCACAACCTCGCGCTGGTCGCGGCCGGCGACTTCGATCCCGAGGCCTTCCTCGTGCAGGCGCAGCAGATCTTTGGCGCGCGACTCGGCGCCGGGAAAGCGGCCGCCGCGCAGCGCGTGCGCCGGCCCGAGCCCGCACAGCGCGCGCTGCGCACTGCGATCCTGACGCGCGCCTTCGAGCGCGTGCGCATGGAGGTCTCGTGGCCGGTCGTCGCACTGCGCCACCCGGACGCGCCCGCGCTCGACCTGCTCGCGTTCATCCTCGGCAGCGGCGATTCCTCGCGCCTCACGCGACGCGTGCGCGAGCGCGATGGCCTGGCCGAGCGCATCGACGCGGCCTGCTACACGCCGCTCGACCCGGGCGCGTTCTCGGTGGACATCGAGACGGACGGGGAGCGCGCGGCCGAGGCGCTCTGCGCGAGCGTGCGAGAGGTAGAGCGGCTGCGCAGCGAGGCGGTCGCGGACGACGAGCTCGACAAAGCCAAGACGAACTTCCTGGCGGCGCAGCACTTCGAGCGCGAGAGCGTCTCGGGCCAGGCGGGCAAGCTCGGCAGCTTCCTCACGCTCGCGGGCGATCCGGGGCTCGAGGTGCGCTACCTCGCCGCGGTCAGCGAGGCCACGCCGGCCTCGCTGTTGCGCGTTGCGCAGCAGTACCTCGCGGCCGATGGGATCTCGGTCGCAGCACTGGTTTCGGAAGACGCGCGCGGCGCGCTCGACGACGCGAGTGCGGCCGAGGCAGTCGCGCGCGGCGTCGCGGAGCTCGAACGGTTGCGGGAGGCTCCGCGACGCATCCCGCCCCCCAGCCAGCGCGCGGGTGCAACGCCGAGCGCGACCGCTGCAGGCTCTCGCGCGGCGGCCGCGCCGCCGCGCGCGAGCGCACCCGAGCTGCACGCATTCGAGCTCTCCGGCGGTACGCGTCTCTACGTGCTGCCGCGCCGCGCGGTTCCGGTCTTTTCGCTGCGCGCGGCGCTGCTCGGCGGGCAGCTCGCCGAGACGCACGAGCGCTCGGGGCTCTCCGCGTTCCTCGCGGGCATGTGGCTGCGCGGCACGCGCAGCCACGGCGCGGCCGACTTCGCGCGAACTTCCGAACGCCTGGCGATCGATCTCGACAGCTTCTCGGGACGCAACAGCATCGGCCTGACCCTGGACGCGCCCTCCGCGCGCTTCGACGCGGGACTCGAGCTGCTCGCCGAGATGTTGCTCGAGCCGGCCTTCGACGCCGAGGAGCTCGAGCGCGAGCGCCGCGAGACGCTGGCCTCGATCGAGCGCCGCGAAGACAGCCTCGCCCAGCGGGCCTTCCTGCTCTTCGGGGAGGCCCAGTTCCCGACCCATCCCTATGGATGGCCGCTGCTCGGCTGGCGCGAGGGCGCGCAGGCCGTCGATATCGACGCCGTGGCGCTGCACCACGACGCGCTGGTGCGCTCGGGCAACCTCGTGATCTGCGCCGCCGGCGACCTCGACCCGGATGCGACGGCCCGGCTCGTCTCCTCACGGCTGGCCGAGCTCGACACCCGCCCCTTCTCGCGGCCCGAGCTCACGGTCGACCCCGCGCCGGAAATTCCGATCTGCCGCGAGGCGCGCAAGGACCGCGAGCAGGCCCACCTCGTGATCGGCTTCCGCGGACTCTCGCTGCACGACCCGGACCGCGAGGCACTCGAAGTGATCTCGCAGCTCCTGGCCGGCCAGGGCGGCCGCCTCTTCCTCGAGCTGCGCGACCGCCAGGGCCTCGCCTACTCCGTCACCGCGAGCCACGTGGACGGCCTCGGCACGGGCACCTTCAGCACCTACATCGGCACCTCGCCCGACAAGCTCGACGCCGCGCGCGCGGGCTTGCTGCGCGAGCTCGAGAAGCTGATCGCCGCAGCGCCGGAGCCGGCCGAGCTCGAGCGTGCGCGCCGCTACCTCGCAGGCAACCACTGCATCGACCTCCAGCGCAACGCGAGCCACGCCGCGCACGTCGCGCTCGACGCGCTCTACGGCATCGCCCCCGACGCCTATCAGGTGCTGCCGGAGCGCATCGCAGCCGTCACGCCGGCAGACGTACTGCGCGTCGCCAGGCGCGTGATCCGGCTCGACGCGCGCAGCGAGGCCGTGGTGCGGCCCTAGACCGCTGTTCTCAGCAGATCCACGGCAGCGCCCGCGCGTGCTACGGGTCTACTCCGGTCGCAGGGGGGGGAATCGGCATGCCTTCGGTGATCCGCGCAGCACTCGCGCTGGCGTTGTGTCTTTCACTGCTCGTCGCCTGCGATGCGTCCGGGCCGCCGGCCGGAGGCGAGGCGGCCGGCGAGAAGTCGGGCAACGCGGCGCCGGCCGGGGCCGACAAGTTCGGCTTCACGGCTCCGAGCGCTTCGACCCAGCAGGCGCAGGCCGCGGTCGCGAGATCGCTGCCGCTGGCCGACGCTCAGGCCTTCGAGGACGCGAAGCGCGGGCTCGTCGCGAGCGAGCCGAAGCTCAGGATCAAGGGCAGCGACGGCAAGTGGATCTGGGACATGCCGGCCTTCGACTTCGTGCAGGGCGAGGCGCCGCCCGCGGTGAATCCGAGCCTGTGGCGCCAGGCCAAGCTGAACAACCTGCACGGCCTCTTCGAGGTGACCGAGGGCATCTGGCAGGTCCGCGGCTACGACGTCTCGAACATGAGCTGGATCCGCGGCAAGACCGGCTGGATCGTCGTCGACCCGCTCACCTCGCGCGAGACCGCCGCGGCGGCGGTCGCGCTCGCGCGCAAGCACCTGGGCAATGCACCGATCACCGCGGTGATCTTCACGCACAGCCACGTCGACCACTTCGGCGGGATCCTCGCACTGCTGCCGAAGGAGCCCGCAGCCCTGGCGAAGCTCCGCATCGTCGCACCGAAGGGCTTCGTGGCCGAAGCCACCAGCGAAAACGTGCTGGCCGGTCTCGTGATGGGCCGCCGGGCGACCTATCAGTTCGGCACCACGCTGCCGCGCGGCGCGCGCGGCTACGTCGACACGGGCCTCGGCAAGGCACCCGCGCGCGGCACGATCGCACTGCGCGGCCCGACCGACAGCATCGATCGCACGCCGCAGCCGCTCGAGCTCGACGGCCTGCGCTTCGTGTTCCAGTACGCACCCGAGTCGGAGGCGCCTGCCGAGCTCAGCTTCTACCTGCCCGAGCACAAGGCCTGGTGCGGCGCGGAGCTCGTGAACCAGACCCAGCACAACCTCTACACGCTACGCGGCGCGAAGGTGCGCGACGCGCAGAAGTGGAGCGGCTACATCGACGAGGCACTGCGGATCTTTCCCGAGGCCGAAGTCGTCTTCACCAGCCACCAGTGGCCGGTCTGGGGCGCGGATCGCGTGCGCGCGTTCCTGAAGGGCCAGCGCGACACCTACAAGTTCATCCACGACCAGACGCTGCGCCTCGCGAACCAGGGCCTGACCCCGCGCGAGATCTCGGAACGCATCGAGCTGCCCGAGTCGCTCGCGAAATCCTTCGCGAACCGCGGCTACTACGGGACCGTCCGGCAGAATGCGAAGGCCGTGTACCAGTTCTACTTCGGCTGGTACGACGGCAACCCCGCGAACCTCGACCCGCTGCCGCCCGAGCCGCTCGGCGCGAAGGTCGTCGCGGCGATCGGCGGCGCCGCGGCCGTAAAGCAACAGGCGCAGGCCGCGATCGACGCGGGCGAGTACCGCTGGGCGGCCACGCTGCTCGACCACCTCGTTTTCGCCGAACCGAAGGACGCCGAGGCGAAGCAGCTGTTGGCCAATGTCTACGACCAGCTCGGCTATCGCGCGGAATCTGGCGTCTGGCGCTCGGTGTATCTGACGGGCGCCCAGGAGCTGCGGCATGGCCTACCGCAAGAAATCCCGCTCTCGCTCGCGGCCGGCTTGATGCGCAATCTGCCGATCGACACGCTCTTCGGCGCGATGGCGACGCGCCTCGATGCCGCGAAGGCGCAGGGCAAGACCCTCGCGATCAACTTCCAGTTCTCGGACCTGAAGAAGAACTGGGTGCTCGAGCTCGAGAACAGCGTGCTGCACCATGCACGCCGCGACCCGCTGCCGAACGCCGCGGCGACGGTCACGCTCACGCGCGAGCTGTTCCTGAAGCTCGCCGGCGGGCAGGCCGGTCTCGAGGAGCTGATCTTCTCGAAGGACCTCGAGGTCGCCGGAAGCCGCGCGGATCTGCTCTCCTTCTTCACGCTCTTCGAACGCCCGGACGGACTCTTCCCGATCGTGACGCCGTGAGCGACGGCTGCGGGCCGATCGGTTGATTCCAGCGGGAGATGCCACGCACGCGACCGCATCCCCGCGGCTGCGGACTTGCGCCCTGTTCCGATCCCAGCCCCTTCCCTAGGATCCCGCCGTCACAGCCGACCCTGAGCGCGCACGACGCGGGCGACGGCCGGCCCATTCAGCGAGGAAGCGAGACCGATGTTCCGAACCCTATCTGCGATCGCCGTGCTGAGCCTCAGCGCGGCGCTGTTCGCCACCGCGCCGGCGCTCGCCCAGGAGCTGAAGAGCGACGACGAGAAGACGCTCTACGCCTTCGGCGTGATGATGTCCCAGAACCTGAGCGCGCTCGGGCTCACGAAGTCAGAGCTCGATCTCGTCCAGTCCGGGCTCGCCGACGGCGTGCTCGGCCGGAAGCCGAAGGTCGAGATGAAGACCTTCCAGCCCAAGATCCAGGCCCTGGTGCAAACGCGCCAGGCTGCCGCAGTGAAGAAGGAGAAGGACGCTGCGAAAGGCTTCCTCGAGAAGGCCGCGCAGGCCAAGGGCGCCGAAAAGCTCGCGTCGGGCGTGATCTATCGGGAGACGCTTGCCGGCAGCGGTGCTTCGCCGAAGGCCACGGACCGCGTCAAGGTCCACTATCACGGCACGCTCACGGACGGCAGCGTCTTCGACAGCTCGGTCGAGCGCGCGGAGCCCGCGGTCTTCCCGCTCAACGGCGTGATCAAGTGCTGGACCGAAGGCGTGCAGAAGATGAAGGTCGGCGGCAAGGCCCACCTGGTGTGCCCTTCGGAAACCGCCTATGGCGACCGCGGCGCGCCGCCGCGCATCAAGCCCGGAGCCGCCCTTTCCTTCGACGTCGAGCTGATCGAGATCGTGGCCGCAGCAACTGCGCCGGCCGCCGACGGGGGCAAAGCCGCCGGTGAGGGCAAAGCCGGAGGCGGGAAATAGAGCAAAGCCGAGCGCTGCGGCGGACGCGAGTTCGCCGCAGCGCATTCTGCAAGTCTTGTGGTCCCGGTCCGGGCACAGCCCGGACCACCCCACTTCGCTCGGCTGCGCCTCGCTGCGCGCCGAGCCTTGCGGGTCCCGGTCCGGGAGCGGCCCGGTCCCACCCGCTCTCCGCTCGGCTGCGCCTCGCTGCGCGCCGACGCGGCTTGCAGTCTTGCGGGTCCCGGTCCGGGAGCGGCCCGGGATCCGCAGAGATTGCTAGAACCCCACTGCGAGTCCGTCGCGGCGCGGGTCACTGCCGCCGCTGAACCAGCCGGTCAGCGGATCCACGACGATCGCCTCGGCGCTCGACCAGTGCTCGTCGCCGCGCTCGACCGTGTGCCCGCGCGCACGCAGAGACTCGAGCACGTCCGCGGGGATCTCGGGTTCGACGAGCAGCTGGTCCGGCAGCCACTGGTGGTGGAAGCGCGGCGCGGAGACCGCCTCCTGCACGTCCATGCGGTAATCGACCACATTCAGCACCGTCAGCAGCGTCGTCGTGATGATGCGAGGTCCGCCGGGGCTGCCGGTCACCATCACGAGCTTGCCGTCCTTCTGCAGGAAGGTCGGCGTCATGCTCGAGAGCGGGCGCTTGCCCGGCGCGATCGAATTCTGGCCGCGGGTATCGACGAGGCCGTAGGCGTTCGGGACATTCGGGGCGACCGAGAAATCGTCCATCTCGTTGTTCAGCAGCACCCCGGTGCCGGGCACCGTCAGCCCGGAGCCGAAGGGGGTGTTGATCGTCTCGGTCAGCGACACCGCATTGCCCGCGGCGTCGGCGGTCGATAGGTGCGTGGTGCCGGAGTCCTCGAGCGGGAGCCCGGGCCCCTCGACAGTGATCGCGGACTCGCCGCGCCCCCAGCTGAAGAGCGAACGTTCCCAGAAAGGCGGATTGATGCGCGCGCGCTGGCGCTGCGCGTAGGCCTTCGAGGTGAGCTCGTCGACCGGCACCGGGACGAAGTCGGCGTCTCCGAGCAGGCTGTTGCGATCGGCGAAGGCCAGCTTCATCGCCTCGGCGATGCGGTGGATCGACGCGGAGGAGCCCGAGCCGAGCGCGGCGAGGTCGAAGCCCTCGAGCACGTTCAACATCTCGAGCAGCGCGACGCCCCCGGAGGAGGGCGGCGGAAAGCTGAGCACCTCGAGGTCTCGATAGCTGCCGAGAATCGGCTTGCGCCACTTCGGAGTGTAGGACGCGAGATCCTCGCGGGAGAGCAGGCCGCCGCGCTGCTGCATCTCGGCGGCGATGCGCTCGGCGATTGCACCGCGATAGAAGATCGCCGGCCCCTGCACCGCGATCGACGCGAGGGTGTCGGCGAGATCGCGCTGCACGAGCGGCCAGCCCGGGCGGATCGGCTCGCCATCCGGCGGGAACTGGATGCGCCCGGTCTCGGGAAACTCGTCCGGCAGCCCCATCGCGCGCACCTGCTCGAGGCGCTGCGCGTGATAGGGGCCGATCGCGAAGCCCTCGCGCGCGAGGCGGATCGCGGGCTCGAGCACCTCCGCGAGTGGCAGCGACCCGTAGCGCGCCTGCAGCTCGGCGAGGCCGGCGACGAGCCCGGGCGTGGCGACTGCGAGCGGCCCGTAGAGCGAGGCGCCCTTCTCGACGCCGGGCTGCACGAACATGTCGCGCGTCGCCGCGGCGGGTGCCGTCTCACGGCAGTCGAGTGCGATGACCTCGCCCGTGGCGAGGCGGATCAGCGCGAAGGCGCCGCCGCCGATGCCGGTCGACATCGGTTGCGTGACGGCCAGCGCAAAGGCGGTCGCGACCGCGGCGTCGATCGCATTGCCGCCGCGCTCGAGCATTGCGAGGCCCGCGCGACTCGCGTCGACCTGGGAGCTCACGACCATCCCGCGCGGGGCCTGCGCGGGCGCGGCGGCCGCGGCCCAGCCGCACTCGGCTATCGAGCCGGCGGCGAAAAAGCCGATGAAGCAGCAGAACACAGCGAAGAGCCGCGCCGGCCCGCATCGCCGAGGGCGTTTCTCGGAGTGGCAAGTGCAGACAGAAACAGGCTGGGAAAAAGTGGAAATCACGCGCGGAACCTACCATAGACCGGCTCTCGCGCTGAGGCTCGGCTCGCTGCTCGCGGCGCTGCTCGGAGCCTGCGGCGACCCGGCCCGGAACGCGAGCGGCGAAAGCAGCGCGGCGGCGGAGCTGCCCGCGTTGCCCGATCTGAGCGGCCCCCGCGCTCGCGCGCTCTTCGAGCTCGAGGAACTCGGAGAGGTGCGCATCGAGATGTTTCCGGAGCTCGCGCCGCAGACGGTCGCGAACTTCGAGAAGCTCGCGCGCGAGGGCTACTACGACGGCACCACCTTCCATCGCGTGATTCCGGGCTTCATGCTGCAGGGCGGCGACCCCAACACGCGCGATGCCGATCCGCGCAACGACGGCCGGGGCGGTCCCGACTACGCGATGCCGCGCGAGACCTCCGCGTGGTCGCATCGCCGCGGCACGGTTTCCTGGGCCGCGAGCGGCCGCACGCCCTCGGGCAGTCAGTTCTTCATCGTGCTGCAGGACTCCCCGCACCTCGACGGGCAGCACAATGTGATCGGGCGCGTGGTCGAAGGCATGCAGGTGTTGGATCGCGTCGCCGCGCTCGAGATCGACAGCTACGGCCGCTATGGGCCGCAGAACCGCCCCTACCCGGTCGATGCGCGCATCCGGCGGATCCAGATCGAGCCCGCGCACGCGGACGCCGCTCGAACCGCGAGCGCCGCGCCCGTGCCGGAAGCAACGGCCGCGGGCGGCTTCTAGCCCCCCTCCGCGGGAGCGGCTACGTTTCGGCTTCCGTGGCCCGGTAGCTCAGTTGGTAGAGCACGCGACTGAAAATCGCGGTGTCGGCAGTTCGATTCTGCCCTGGGCCACCACGCCTCATGCCTGCCTTCGAGCCCGGATCGGCACGGCTCGCATCCGCGGCCGGCACCCCGAAATTTCCCTCCCCTGCACGAGGACGCGCGTCTACAGTGTGTGCCGCCGGCGACCGCGCGCAGCGGATTCGACCGGACGGAGGGCTCCGATGCGCAAGATCACGACTTCACGAATTCGCGTGCTAGGTGCGACGGCCGCCGCACTCGCGATTGGTTTTCCCGTGACTGCCCAGGCGGACGAGACTGCGGAGAGGCCGAGCCGGGTATCCGGCATCGCCCAGGTCGATCTCTCGAATGCGTACTACTTCCGCGGGATCAAGCAGGAGCGCGACGGGATCATCGTCCAGCCCTGGGCCGAGCTGTATCTGAACCTGTACCAGGCGGAAGACGGCCCGATCCGCGACGTCAGCATCGGCGCGGGCGTCTGGAACAGCATCCACGGCGACGGCACGCTCGCGGAGCATTCGCCCACGTCGATCTACGAGACGGACTGGTACCCGCTGATCTCGATCGGGCTTCCCGGCGGCCTCACCTGGACGACGACCTACTACTTCTACACCAGCCCGAACGGCGCGTTCTCGACCGCGCAGGAGCTGAACTTCAAGCTCGCCTGGGACGACAGCGAGACACTCGGGCGCTTCGCGCTCGCGCCCTGGGCCAACCTGGCGTACGAGACGGATCGCACGGCGTTCGGCGATCGCAAGGGCGTGGGCGTACAGATGGGGATTGCACCGACGCTGTACGCGCACGACGACGAGCGATTCCCGATCGAGGTCACGTTTCCGATCGAGCTCGGGCTCTCGATCGACGACTACTACGAAGAGACAGGCGTCTCGAACGATACTTTCGGCTACCTCTCGTGGGGCCTCTCCGTGCGGATCCCGCTCGGTTTCCTCGACCCAAGCTGGGGCGCGTGGGCCGTGACAGCCGTGGGCAAGGGCTACACCTTCGGCGACTCCCTGGAGGAAGCCAACGGGGGCGACGAGCTGCAAGCGCAGGGCGTCGGGAGCCTGAGCCTCGAGTTCTGATCCAAAAACCCGCAGTGGGACCGGGCCGCTCCCGGACCGGGACCCGCAAGGCTAACGAGGCTCCGCCTCAGACCGACGAGACGTGCAAGCCGACGAAGTCGGCGCGCAGCGAGGCGCAGCCGAGCGAAGCGGGGTGGTCCGGGCTGCGCCCGGACCGGGACCACAAGGCTAGGCCGGCGAGGCGGATCCCGCGGGCGGCTCCGGATGCAGCAGGCGTGCGGCCTCCGGCGCGAAGCTGAGCCAGAGCTGCGCACCCGGCCGCACCGTCGGCTCGTGGCGCGAGGCCTCGAGATAAGCCACGAGTTCGTCGCCCACGGAGTCGCGCAGTGCGCAGCGCAGCACCGGCCCCTGGAACACCAGATCGGTGCAGGTCACCGACAGCCCGCAGCGCTCCGGCGGCGGGGCCAGAACGGCGAGCTGCAGACGCTCGGGCCGGATCATCAACAGCGCCTTCGCTCCGGCCGCGAAGCGGCGGCCTCCCGTCGCGACCTCGCTGCGGCGCCCGCCCGGGAGCCCGAGCAGCGCGACACCGTCGCGCTCCTGCTCGACGACGACGGGAAGCAGGTTCGCGCTGCCGATGAAGCGCGCGACGAAGGCCGACTCGGGCGCGTCGTAGATCTCCACCGGCGTGCCGACCTGCTCGAGCCTGCCACCGCGCATCACCGCGATCCGGTCGGACATCGTGAGCGCTTCCTCCTGGTCGTGCGTCACGAAGACGAAGGTGATGCCGACGTCGCGCTGGATCCGCTTCAACTCCAGCTGCATCTGGCGCCGCAGCTCGAGATCGAGGGCCGAGAGCGGCTCGTCGAGCAGCAGCGCCGAGGGCTCGTTCGCGAGAGCGCGCGCAAGTGCTACGCGCTGGCGCTGGCCGCCGGAGAGCTGGCTCGGCTTGCGCTTCGCGAAGTCGCCCAGGCGCACGACATCGAGCATCTGGCGCACGCGCGCCTCTACCTTTTCGGGCTCGAGCGAGCGGATGCGCGGCCCGAAGGCGACGTTGTCGAAGACCGAAAGATGCGGGAACAACGCGTAGTTCTGGAACACCGTGTTGACCGCCCGGCGATAGGGCGGCACGCCGACGACGTCGGCGCCGTCGAGCTTCAGCACGCCGCTCGACACCTCCTCGAAGCCCGCGATCATGCGCAGCATCGTCGTCTTGCCGCAGCCCGAGGGACCCAGCATCGAGAAGAACTCGCCGCGGCGGATCTCGAAGCTCGCCTCGTGCACGGCGACGGAATCGCCGTAGCGTTTGCTGACGCGCTCTACCGAAATCACGGGCTCTGCGTCGGAGTGGATCACGGGGGGCCTGCTGCGGCCGTCCCGGCGCTCGGCTGTGGATCCGGGGCGGCTTCGGGGTCGAAGCCCTTGTCTCGGCTCGCGTAGACGAAGCGGCGCGTCTTCGCGAGCTCGGCAGAAATCGCGGCGAGCTGTTCGTCGAGCCAGTGCGGGTTCTGCGCGATCCAGCGGCTCACGTCGCCGTTCAGCGTCGGATCCGTCGCGAGGCCGGGCCCGTAGTGCCGGCGGAAGACGTCGTAGCGGAACAGCGGCTTCAGCCGCTTCAGATCGCGCGCGCCGGTCGGCAGCGGCAGCAGGGCGACGTCCTGCTTGCCCGTCGCGCGCCGCTCTTCGAGCCGCGTGAGCACGATCGACAGGCTGCTCATCAGATGCGTCGGCTCGCAGTAGGTCGCGAAGTCGTCGTAGAGGAGCTTCATCACGGCCGCGGCCTCGTCGATCGGCAGCCGCGCCTCGCGCTCGCGCCCGACTCGCCGCAACAGCAGCATGAAGGGCACCGGGCGGTCGCCGCTGCGCGCGATCTCGGCCGGGTCGCGGAAGTCGGGCTGGCGGTACGGGAAGTGGCGCGGGTCGATCGCGTCGAAGCCGCCGCGCCCGTAGAACAGCACGCGCTGCAACGAGAGCTTGTCCTCGGGGCTGAAGTACTCCATCTCGGCCGCGAGATCGACGCGCATCCCGAAGTAACGGCCGGGCGCATCCGGGGCCGGGAGCTGGAGCACGCCCCGCTGGTGCAGCGCGTGCAGATACGTGACGGCGAGATCCAGTGGCGCAATCCGCAGCCAGTACGTGAGCACGGAACCGCGCGCATCGGGCAGCATGAAGATGTGCGAGAGGTAGACGACGCAGAGGTCCGGCGCGTAGGCGGGGTTCACGAGCACGCGGCCGTCTCGCACGCCGCGGATCGCACCGCTCACGCGATCGCGAGCGACGAGCAGGAAGTAGCGCGCGAAGGTTCCCGAGGGCAGCGCGCGCAGCGGATCGTCCTGCAGCATGCGCCGGATCACGTCCTCGGACTCCATCTCGCCCGAGGCCCCGAAGGCCTCCCAGAGGATCTCGTAGGCGCGGTGGAAGTCGGGGTGATCAGGGTGATCGATCGACTCGACTTCGTACTTGCGCGTCTCGCGTTCGATCATCTCGACCACGTCGTGGGCGTAGAGATCCTTGAGGCAGAGGCGGACGCGGGTGCCCTGACTCATCGGTTCGATTCCCCTCGGGGTGCGATATGGGCAGCCCGGACCCGGTATGGCGCTGGCGGCTCCCGACTGTAAGGGTTCCGACGGGTGCGTGACCAGAGCTTCGATCGGAACACCTCTGCCTGGGTTGCCGAGTGCGAGGCGCCGCAGCCGACCCCGGCGCTCGCGGGGCGGGTCGCGACCGACGTCGCGATCGTCGGCGGCGGCCTCACGGGGGTCTCGACCGCGTGGCACCTGCGCGAGCGGCACCCCGAGCTCGGAATCGCGCTGCTCGAGGCGCGCGAGCTCGGGCACGGCGCGAGCGGGCGCAACGGCGGGCAGGTCCTGAACTGGGTGAACGGGGTGAGGCCCGAGAGCCCCGAGGAGGCGTGCCGGATCCACGCGGCGACGCGGGCCGGCATCGATCTCGCCGAGGACTTCGCGCGCCGCTTCGGCCCGCCCGACTGCTTCCGGCGCCAGGGCTGCCTCGAGGTCTTCACCGACGCGGCTCGCGCCGAGCGCGCGGCGCAGCACGCCGAGTGGCTGCGTGCGGCGGGCATTCCCGCGGAGTTCGTGCCCGCGAAGGCGCTAGGCGTGCGCGGCACCCACGGCGCGCTGCTCGATCCGGTCGCCGGCCGCATCAATAGCCTCGCGCTGCTCCAGGCGATGCGGCCGGTGCTGATCGCCGCGGGAATCGCCGTGCACGAGCAGACGCCCGTACGCCGCGTCCGGCTCGGCGGCGAAATCGCGCTCGAGACGCCCGCGGGCGAGCTGCGGGCCCACGCGCTCGTGCTCGCGACGAACGCCTGGACGCCCTCGCTCGGCTTCTTCCGGCGCGGGCTGCTGCCGCTGCACTCGCACGCACTCGCGACCGCCCCGCTGCCCGAGGATCTCTGGGCGCGCATCGGCTGGGGACGCTGGGACGGCTTCTCGGACGACATGGACCGCATCGCGTATGCGTGCCGCACGCCCGGAGGGCGCGTGCTCTTCGGCGGGGGTGGCAACGCCGCCTACACGTATCGCTTCGGCGGCTCTCCGAACGCGCGCGCTGTGGATCTCGACCGCGCGGTCGGCTTCATGCGCCATCGCCTGACAGGTTATTTCCCGGAGCTGGCAAACGTTCCGATCGCGCACCGTTGGTCGGGGCCGCTCGGCATCACACTCGACCGCATCTGCTCGATCGGCGTCGGCCTCGCGGCGCCGAGGGTCTACCACGCGCTCGGCTACAGCGGCCACGGCCTCGCACTTTCGCTGCTCGCGGGCCGCGTCATCGCCGACCTCTACGACGACCACCACGAGCCCTGGCGCGACCTCCCCTTCTACCAGAAGCGCCTCCTGCCCCTGCCGCCCGAACCCCTGCGCTGGCTCGGCTACCAGGCCTACACCCGCCTCACCGGCCGCTCCCCCCGACGCCCCTTCCGCTAGGCCGAGCCCGCATGGACCTCTGGCATCCCCGGCGCTCGGTCGTCGCCGCCGATCGGTCAGAGGCGGTCGAGGGCGCGGGTCAGGGAGGCGAAGAGGCGGTCGAGTTCGTCGTGGGTGATCACGAAGGGCGGGGACAACGCGACGAGGTCGCGGATGCCGCGCACGATCACACCCTCCTCGCGCGCGAGCTGGTGAACGGCGAGGCCCAGCGTGTTCGGGGCGGCGTCGGCATGCCGGCCCTGCTTCGGGCGGCGCAGCTCGAGCGCGCCGATCAGTCCCACGCCGCGCACTTCGGCGACCGCGGGATGCGCCGCCAGGCGCTGTAGCGCGGCCTGGAAACGCGGGCCGATGTCGTCGCGCACGCGCTCGATCAAATGCTCGCGCTCGATCAGATCGAGATTCGCGAGCGCCGCAGCGCAGGCAGTCGGGTGGCCCGTGTAGGTGAAACCGTGCGCGAGGGTACCGCCGGAATCGAGCGCGGCGGCGATCTCGTCGCTGACCAGAGTCGCGCCGAGCGGCAGATAGCCGCTGGTGATGCCCTTCGCGAGCGTGATCAGGTCTGGATCGAGGTTCCAGAGCTGCGACGCGAACCAGGCGCCGAGGCGGCCGAAACCCGTGATCACCTCGTCGGCGACGAAGAGGATCTCGTGGCGGCGGCACAGCTCGCGCAGCCGTGCCAGGTAACCCTCGGGCGGCACGATCACTCCGCCCGCACCCTGCACCGGTTCGACGAAGATCGCGGCGATCGTCTGCGCGCCCTCGCGCGCGATCGCTCGCTCGGTCTCCGCGAGGCACCACGCGCCGTACTCGGCCGGGCTCTTGCCGCTGGCGTAGGCATTCGGACCGGGCACCTGGACGAAGCCCGGCAGCGGGAGATCGAAGGGATCCGTGCAGCTCGGGAGACCGGTCAGGCTGGTCGTCGCGAGCGTGACGCCGTGATAGGCGAAGCTGCGCGCGAGCAGCTTCGTCTTCTCGCGCCGGCCACGCAGCTTCCAGTACGCGCGGATCAGCTTGAGCGCGGTCTCGTTGGCCTCGGAGCCCGAGTTGCTGAAGATCGCGCGGTTGAGCTTCGGGGGCGCGAGCGCGGCCAGGCGCGCGGCCAGGCGGATCGTCGGTTCGGTCGTGGTGTTGAAGAAGGACGGGTAGAACGCGACCGCTCGCATCTGCTCGGCCACCGCCTGCACGATCTCCTCGCGGCCGTAGCCGACGTTCACGCACCACAGTCCCGCGAGTCCGTCGATCAGCTCGCGCCCGTCCTCGTCGACGACGGTCGAGCCGCGCGCGCTGCGGATCACGTGCGTGCCGACCGCGTGCATCGCGCGGTGATCCGTGAAGGGGTGCAAGTGGTGGGCCTGATCGAGCTTGCGCAGGGAGGCGAGGTCGAAGCGCGACATGAGCGCGACTCAAGCACGGCGCCCCGCACTGCGCCAGACCGCGCAGCGATCTGCGCGTGCTCCGATCGCGTAGACCCGCGGCGCGCCGGCTCAGCCTTGCGCCGCGCCACCCCGGGCGGTACGAGAGCGGCGTGGAGATTCCGCTCATCGCCGACGATCTCGCCCCCGGGGACCGTCCGGTCGCGGCGCAGGACTGGAGCGACCTCCGAGTTCACCGCGTCGGCGATCCGCGCGAGCCCGATTTCGAACCCGCCTACCAGCGCCTCTGGAGCGAATTCGGCGCGCGCGGAGAGATGGAGCGACGCGCGGTGATCCGCGCGCGCCTCGCCTGGGATCCCGCGTCTCCGACCCCCCACGCGGCGCTCGCCTACGAGCTGCTGGTGCTGCGCCGGGGCGGCGCCGTGGCTGCACTGCGCGACCACACCGCGGTCGTGCGCTGCGATGCCAACGCATCGCCGCTGCCGGGTCCGATCGTCGTACACCTCTCGCACTCGCTGATCGAGCCCGCGCAGCGCGGCCGTGGCCTCGCGGGCTGGCTGCGCGCGCTGCCGCTGCAGGCCGCGCGTCGCTGCGCGCGCGCGATCGGCAGTGCACCCGGCACGCCGATCGTGCTGGTCGCGGAAATGGAGCCCCCGGATCCCGCCGAGCCGTGGCGAATCGGCCGCCTGCGCTCCTACGGCCGCGCGGGCTTTCGGGCGGTCGATCCCGCGGCCGCCCCCTACGCGCAGCCGGACTTCCGCTCCCCCGAACAGCTCGAGGGCGCGGAGCCGCGCTCGCTGTCGCTCCAGCTGGTGCTCCGGCGGGTCGGGCGCGAGCACGAGAGCTCGATGCCGGCGGAAGAGCTCGCGGCCGTGGTCGAGTCGATCTACGCGGTCTACGGCGAGCACGTGGCAGACGCTGCACTCGCGCCTCTGCGCGAGGAAGCCCTGCGCTGGACGCGTCGCCAGGCGCGCTTCGAGCTGCTACCTCCCCAGGCGTGATCACCGCCTACCACGATCCCGGATTCGCTGCGCCGATCGGCGCGCACGTGATGCCGATGCGGAAATTCCAGCGCCTCGCGGACGCACTCCGGGGCCGCGCGGGCGTGCGCATCGAAGCTCCGGCGCCCGTCGACCGCGCCGAGCTCACGCGCGTGCACACCGACGCCTACCTCGAGGCCGTGCGCAGCGGAGAACCGCGCGCGCTGGCCGAGTCGCAGAAGTTCCCGTGGTCCCCGGCGCTGTGGCCCTCGGTGTTGCTGACGAACGGCGGCGCGCTCGCCGCCGCCGCGCGTGCGCTCGAGGACGGCGCCGCCGCGGCGCTCGCGAGCGGCTTCCACCACGCTCACGCGGATCACGGCGAGGGCTTCTGCACCTTCAACGGCCTCGTCGTCGCGGCCGAGGCGCTGCGCGCGGCGGGCCGGGTGCAGCGGGTGGCGGTGCTCGATCTCGACCTCCACTACGGGAACGGCACCGCCTCGCTCTGCGCGGCGCGCCCCTGGCTCTTCAACTGCTCGATCTACGGCAACGACTACTGGCAGAACACGCCGTATCGGGACGTCGAGACGCGCCGGCACGCGGACGGCCCGAACCACGTCTCCAGCGCGCTCCCGAACGGCAGCGGGCGCGCCGTGCTGCTCGAGGCGCTCGAGCGCGGCACCGCGGCGATCCGCGCCTGGGGGCGCCCCGACCTGCTGCTGTACCAGGCCGGCGCAGATCCCTACCGCGAGGACCCCTACTCCCCTTTGGCGCTGGACCTTTCGGACCTCCGCGAGCGAGACTACGCGGTGTTCCGCTGGGCGCGCGCGGAGGGGCTGCCGGTCGCATGGGTGCTGGCGGGTGGCTACACCCCGGACCTGTCGAAAATCGTGGAGGTCCACCTTGGCACCTTTGACGCGGCGGCCGCAGCCTTCGGCTGAGCAGCGCGCCCGCGCCCCCGGTTCCGAACGCGCTCGGCGCGGAGCCAGCGCGAGATGAATCGCGTGCGCTGGCTGCTCGGCAGCTGGACCGCCTGCGTGTTCGCGTTCTTCTACCTGCCGATCGCGATCCTCGTGCTCTACTCCTTCAATCAGTCGAAGCTCAACATCGTCTGGACCGGATTCACGCTCGACTGGTACCGCGCGCTCTGGAGCGATCGCGTGCTCGTGCGCACGCTGCAGAACAGCCTGATCGTCGCCACTGCGACCACCGCGATCTCGGTCGTGCTCGGGACCGGCGGCGCCTGGCTGCTGCACCGCTATCGCTACCGCGCGAGTGGCCTGCTCGAGACGCTCGTGTTCATGCCGATGATCGTGCCCGAGGTGATCCTCGGCGTGAGCCTGCTGATCTTCTTCGTGAGCGTCGGTCTCGAGCTCGGATTCACGACGATCGTGATCTCGCACGTGACCTTCTGCTTTCCCTTCGTGATGGCGTCCGTCCAGGCGCGCCTCTCGGGCCTCGACCCAGCGCTCGAGGAAGCCGCGCTCGACCTCGGCGCGACGCCGCTCCAGGCCTTCACGAAGGTGCTGGTGCCGTATCTGATGCCGGCAATCGTCTCGGGCGCGCTGATGACCTTCACGCTCTCGCTCGACGAGCTGATCGTGACCTACTTCACCGCGAGCGCCGGCACTCGCACGCTGCCGCTCGAGATCTTCGGCCGCGTGAAGAAGGGCCTCGATCCCTCGCTGAATGCGATCTCGACCGTCTTCATCGGCGTCACCGTGCTCTCGGTGCTCGCGACCGAGGCGCTGCGGCGCCGTAACCCCTGATTCCAGAACCCAAGGAGCAGACCCCATGCATCGCATCGCAGTCCGCCTCGCCGCGCTCGCCGCGGCGCTCTCGCTCGGGTCGGTCCCCGTCGCAGCCGGATCCGAGGAGCTGAACCTCTTCGCGTGGTCCGAGTACGTGCCGCAGGGGGTGCTGGACGGCTTCCAGGAGGAAACGGGCATCCAGGTCAACTACGAGAGCTATGCCTCGAACGAGGAAATGCTCGCAAAGCTGCTCTCGGGCGCCGCGAGCTACGACCTGATCCAGCCCTCGGAATACACGGTCGAGGCACTGGTCAAGGAGAAGCTGCTGCTTCCGATCGATCACGCGAAGCTCCCGAACCTGAAGAACATCGGGAAGGAGTACTGGGGCCAGGCCCACGACCCGAAGCTCGAGTACAGCGTGCCGTACATGCAGGGCACGGTCGGGATCGTCGTGAACACCGCGAAGGTCAAGCAGCCGATCAAGGGCTACGCCGACGTCTTCACGAACGCGCACAAGGGCCGCATCGTGATCCTCGACGACTCGCTCGAGATCGTGACCTGGGGCCTCGCGGCCCACGGGCTCGGCCCCGATCAGGTCAGCAAGGCAAACCTCGAAAAGGTGCGCCCGACCCTCGCGAAGTGGCTGCCGCTGGTCAAGGTCTACGACTCGGACAGCCCGAAGACCGCGCTGCTCGGCGGCGACGTCGATCTCGGCATCGTCTGGTCCGGCGAGGCCGCGATCCTGATCAAGGAGCAGCCCGGAAAGTTCGCCTACGTGCTGCCGGTGGAAGGCGCGCACATGTTCATCGACAATCTCGCGATTCCGAAGGGCGCCGGGAACGTGGCGGCGGCTCACCGCTTCATCGACTACGTGCTGCGGCCCGACGTGAGCCGCAAGATCTCCGAGGACTTTCCGTACACGAACCCGAATCTCGAGGCGCGCAAGCTGCTCACGGACGCCGAGCGCGCGAACGCCGCGAGCTACCCGACCGGCACTCCGAAGCTTGCGACGTTTCGCGACATCGGCCCGCTCGCGGCGGACGTCGATAAGCTCGTGACGGACCTGAAGGCGAAGAGCGGGGGCTGAGCCGGTGCGACAAGACGCGACGGGCTTCGCGAGCGCGGCCAGCAGCGCGCAGCGGCCGCCGGGCCGCATCGGCTGGTGGTTGCTCGCGCCGCTGCTGCTCTGGGCGCTGGCCTTCGTGGTCGCGCCGGCCGCGATCATGCTCGTCTACAGCTTCGCGCACCGGGGCACCCTCGGCGGCGTCGTGCTCGGCTTCACGCTCGAGAACTACGCGGGGGTCGTCGATCCCGTCTACCTGCAGATCGTCGTGCGCTCGATCGTCTACGCGGCGCTGACGACGCTGATCTGCCTCGCGGCCGGCTATCCGGTCGCCTTCGTGATCGCCCGCGCGGATGCGCGCTGGCGCAACCTGCTGCTGATGGCCGTGATGGTGCCCTTCTGGACCAGCTTCCTGATCCGCACCTACGCGTGGGTCACGATCCTGAAGAGCGAAGGGCTGCTGAACTCGCTGCTCTTGCAGCTGCAATGGATCTCCGAGCCGCTCGAGTTGCTCTACACCCCGGGCGCGGTCGTGCTGGGCCTGGTCTACACCTTCCTGCCCTTCATGATCCTGCCGATCTTCTCGAGCGTCGAGAAGCTCGACGGCGCGCTGATCGAGGCCGCGCTGGATCTCGGCGCGGGACCGCTGCGGGCGTTCTCGCGCGTGATCGTGCCGCTGACCTCGCCCGGGATATTCGCCGGCGTGCTGCTCGTCTTCGTGCCCGCGCTCGGCATCTACGCGGTCAACGACATCCTCGGCGGCGGCCGCATCGACATGATCGGCAACATCATCGAGAACCAGTTCAAGGGCAACGCACGCAACTGGCCCTTCGGCGCCGCGCTCGGCACCACGCTGTTGCTCAGCTTCTCGCTGATCTACGCCTTGGTGAGCCGCAGCCAGAAGACCTCCGCCTAGCGCACCCGGTGGGAGTACAGCGCGACGCGGGGCTGCTACGGGCGCCAAGGGGCCCTGCCCCGCGCAGTGAGCCGCAGGCGAACGAAGTTCATCGGACTAGCGGCAGGATTCGGTCGGCTCGTCCAGGGCTGGCATCGAGATGCTCGATCGGCGGATTCGGAAGCGGCGCTCGCAGCGCCTCTCAGAGCAGCGAGTCCACCTTCGCGAGCGGCAGACCGAAGGCCTCGGCGACACCCGGGTACGCGACCTGCCCCTCGACGACGTTGAGCCCGCGGCGCAGCGCGGCGTCCTCACGGCAGGCTGCGCGCCAGCCCTGCTTCGCGAGCTTCCCGGCGTAGGGCAGCGTCGCGTTCGTGAGCGCCAGCGTGCTGGTGCGGGGCACCGCGCCCGGCATGTTCGCGACTCCGTAGTGCAGGATCCCGTCGACGACGTAGGTCGGGTCGGCGTGCGTCGTGGGCCGGATCGTCTCGACGCAGCCGCCCTGATCGACCGCGACGTCGACGATCACCGAGCCGCGCTTCATGCGCGCGAGGTCGGCGCGCTTCAGCAGATGCGGCGCCTTGGCCCCCGGCAGCAGCACCGCGCCGATCACGAGATCGGCACGGCCGATCGCGTCGAGTATGTTATGCCGATTCGAGTAGGCGGTGTCGACGTTCGCGGGCAGCACGTCGTCGAGATAGCGCAGCCGCTCGAGCGAGATGTCGAGGATGATCACGTGCGCGCCGAGCCCTGCCGCGATCTTCGCCGCGTTGATGCCGACGACGCCGCCGCCGAGGATCACGACCTCCCCGGGCGCCACGCCCGGCACGCCGCCGAGCAGGATTCCGCTGCCGCCGAAGACGCGCTCGAGGTACTTCGCGCCCTCCTGCACCGCCATACGACCGGCGACCTCGGACATCGGTGTCAGCAGCGGCAGCTCGCCGCGCTCGAGCTGCACCGTCTCGTACGCGACCGCGACCGCGCCGGAGCGGATCACGGCCTGCGTGAGCTCGGCGTCCGCCGCGAAGTGGAAGTACGTGAAGAGCAGCTGTCCGCGGCGCAGCTTCGGCCACTCGACCGCGACCGGTTCCTTGACCTTGAGGATCATCTCGGCCGACTCCCAGACCTCGTCGGCTCCCGTACAGATCCGCCCGCCGGCCGCGACGTAGGCCGCGTCGGGAAAGCCGCTGCCCTCCCCCGCGCCGCGCTCGACCAGGACCACGTGCCCCGCGCTCGCGAGCGTTTCGCAGCCGGCCGGCACCAGCGCAACCCGGCTCTCATCGGCCTTGATCTCCTTCGGGACACCGACGCGCATGGGCTACCTCGCGAGGGATTTGGGGACGCAGTGAAGGCGTCGAAAGCCGACCCAGGATAGAACAGCCCTCGCTGGAAGCGCGCAGCGGGGAGGCGGATTCCGCCGCGCACCGCTGGCGCGCGCTGCGGGAAGTCGCTTAGCTCGCGCCATGCGCCTCGCGCCCGAGATCCGGCCTGCCCGCGCGGAGGACGTGCCTGCGCTGACCGCGCTGATCGGCCGCTACTGGGAGACCGAGGGAATTCCCGGCTTCGATCCCCCGCGCCTGCGCGCGCTGCTCGAGCGCCTGCTCGCAGAGCCGCAGCTCGGCAGCGCCTGGGTCACCTGCTCCGGAGCGGAGCGGATCGGCTATCTGCTCGGAGTCTACGTCTACAGCTTCGAGCACCAGGGGCTGATGGCCGAGATCGACGAGCTCTTCGTGCTGCCGGAGGCGCGCTCGCGCGGCATCGGCGCCGCGCTGTTGCAGGCCGCCGAGGCCGGCTTTCGCGCGGCCGGCTGCACGCGCGTACAGCTCCAGCTCGCCCGCGCCAACGGCTCGGCCCGCCGCTTCTACCACCGCGAGGGCTACGCCGAGCGCTCGCACTTCGATCTGCTCGATAAGGCCCTCGATCCGCGCTAGCCCGGCCGGCCGTCGACCAGCACCGCGCGCGCGCGTTCGGTGTCGAGGTATTCCTTGAACTCGAGGATCTGGCCGCCGCGCGCGCGCAGCAGGAAGTGATACTGCTGCTGGTAGCGGTGCCCGCCGGCGGTCAGGCCCTCGGAGTGCGCCTCGATCGCGACGCGCTCTCCCTCGGCAGTCAGCGCGTCGATCGTGAACTGCAGGCCCTTCGGAAACAGCCCCAGCACGCCCCGCATCCCCTCGAGCGCGGCTGCCTTGCCCCTCTGCCCCGAGAAGGGCAGCGAGCCGGCGGTCCAGATCCTCACGTCCTCGGCGTAGAGCTTGCGCACGGCCTCTGCGTCCGCCCGCGACAGCGCGTCGAGAAAGACCCGTGCGAGCTGCTTGTTCTCCTCTTCCTGACGACCCATCGAAGCTCCTCTCCGCTCTGATGTTGATGCTATTTCGCGCCGTCGCGCACACCGCTCGTACGGTCGCGGCCGTAGAGGTAGTCCCCGACGCGCCGCATCCAGTCGAGCTCGTCCTCACTCATCGGCCCCTTTTCGAGCGCGAGCAACGCGGCGCGCATCTGCTCCAGCGTGGCCGGGCCCGCGAGACACAGATCGACCGCGGGCTGCGAGAGCGCGAAGCGGTAGCAATCGGTGCCGGTCGGCGTCGCCTCGCCCGGCGGCGTGCGCGCGGGGTCGCAGAGCTGGCCCCAGCGCGTCGTGGTGTAGGTCGCGATGCCCGGGCGCTCGCTCGCGGCGCGGCCCGCGAGGCACGGGAAGACCTCGCGCTCGGCGCCGCGGTGTACCGCGTTGTAGCGCAGGTGCCAGACCGCGAATCGCGGGTCGCCGACGATCTCGGGCAGCAGGCGCCGCCGATGCGTCGAGAGCGCGAGCGCACCGACGAGGCCGCGGTCGCAGACGCGAAGCGCGGCATCGAGCACGCCCGCACCGGGCATCCGGTTGTGCCAGCCGAGCAGCAGGAGCTCGACGCGCTCGAGGCCCAGGCGTCGCAGCCCGCGCTCCACGAAGTGCTCGAGCAGCGGCCCGACCCTCGAATAACTCTGGAGCACCACGACGAGCTGATCGCGCCGCGTGCGCGCGATCTCGCGGATCGCGTCCGCCATCGGGCGGCTGCGGTAGCTGCCCCAGTAGAAGTAATTGACGCCGCGCTCGAAGGCCTCGAGATAAGCGCTTGCAGGCGCCGGGTACGAGGCGCCGAGTCCGAGCTTCGACACCGTGAGCCCGCTCCTGCCGAGCGTCACGCGCGGAGCGAATGCGGTCACTGTGAACCCTCCGAGAAATACCCTACACCGGCACTGGAAGCAGCGGGGAAGAGTTCTAGGGAGCTCTCCCGAGCCGCATCGGATCTCCACTAGCCGGCACCCGGGAAATGCCTAAAGCGCCCGCGGCGACGACCCGATCCAGGATCGCATGAAGCAGCCGGCGACTCCCCTGGACGAGCCCTCGCGGGTCCAGGCGCTGCACGCGACGCGGCTCCTCGACAGCCCCGCTGACGAGCGCTTCGACCGCATCACCCGCCTGGCCCAGCGCGCGTTCCACGTGCCGATCGCGCTGATCAGCCTGGTGGACTCGGACCGCCTGTGGTTCAAGTCGCGCCAGGGCCTCGACATCGCGCAGACGCCTCGCGAGCACTCCTTCTGCGGCCACGCGATCCTCGGAGACGAACTCTTCGTGGTCGAAGACGCGAAAGCGGACGCGCGCTTCGCCGACAATCCGCTCGTCACCGATGGGCCCGAGATCTGCTTCTACGCCGGCTATCCGCTCGCGACGCCCGAAGGCGCGCGCCTCGGGACGCTGTGCGTGATCGATCGCGAGCCGCGCAGCTTCAGCGACGAGGACCGGATGCTGCTTCTCGACCTCGGGCAGTTGCTCGAGGAGGAGATGGCCACGCAGCAGCTCGCGACTCATGACGTCTTGACCGGCCTCGCGAATCGCCGGGGCTTCGAACTCGTGATCCATCAGACGCTGGCGCTCTGCGACCGCACAGCGAGCGCGGTGTCGCTGCTCTACTTCGACCTCGACGGCTTCAAGCAGATCAACGACTTCCACGGGCACAAGGAAGGCGACGTCGCCCTGGTGGAGTTCTCGGAGCTGCTCACGAGCGTGTTCCGCGCCTCCGACGTGATCGCGCGCATGGGTGGCGACGAGTTCCTCGTGATCCTGGCCGGGACCGGCGCGAAAGATCTGCAGACCGCGGTCGAGCGTTTCGCGCAAGCGGTGGTCGAGCACAACGCAAAGCCCGGGCGCCGCTACAGCCTCGCCTACAGCGTGGGCATCTTCACGCGCGACGCCGCTCGCCAGCGCACGGTCCCCGAGCTGCTCGAGGAGGCCGACCGCCGCATGTACGAGCAGAAGCGCAAGCGCAAGCGCCAGGCCGGCTACAGCAGCGAGTGAGCCGCTGGCGAAGGCGGGTGTTCAGGCACTCCAGCGATCGAAGCTCGTGATCGTCTCGGACTTCGGCCGCGCGGCGGGCTTGAAGTCGGTGCCCTTGGTAAACGCGACCGGCAGCAGCGCGACCTGGGAGTAGTCGTCCGGAATCCCGAGCAGCTTCGCCGCCTCGGCCTCCCGGAACAGGTGCAGCGTGGTGAGCGCGGAGCCGAGGCCGCGGCTGCGCAGCGCGAGCTGGAAGCTCCAGACCGCCGGGAAGATCGAGCCGTAGATCGCGGCGCCCATGACGTTGGTCGCCTGCTCGGGCAGTCGCCCCTTCACGCAAGGAATCACGTGCACCGGCACTTCGGCCAGGTGGTCGACCAGCCAGAACGCCGAGTCGTAGACGCGGCGCGTCTGCGCGTCGCCGTCCGGTATCGCCTTGCGCGCCATTTCGAGATAGGTGGCGGAAGTCTCCTTGTAGAGACGCGCGAGCTCCACCCGTAGCGACGCGTCCGTGACCACGAGCCAGCGCCAGCCCTGGCTGTTGCTGCCGGTCGGCGCCTGCTGCGACACTGCGATGCAGTCGAGCAGGATCTGGCGCGGCACCGGCTTCGCGAGGTCGAGGCGCTTGCGCACGGCGCGCGTGGTCGAGAGCAGGCGGTCGGTCACGGAGAGATCGAAGGGTGTGCTCATGGTTTCCTCGCTGAAGGACCTCCGAGTCGGCGGCGAGACTCTACTCGAGCCGGCGCGTGCTGGAACTGCGCTCGCAGCAACCCGCCTCGCATCGCGCGCGACTCCGGAGCAGCCAGCTCCCGAAGCGCTTTGAAATCCAAACTTCCCGAGCGATTCCAAAGAGATCCGCGCGCAACCGCGAGTTTCGAGCGGTATCATGCGCGGCATGGAATTCGGAATCTTTCAAGGCGCGTCGGTCGGACCTCAACCCTGGGACGAGAGCGAGCCCGCGCGCATCCGCAACGACGTCGAGCTGGGCGTGGTCGCGGATCGCGTCGGCTTCGACTACCTCTCGGCCCCCGAGCATCACAGCCTCGAGGAGTATTCGCACTCCTCGTGCTCGCACCTCTCGTGTCTCGCGGTCGGCCTCAAGACGCAGCGGATTCGGCTCGCGACGGGCATCTTCAATCTCTGCCCGGCGATCAACCATCCGGTGCGCGTCGCCGAGCAGATCGCGATGATCGACGTGCTCACGAACGGCCGCATCGAGCTCGGCACCGGCCGCGGCAGCGGCTCCACCGAGGTCAACACCTTCGGTCTCAAGAACGAAGAGACGAAGGACATGTGGGAAGAGGCGATCCGCGCGATTCCGAAGATGTGGACGCAGGAGCTCTTCTCTTGGCAGGGCAAGTACTTCTCGGTGCCCGAGCGCGTGATCCTGCCGCGCGTGGTGCAGAAGCCGCACCCGCCGCTGTGGGTCACGGCCACCAACCCCAACACGATCGAGGACGCCGGCCGCAAGGGCATCGGCGTCGCGATGTTCAACTTCGTGAACCCGGAGAAGATGCGGCCCGCGGTCGAGATCTACAAGCAGAACATCGCGAAGGCCGAGCCGATCAGCGAAGTCGTGAACAACAAGATCATGACGATCGCGACGCTGCTCTGCATGGAAGACGGCGACGAAGCCCGCGCGCAGTATCTGCGCTATGGCGGTACGGTCGCGGCGCACTTCCCGATCTTCTTCGACACGGTCCCCGACTTCGCGAAGCGCCAGGCGCAGATCCCGCGGCCGATTCCGCAGTCGAAGCTGCGCGAGATGATCCGCCAGGCGGCGCTCGACGACGTCGACAGCCCCTACAAGATCACGCGCAACGACCCGGAGCATCTCTACAAGAACGGGATCTGCGTCGGGAACCCCGACGAGGTCGCCGCGACGATGCAGCGTTACATCGACGTCGGCTTCGATCAGCTGGTGCTGATCCCGGTGATCGGCTTCCACCAGCCCCAGGCGCAGAGCATCCGCTCGCTCGAGCTGGTCGGCGAGAAGGTGCTGCCGAAGCTCCGCGCGAAGCTGCAGCAGAAGAAGTAGGCGGCGGATCCGCGCGGTGCCGAAGCAGAGCGAGGCCGAGTTCCGCGAGCTGCTCGCGAAGCTCACGAACCGCGGCCGCTGGGGCGCGGACGACGAGCGCGGCGCGCTGAACCACATCAGCGACGCGAAGCGGCGCTCGGCCGCGGCCTGCGTGCGCCGCGGCCGCAGCTTCTCGCTCGCGATCCCGATGTTGAACGGCGCGGGGCCGCAGCAGGGTGGCGGTGGACGCGTGAACCCGTTGCACTTCATGACCGCGACCGGCTGCGATCCGGTCGCGCGCATCGACCTCGGCATGAATACGCGCTTCACGGACGACTTCCTGGCCTTCACGGTCCAGGGCGGCACCCAGTGGGACGCGCTCTGCCACATCTACTACGACGACACTCTCTACAACGGCGCGCCCGCGAGCGAGGTCAGCTCGGCCGGCGCCGCGCGCATGGGCATCGACAAGGTCCACCGCGACTTCGTCTCGCGCGGCGTGCTGCTCGACGTCGCGCGCGCGAAGGGCGCCCTTTGCCTCGAGCCGGCCTATGCGATCACGACGCAGGACCTGCTCGACACCGAGAAGCGGCAAGGGATCACGCTCGGCGAGGGAGACATCCTGCTGCTGCGGACCGGCCAGATGACGAAGGTGAAGCACGGCTTCCGCGACTGGTCGGCCTTCCACGGCCGCGAGCCCGGCCTGCACTGGGAGACCGCCGAGTGGCTTCACGAGCGGCGCATCGCCGCGGTCGCCGCGGACAACTCGATGGTCGAGGCGAGCGGGGTCCTGCCGGGGATCTGGGTCCCCTTCCACATGCTCGCGCTCTGCAACCTGGGCATTCACCTCGGGGAGTTCTGGCAGCTCGAGGAGCTCGCCGACGACTGCGCAAAGGACGGCGTCTACGAGTGCCTGCTGGTCGCGCAGGCGCTGCCGATCGAAGGCGGCACCGGCTCGCCGGTCAATCCGATCGCGTTGAAATAGCGGGGACGTTGTTGCCTCTTGCCTTTTCGGCGGCCGAAAAGGCAAGCCGAAGACTTGCCGTGCGGGCAGGCCGGCTGCGCCGGCCGATCACCCGCAAGGCCAGCAATAGGCAACCACGTCCCCTCTTGGCTCAACTGCTGTACGGGATGTCCAGCGGATAGGGCTGAAACTTCCCGAGCGCCTGCACGAGCTCGTCGAGCGCCCAGCTGCCCTGCTTCGTCGTCTTCTGCGTCAGCGTGAGCGGCTGGAAGAGCCCGATCTCGCCCTTCGCGACGAAGAAGATCTGGCCGTTGATGCCGCCCGCCTCTTCGCTGCAGAGGCTCGCGATCAACACGCCGACGTCCTCGGGCTTCTGCGCGGCCTTGAGCAGGTTCTCGGCGCGCAGCGCCGCCTCTCCGCCCTGCTTGCGGCCCATCTCGACCGCGTTCGTGACCATGCGCGTCTCGGTCGAGGACGGGTTCACCGCGTTGACTGTGATGCCGAAGGGCGCGAGGTCGCGGGAGACGACGTTCGTGATCCCGAAGACGCCGCCCTTGCCCGCACCGTAGGCCACGTTGCCGGGCACGCCGATGATCCCCGCGCGCGAGACGAGGTTCACGATCCGGCCCCAGCGCTTCTGCTTCATGTACGGCACCGCGTGCCGCGTGCAGTAGAAGGTGCCCTTCACGTGGCTGTCGCAGACGCGGTCGAAGAGCTCCGCATCGAGCTCCCAGATCGGGCGCCCCGCGGAGAGCCCCGCGTTGTTGACGAGGATGTCGACGCCGCCGAAGGAATCGACCGCGGTCTGGATGATGCGCTCTGCGCCCGCCCACTCCGCGACGGAGTCGCGATTCGCGACCGCGCGGCCACCCGACTCGCGGATCTCGCGCGCCACCTGCTCGGCCGGTGCGGAGTCCTCGCCGCGGCCGTCGAGCGCCGCGCCGAGATCGTTCACGACGACGGAGGCCCCCATGCCGGAGAGCAGAATCGCGGTCGCGCGGCCGATGCCGCGCCCCGCGCCGGTCACGATCGCAGTCTTGCCCGAGAGGCTCGCAGTCATCGCAGCTCCTCCACGCGCGCGCGCCGCCGCGCGGCGCCGCGCATTCTATCAGCCGCCCGCAGGCGCGGGCCCCGCGATCTTCGCTTTCCCATGAGCGCTCCGAGAACGGGGCTAATCGACCTTGGGAACCCAGGGGGACGAGACCTGCTCGGGAATGATTCGCACCACGACGCGTTCGGCGCTCGGCGGATCGAGCTCGTAATGGGGCTTGTCCATGTAGAGCTGGGCGATGCGGTCGATGTAGCGCCGGCCGACGTCGTCCCGCAGCTCCGCGCGTCCGCGGATCTCGACATAGCGCGAGATGTCTGCCGGATCGAGGACGCAGATCGCGATGCGCGGATCGCGGCGCAGATTCTCGTACTTCTGGCGGTCCTTCGTGGTGCTGACCCAGAGCTCGTCGCCGTCGAGCACGACCGCGACCGGATTCACCGACAGCTGGCCGTCTGGACGCACCGTGCACAGGTGCCCGAGCGGGCGGCCTTTTCCGTCGAGCAGGTCGCGGACTCGTTCGGGAATCTTCACTTCCCTGGCCTGCGGCATCTCGGATCCTCCCGGCCGCGCATTCTCCCGGAATCCGCTCCGAAGCGGAAGGGCCCGTTTCCCGACTCTTCGCTCTGCGCCGCTGGTAGGATGGGCGCACTCTTCCAGGGGGCGGGGATGCGGCGCTGGCGCGTGGTGCAGTGGGCAACGGGCGGCGCGGGCAGCCTCGCACTGCGGGCGCTGATCGACCGACCCGAATTCGAGCTGATCGGCGTGCTCGTCCACTCGCCCGCGAAGCAGGGCGTCGACGCGGGCGAGCTGGCCGGCCTGGGCCTTCCTACGGGCATCCGCGCGACGCGCGACGCGAAGGCGCTGCTCGCGCTCGAACCCGATTGCGTCTCCTACATGGCGCACGGCGAGACACGCGCACGCGCGTGCATCGACGACTACTGCATGGTCCTCGACTCCGGCGCGAACGTCGTCACGACTTCCGTCCCGGGCCTGATCTACGCTCCAGCCTTCGATGTGCGTGCGCGCGAGCGCCTCGAGCGCGCGTGCCAGAGCGGCGGCAGCTCGCTGTTCTGCTCGGGCATCGAGCCGGGATTCGCGGGCGATTTGCTGCCGCTCACGCTGGCCACGATGTCGCACGAGATCGAGAGCATCCGCACGCAGGAGCTCTTCAGCTACGCCGACTATCCGGTCGCGACGACGCTCTTCGAGGTCTTCGGCTTCGGCAAGCCGCTGGGCTTCGAGCCGCCCCTTTCGCAGCCGGGCGTGATCCGCTCGGCCTGGGGCCCGCCGCTGCAGCTGCTCGCCGCCGGCCTCGGCTTCGAGCTCGAGGCGATCCGCGAGAGCTTCGCAGTCGCGCCTGCGGAGCGGGCGATCGAGGTGGCGGCCGGCCGCATCGAGGCGGGCACGATCGGCGCGCTGCGCTTCGAGGCAATCGGCGTGGTCGGCGGCCGCGATGTACTCGTGATCGAGCACGTGAATCGGATGCACGCGAGTGTCGCGCCGCAGTGGCCCAGGGCCTCGCGCGACGGCGTCTATCGCGTGATCATCGAGGGCCGCCCGCGCCTCAGCTGCGAGCTCGCGGTCGGCAACCCGGAGGACTTCTCGCTGCAGGGCATGCTGGCGACCGCGATGCGCGCCGTGAACGCGATCCCCTACGTCTGCGAAGCCGCGCCGGGTCTCTTGTCCGCGCTCGAGCTTCCGATCACCGCGCCGCAGAGCGCGCTGCACCGTGCCTGAGCGGCGCGCAGAACCAGGAGTTCCGAAGTGACTGCAGCGACAGCTCTTCCCCTCGAAGGCGTCAAGGTCGTGGAGTTGGCCGAGCACGGCTTCGTGCCGGCCGCCGCGGCCGCGCTCGCGGACTGGGGCGCGAACGTCGTCAAGCTCGAGAAGCCGAGCGGCGACGCGCTGCGCAAGGTGATGAGCCAGGGCTTGATCGAGGCGACCGACCGCTTCAACTTCGTCGTCGAGATCGCGAACCGCAACAAGCGCAACCTCTGCCTCGACCTCGCGGTGCCCGAGGGACGCGCGCTCCTCGACCGATTGATCGGCTGGGCCGACGTCTTCATCACCAACCAGTTGCCCAAGGTGCTGCGCAAGTTCCGGATCGAGGCCGAGGACCTGTTCCGCGTGAATCCACGCCTCGTCTACGCGCGCGGGCACGGCCAGGGCCAGAAGGGGCCCGACTCCGAGGCCGGTGGCTTCGACGGCGTTTCGTTCTTCGCGCGCTCCGGCCTCGCGCACATGCTGACCCCGACCGGCGCGCCGAACATCGTCGGCTCGCGGCCCGCACTCGGCGACTTTCCGACCGGCGTGCAGCTCGCCGGGGGCATCGCCGCGGCGCTGGTCAAGTCGCTGCGCACGGGCGTCGGCGTGAAGGTCGACGTGTCGCTGCTCGCGGGCGGCATCTGGCAGATCGGTCCGGACCTCGCCTACACCTCGTACATGCACCACGAGCCGAAGAGGCTGCGCCAGAACGGGCCCGTCGCGACCCCGCTCGTCGCGACCCACAAGAGCAGCGACGGACGCTTCCTGTCCTTCTCGATGCTCCAGGAGGAGCGCTATTGGCCGCGCGTCTGCAAGGCGCTCGGCCTCGAAGCCTGGCTCTCCGACCCCGACTACGCGACTGCCGAACTTCGCGCGCAGCGCGGGCAGGAGATCCACGCCGAGTTCGGCCGCCGCATCGCGAGCCAGCCGCTCGCGCACTGGAAACAGCGCCTATCCGAGTGCGAGTGCATCTTCGCGAGCTATGCGAGCCCGGTCGAGGTACTCGAAGACCCGCAAGTCCTGGCGAACGGCTATCTGCCTGCACACCCGACGATCCCGGGCGCACGCCTGCCGGCGACGCCGCAGCAGTTCGACGACCAGCCGGTGCGCATCCGCCGCGGCGCGCCGGACTGCGGCGAGCACACGGACGAGGTGCTGCGCGAGGTCGGGCTCGGGCTCGAGGAGATCGCGGCGCTGCGCAAGGTGGCCGCGATCCGCTGAGCGCTGCGCTCAGCGCGCTCGGCGGTTCGCGAGCTCGAGCCCTTCTTCGAGCACCGCGCGAACGATCCGGCGCCCTTCCTGTCGCAGGCGCTCCCACTCCGACTCGCTGTGGCTGATCACGTCGCAGGCGATGCCGAGCCCCTCGAAGGCGCGCCTGAGCCGCTCGGTCCGCGCGAGAAAGGGCGCGGCGCCATCGCGCAGCAACACCCAGACATCCGCGTCGCTTCCCGGCGCGGCGCCGCCCTGCGCAAGCGACCCGAAGAGCCGGACCTCCAGCACTTCGGGATCGGAGCGCAGCAGCTCGCGCGCCCGTTCCGCGAGCGCGGCGCGGAGACGCTCGCGGTCGAGCCGGAACACGCGCACCTGGCTACCGCGATAGAATTCCTCGACAGAACGCAAGCACGACCTCGCTGTCCGCCAGCGCTCGCTCTGCTTCGCTAGGCGTATAGTAGTCTGCGGGCGCGCCGGCCGGAATGCCATTCGGGTAGCGCGTCGGGATATACAGCTTGTCGAGGGCCCGCGCGCGATCCAGCAGCTCCGGCCCGATCTCCGGAGCCTGCGGCCGCAGCGCGTCCAGCAGCTCCGTGACCGAATGCCCCCAGGCCTCGTTCCCGAGCCGCTCGTGAGCCGCCTTGGCGGCCTTTTCGGCCGCCTGTTGCGCGGCGAAGCAGGCCCACTCGTGATGCCCGCCGCGGTGGGCGAGCCGCGCGAGCGCGATATCCGCCTCGGCCTGTCGCATCCAATCCGCCGCACGAGCCGCCATGGGCGGGATCCTACCCCACGCTGGGCGCTGCGAGGCACGCCGTGCGTTCCCAGAGAGCAGCTTTCGAATCCATTGCGCTCGTGTGCGACGCGGCCGGCGTCGCGCCAGGTGTTTTCCCCGGCGCGCTGCTGCGCCCGCTCATGCGACCACCCCCCTCGCCGCGCACCCTCCCGTCCCGGAGCAGAACTTCGCACTTGCACGCTGATAGGTCTTGCTGGCGGCACCAAGGTGGGCCGCACTCGAGTTTTCGCCACGCTGGTCGCGACGATCGACGTCGACCCCGTGACGCAGGCGCTGGGGCTCCACGGCCGCGATCCTCCCGGCGGCGCTCGGTGCAGGGCGGATGGACTGCGAGCGCGTCTGTGCCGCCCTCTGCGCTTACCTGCTCGTGGGGGTCGCCTGCGGCGAGGTTGCGGTTTATATTCGGATTTTCGAATATAGGTGCCGATGTACCTCGACCGCGTCGACGAGCTCTTCCGCGCATTCTCGGACCGGACCCGGCTCCGGATCTTGAACGTTCTGCGCGACGGCGAGCTCTGCGTGGGCGACCTCGTCGAGATCCTCGGCGTTCCTCAGCCGACGGCTTCCCGACACCTCGCTCAGCTCCGTGTGGCCGGACTCGTGCGCACGCGGCGACAGGGTCTGTGGTGCTTCTACACCTTGGCGAAACCTGAAGGGCGCTTTCACGCGCGACTGATCGGTTGCCTCGCCTCGTGCTTCGAAGAAGTGCCCGAACTCGCGGCAGACCTGACGACGGCGAAGGAGCTGCGACTGCACGGCGGCTGTTGTCCGGAAATCGCGCCGAAGGCTCCGTCAGGCGGCGCTCGGAGGTGCGGATGACACGAGTCGGGATCAATGGCTTTGGTCGGATGGGGAGGCTCGCGCTGCGCGCAGCGTTCGACTCGGACGAGCTCGAGTTCGTGGCCGTAAACGAGCCGCACGGCGACACGCAGACGCTCGGCCTCTTGCTCGAGTTCGACAGCGTGCAGAGGCGCTGGAATCGCTCGTGCAGCGGTCAGAAGGATGTCCTGCGCGTCGGCGAGCGAGAGATCCGACGGACCGGGTACTGCTCGCCCGGCGAGATCCCATGGGACGCCCTCGGCGTCGAGCTGGTGCTCGAGTGCAGCGGCCTGTTCCGGACGACGCCGCTCCTCGAGCCGCACTTCGCGCGTGGCGCGAAGCGCGTCATCGTCTCCGCGCCCGTGAAAGACGGTCCCCCGAACATCGTCGTCGGCGTGAACCACGACCGCTACGAGCTTGCCACCGAACGGATCGTCACGGCGGCCTCCTGCACGACGAACTGCCTCGCACCCGTGGTCCGAGTTCTCCACGACGCGATCGGGATCGAGCGCGGCCTGATCACGACCATCCACGACCCGACCAATACGCAGCGAGTGCACGACGCACCGCACTCCGATCCGCGGCGAGCGCGCGCGTCGCAGCTGAACCTGATCCCGACCTCCACGAATTCGGCGACCGCCGTCACGTTGATCATCCCAGAGCTCGTGGGCAAGCTCGACTCGATCGCGATCCGAGCGCCGGTCCTGAATGCGTCGATTACGGACGCCGTGTTCCAGGTGGCGCGCGCAACGAGCATCGAGGAGGTGAACTCTCTCTTCGAACAGGCCGCTAGCAAGGCGCCGCTTGCGGGCATCCTTGGGATCGAGCACCGGCCGCTCGTGAGCACGGACTACGCGGGCGATCCGCGCAGCGCGATCGTCGACGCGCTCTCGTCGCGCGTCACTGACGGCACCCTCGTCAAGGTGATCGCCTGGTACGACAACGAGTGGGGCTACGCGAACCGCCTCGTCGAGCTCGCTGCGATGGTCTCTCGCGCCTGGAAGCGCGGCCGTGGGTAACCTGCGCGACTACGCGGTCGTGACGGGGAGCTACTGGGCCTTCACGATCACGGACGGCGCGCTCCGCATGCTCGTGCTGCTGTTCCTCCACGAGCGAGGTTTCTCGCCGTTCGAGCTCGCGAGCCTGTTCATCCTCTACGAGTTCGCAGGCATGGTGACGAACCTCGTCGGCGGCTGGCTCGGCTCGCGCTTCGGCCTCAGTACGACGCTCTTCTCCGGGCTCGCGCTCCAGATCTTGGCCTGCTCGCTGCTCTCGATCGACCCGAGCCTCCTCTCGGTCGCGTACGTGATGACTCTCCAGGGACTCTCGGGTGTCGCGAAGGATCTCACCAAGATGAGCTCGAAGAGCTACGTGAAGCTCGTCGTGCCCGAAGGCGACCTGCACGGGCTTCTGCACTGGGTTGCACTCATCACGGGCTCCAAGAACGCGCTCAAGGGCGTGGGCTTCTTCGTCGGGGGCTTCCTCCTGTCGACGCTGGGCTTCACCCGAGCCTGCATCGGCATGGCGGCGATGCTCGGCGTCGCGCTCGCGACGTCTGCGCTGCTCTTGCCGCGCGGTGCGGGTCGTATCGCCGGGAAGGCGAAGTTCCGGTCGGTCTTCTCGGACGACGCGCGCATCAACTGGCTGGCCGCTTCGCGGCTCTTTCTCTTCGGGTCGCGCGACGTGTGGTTCGCGATCGCGCTGCCGGTGTTTCTCGCTGCGAACCTCGAGTGGTCGTTCGCATGGGTCGGCGGCTTCCTCGCGCTCTGGGTGATCGGGTACGGCTTCGTCCAGGCGGCTGCCCCGCGCCTGGTCACGCCGGGTCGCGCGAGCGGCGCGGTTCCGGTCACGGCCGCGCGCCTCATCGGTTGGACGCTCTCGCTCCTCGTGCCACTCGGCGCAATCGTCGCTGCGCTTCGCACAGGCTCCGCACCCGAGGAAGCGCTGATCGTCGGGCTAGCGATCTTCGGCGCGCTCTTCGCCGTGAACAGCGCGCTCCACAGCTACCTGATCGTCGCCTACGCTGACAGCGAGAAGATCGCCATGCAGGTCGGCTTCTACTACATGGCGAATGCCGCCGGCCGGCTCGCAGGGACCGTCCTCTCAGGTGCAGTCTTTCAGGCGGCGGGCCTCGGTTCATCCGGTCTCGCGGCGTGCATCGCGACGTCAATGGGATTCGTCGCGCTCTCGGCCGCGCTGTGTCTGCCGCTCGGGCGCGCGGAGCGGCGGCGCGCCCTTCCTTCGGAGGCACGCACGACATGAGGCGAGAGGCCGAACGCGAGCCGTATCGTGTTCTACCTCTTGCGTTCGGGGCGTGCTTTCGCCGCTGATCTCGAATCTCTACCCGAATTTCATCGGCCTCGGCTCAGCGCCTCGGCAGCGCCGCCTCGAGCACCGTCATGCCGCAGGCGAGCGTCGCGAAGATCCGATCGCGGTGCGCGACCGCGGTGTAGAGCAGCGAGCGGCCGCGCGGCGGTTCGCAGTCCGGTGGGCGTGGGAGTGCGAGATCTGCGATGGCGAGCGCCCCGCTCGCGCCGAGCTCCGCGACGATCACGCGCGAGGACCAGAGGGCCAGCAGCGCGCGTCCGTCGGCTGCGAATTGGATGTCCTGCACGAAGTCGAGCGCGCCTCGGGATCCGAGCGCCGCGCGCGCCAGCTCGGCGGCACCGCGCGTGACGCGGAGCCGCAGCTCGCCTCCGGTCGATTCGGCGAACCAGCCGCGGCCCTGCGCGTCGAAGGCGACGAAGTGCAGCTCCGGCGGAGCGGGCAGCGTCTCCGCGATGCGCCCGCTCGCGTCGATGCGCAGCGTCTGATAGGTGACGCCGCCCTCGGCGTCGAAGGCGTCGACATTCACCCAGATCTCGCCGCTCGCGGGGTCGACTGCGAGGCTCTTCGGCGCGCGGAAGCGCCCGCCCGCGGGCGCGATCGGGATCTCGCGCACGCGCTCGCCCGCGGGCGTCAGCACCAGCACGCCGCCGCGCGTCTGGCGCGCGGGATGCTCCGGCCGGTCGCTGTAGCGCGTCGCGTAGATCCGCCCTTCGGGTCCGAGCGCGAGCTCGTTCAGGCCCGCGCCCAACTCTGGATACGCGCGCGCGTCGCTGCCGTCGACCGCGAGCGAGCCCAGCGATTCGAAGAAGGTCGTGTAGTAGATGCGGCCATTCGGGTGGACGAGCAGGTCCCAGACCGAGCTGCGCGCGTGCGCTGCGCGCGGCAGCGCGCGCAGCGGCGCGAGGAACGCGCGCCGCGCGAGATCGAAGCGCCCGATCAGGAGCTCGCCAGGCTGCTCGAGATCGGCGCGCGAGTCCCCGCCGCGCTCCCACCAGAGACTCCAGAACGGCGATAGGCCGAAATACAGCATGCGCCCGTCGCTCGCGCCGAACCACGCGGAGTAGGCCTCGGGGCCGGAATTTCCCGCAGCGCCGCGATGCCACGGCCGGGGCACGTCCGCCGCGGGGTGCGCCGCGCAGGCCAGCAGCAGCGCAGCGAGCAGTGCCGGCGCAGCGCCTGCGCTGAATCCGCGTGCGCTAGTCAGTCCGGGAACCGCGCGACGAGCGCCTCGAGTGCCGCGCGCGCATTCGCGAGCAGCGAGCGTCCGTCTCCGAGCAGCAGCAGATCGAAGTCGAGCCGCAGCAGCTCGCGCACACTCGCGCGCAGCTGCTTCGGATCGTCGACGACGCGATCCGGCAGCAGCGAGAGCTGGCCCTCGGGATGCCCGATCAGCGCATCGCCGACGATCAGCAGCCGGCGCGCGGCATCGAAGAGCGCGACCTCGCCGGGCGACTTGCCGGGCACTCCGATCACGCGGAAGGGACCGATCTGCTCGCCTAGCTCGAAGGTCTCGTCGATCCCCACGCCCTGGCGCCGCGCATGATCTGCGTCCAGCGGGTGGATCCAGACCTCGGCGCCGCTCTCCCGGTGCAGGCGATCGGCCGCGCGGGCGTGATTGCGGTTCGTCAGCAGGATGCGCTGGACGCCGACGCGCGCGAGCTCGGCTGCGGCGTCGGCGTCGTAGTCGACCGGGTCGATCGCGGTGTTGCCGCTCGGGTGCAGCACGAGAAATCCGTTGAAGTCGTAGCCGTGGGGCTCCGAGAAGCGCGACCAGCTCGAGATTCCGGAAAGAATCGCTCGCATTTTTGACAGTTTAGCCCGCTTCTTGCGCGCGATCTGCTGCGTGCGGTTTCGCTTGACGGACCCGGTCCGCATCGCAGAGCATGATCCCGGGGG
>CAYTJA010000188.1:0-12505 GCA_964437835.1 uncultured Spirochaetales bacterium
GCGGTGCCGGTGAAGTGCAGCTCGCGGGTCTCGCTGCCGCTGCCGCGATCCTCGCCGGCGAGCTCGTAGCCCAGCAGCTCCTCGCCGAAGATCGGATCCGGCGTCCCGGCGATGCCCTGCACGACGACGCGGCCGCCGCCGCCGTCGGCGAAGACCTGCGGCGGCAGCTCGAGCCACGCGAGCGCGGGCAGCACGATCGGCTCGAGCTCGCGGAAGCTACCGGCTGGCACCTGTACCTCGCGCTCGACCGGATCGCGCTGCGGCGCGCGCAGCGTGAGCCGATAGTCACCCGGAGGCAGCACGGCGCGGAAGCGCCCCGAGTCCGCACCCGCTTCGGGTCCCTGCACCTCGATCGACGTGATCGGCGCGCGGCTGTGCGCGTCCGCCACGTGGATCACCGCGGCCTCGCCGGCTGGCGCGATGCGCCCCGCGATCCCGCTGCTGCCGTCGGCGAAGCCCTGCAGCAGGAACAGCTCGTCAGTGAGGCCGGCGACGTCGCGCCGACCCGACACCAGGAAGCGACGCTCGACGCTCCAGCTCTCGCCGGGCCCGAGGCGCGCAAAGACCGCGCGCGCCATGCCCCAGCGCGTGACCGGCTCGAAGCTCGAGCGCGCCTTCAGGTCGAGCGTCAGCGTGATGTGGTCGTGCGCGATCGCAAAGAGCGGAGCGACCGAGAGCCCGCGCGCGCGCGCCTGCGCGGCCGGCGAATCCGGGCCCTGCGCCTCGGGCGACGCCCCCAGCGCTTCCGTTTCGACTTCGGGCGCGGGCGCCCAGAGCGCGTACGCAATCGGCGGCAGCTCGCGGCGGCCCGCAGCCGCGACGAAGCTCACCGGCGCGACGACGTCGAGCCCACTCGACATCGACCTGGCGTCGAGCCCGCTGTGCCGGAAGCCGCGCGCCTGCTCGGGGTGAAACACATTGCCGAACCACGCGCGCATCCCGCGGCTGCCGTGCATCCACAGCTCGCCACTCGCAAACAGCGGCACGCGGCGCGAGCCCTGGTTGTGGAAGCGGGTGCGGATGCGCAGGAAGGGCTCGCCGGGACGCAGCGCGTAGACGATCTCGGCGCGAACCTCGCGCAGCGCGTCGGCCCCGACCGCGAGCGGGTTCAGCCAGTCGAACCAACCCGTTTCGCGCAGCGTGACCTCGGGCCCCCGCGATGCCGTCACCACGATGCGCGCCTCGCCGTCCGCGACCTCGGCGCGCGCGGCGTCGAAATTGAGCGAAACCTGCTGGCTCAGGTTCGCGAGCGGAGACAGCCGCGCGAGCTGGTCCTCTCCGCGGCGGTCGCGCAGTCCGGCGTCGATCAGCGTGCCGCCCGTCGGCGAGACTCCGTAGCGCCGCGATGGATCGTCGATCGCGAACTCGACCCGCTCGTTGCTCAGAACCCAGTCTCCGATTCCGGCGGTCGAGTCCGGCCCACCGATCAGGCACTCGGCGGCGTTCTCCTCGCTGATGCGGAGCGCGCGCAGCGCGCCCGCGTTTTCGGCCCGCACTTCCGCTGCCGTGCCGGCTGCGCCGAGCGCGACTGCAATCCAGATCCGCATGCGATCCACGACTCCCCCCTGGAGCTGCAATGACTCTACATCCGCCGCAGCAGGCGCAGACCGAGCGTGCTGGCGACCGTGGTGTACAGCGCGACCGGCGACCAGGCTGCCAGCGCGGGAGGCAGGCTGCGCCCGTAGCCCACCGAGGCCGCCACACCGGTGAGCAGGATGTACGAGACGCCGAGCAGCGCGGAGACGAAGAGCGTCGGCGCCGGCCCCGGAAAGGGCGGCCCCGCGACCGCGAAGAAGAGCACCGCGAGCGGCAGCAGCACGCAGGCCAGCGGCTCTGCGAGCCTCGCGTAGTAGTCGACGCGCAGACGTGTCGCGTCGACGCCGTCCGCCTCGAACTCCTCGATCTGGCGGCCGAGCCCGGCCAGCGAGAGGTGGGTCGTGTCGACAGCAGCGTCGACCGCGCTGCCGAACTGGGCGTACTTCGCCGGGGGATCCCTGCGCGTGATGTCATTGCCATGGATTTCGACCTCGGCGGAGTCGTCGAGCAGCCACAGGCCGTCGCCGATGTGGCGCGCGCCGCGCGCGTCGACGCGGCGCGCCGCGAGCCCGGAGTCGTCGAGCGTGTACAGCGTGAGGTCGCGCGCGACTCCCTGCTGCGGATCGAAGTACGAGGCCTCGATCACCTGGGTGCCCGAGCGGAACCAGACGGCGGCATCGTTGCCCACGCCGAAGAGCTCCGGCTGCCGCTTGATCTCCGTCTGCTTCAGGTGGTCCGCCAGCGCGTTCGTGCGCGGAACCACGGCATTGTTCAGCGCGAAGTAGAGCGGCGCGGTCGCCAGCGAGAGCAGGAAGGCCGGCAGCAGCGCGCGTGCTGCGGAAATTCCGCAGGCGCGCATGCCCATCAGCTCGCCCTCGGCCGCGAGCAGGCTCACGGTGAGCGCCGTTCCGACCAGCAGACCCATCGGCAGCGAGCGCGACGCGATCAACCACACGCGCGCAGCGTAGAAGCGCAGGATCTCGACGCCGCCGGCGCGGTAGCGCACGAACCAATCGAGGCGCTCCATCACGTCGACCGCGAGATAGGCCGCGAAGATCACTGCGAAGCCGAGACCGACCAGCTGCAGAACGCGACCGCCGACATAGCGTGGAAGTGCCAGGCGTCGCGTGCGCAGGCGCTGTCCGCGGGCGTCCTCGCGGCGCAGCGCAAACCTGGAGCGCTGGGGCCGGTCGAAAGCGTGGCCGAGGGCGCCCTCGCGACCCGCGCGCCACAACAGCACGGCTCCGAGCGAGGCCAGCACCGCGTTCGGAAACCAGACGCCGGCGGGCGGCGGGAGCCACCCCGACTGGACCATCCCCTCGCCGGCCTGCAGCAGACCGTAGTAGGCGACCGTCACGAGCAGGCCCAGCATGCCGCCGGCCGAGCGCGAGAAGCTCGCGCGCGCGAGGAAGAGCGGCACTGCCAGGAAACCGAAGACCAGCGTCGAGAGCGGCACCGCGAAGCGCCGGTGCAGCTCCATCCCAGCGCGCGAGTCGGACGCCTCGGCGCCGCCGGCTGCCGCCGTCGCGCGCTCTCGCAGCTGCGCGAGCGGAAGCCTCGCGAGCTCGCTGCTCTGCTCGCGCGAGATCGGCTCCTCGTGTTCGGGGAGCAGCGTGCGCATCTCGTCGAAGCGCAGCAGCTTCGAGAGCCGGCGGCCCGAGGGCAGCAGCAGGCCACCGCGCAGCGTGATCTCGAAAGCGCCGGTCTCGAGCTTCGCGATCCGACCCTGCAGCGCGAAGAGCGTCTCGCCGACTTCGGGCATCCAGAGCAGCACCCCGGCGAGCTGCTCGCCCGAGGGCGCGACGTCGCGAGCCTCGAGCCGCCAGCCCCCGAACTCCTCGACCACGCCGGACTCGAGGCGGGCCCACGGGCGCTCGCGCGAGATCCGCGTCAGCGCAGCGTCTTCGGCTCGGAGCGCCCAGGGGGTTGCCGCGAGCGAGAGCCCCGCCGCGATCAGCGTGCCCGCCGCGGCCACGGCCAGGATCGGCCACGCCAGGCGGGGTGCCGCCACCCCGGACGCCTCGAGTACGAGAATCTCGCGGTCCGATCCGAGGCGGCCGAGAGCGACGAGGGCCCCGATCAGCAGGGCGAAGGGAAACATCCAGGCAAGAATGGGGATCGCCTTGTAGACGGCGATCGCCGCGACGGTCGAGCCCGGAACCCCGCGATTTACCAGGGCCGGGAATAGAGCCACGATGTCCTTCGTCAGGACCACCGCGGTCAGGCCCAGCAGCGCGATCCCCGTGGGAACGAGAGTCTCTACCGCGACGTAGCGGTAAAGCGTCCCGCCGGGACGCCGATGGGTGGGGAGCGAGACCGCCGAGAGCGGCGGATTCGCTTGTTCCCCATTGTCGACCTGGACTAAAGTACGCCCTCCCCCCGCCACTGCTGGAATTCTAGGTCGCGCCGGCGACCACGAGCAACGGCCGGGCATCCAGCCTGGTCCGGGCGGGCACGAGATCGCGGTCGGGAAGCGAAGAACGCAGGGAGCCCATGAGAGCCATCGTCCTGTGTGCGGGTCAGGGAAAGCGCCTGATGCCCTTGACCGAGCGACTGCCGAAGTGCCTCGTCCCGGTGGACGGCGAGCGGCCGATTCTCGAGCTCCAGCTCGAGGCGCTGGCCCGCTGCGGCATCACGCGAGCCTCGATCCTGGTCGGCTTCGGCGCGGAGCACGTCGAGAGCTTCCTCGCGCGCAAGCGCTTCCCGGGCCTCGCGTGCGAGGCGCTCTACAACCCCTTCTTCGCGATCACGGACAACCTCGTGACCTGCTGGATGGCCCGCAGCGCGATGAGCGAGGATTTCCTGTTGCTGAACGGCGACACGATCTTCGAGCAGCGCGTACTGGAACAGATGCTCGAATCCGCGCGCGCGGCGATCACGGTCACGATCGACCAGAAGCACGACGGCTACGACGACGACGACATGAAGGTGCAGCTCGACGGCCGCCGGCTGCTCGCGATCGGCAAGACGCTGCCCCCCGAGCGGAGCCACGGCGAGTCGATCGGGATGCTGTGCTTCCGCGGCACCGGTGTGCGCACCTTCCGCGACGCGATCGAGCGCACGATCCGGCGCCCCGACGCGCTGCGCGCGTGGTACCTCTCGGTCGTGAACGATCTCGCCCAGCGCGTCGCCGTCGAGACGGCGACCATCCACGGTCTCTGGTGGCGGGAAGTCGACAGCCGTGAAGACCTCGAAGACGCGCGCGCGAGCTATCCCGGCGCCGCCGCGGAGCTTTCGAACGCAGCCGTCCCTAACGAGGCAGCGACTCGAGGAGCGCGTCGAGCGCGTCGAGCGTGATCTGACAGCGCGGGTCGCAGGGTGCGCGGTCCGGATCCGGGTGCACCTCGACGAAGAGCGCGTCGACACCGACCGCAACCGCCGCGCGCGCGAGCGGGGCGACCAGGCTGCGATCCCCCGAGCTGCGCCCCTCCCCGGCTCCCGGTTGCTGCGCGCAGTGCGTTGCGTCGAAGCAGACCGGCGCGAACGCCCGCATGCGCACCAGGCCGCGATAGTCGACCACCAGATCGCGGTGCCCGAAGCCCGTGCCGCGCTCGGTCACGCAGACCTCGCGAGCGCCGAAATGCCGCGCCTTCTCGACCGCAAAGCGCATGTCCTCGGGCGCGACGAACTGGCCCTTCTTGAAGTTGAGCGGGCGGCCCGTCGCGGCGCAGGCAGCCACGAGGTCCGTCTGGCGGCACAGGAAGGCCGGAATCTGGAGCGCGTCGACGACCTCGGCCGCGCGCGCTGCCTGGCTCGGTTCGTGGACGTCGGTCGTGAGCGGCAGCCCCGTCTCGCGCTTCACGTGCGCGAGGATGCGCAGCCCGGACTCGAGGCCGGGCCCGCGGTACGAGCTCGCGCTGCTGCGGTTGGCCTTGTCGAAGCTCGCCTTGAACACGAGCGGCACTGCGTGCCGCCGGGCGAGCTGCTGCAGCGCGCGCGCCGCCGTGAGCGTCGCCGCCTCGTCCTCGATCACGTTCAGGCCCGCGATCAGCACGAGCGGCGCGCCGCCGCCGAGAGCCACGTCTCCGATCCGAATCATCCACTCCTTCCATAGCGAGCTGCCGCGGGCTTGACTAGAACACGAGCGGCGGGCCCGGGGCCCCGCTGAGCGACGGCGCTGCTCGCGGCGCGCTGCGCCTGGCTGCGAATCGCCGAGCGGTCCAGCAGCCGCTGCGGCTGCTCGGGCCCGAAGGTGCTACCCAATCAGCGCCCCCCTCGTTGAACGCCCCGCCCCCCGCCGCGAGGCCCCGAGCCCTCGATGAACCTGCTGCGGTTCTTTGCGCGCCGTTACCCGGCCCAGAGTCTGGCCGTCCTGATCAGCCTCTTCGTGGCCGGCGCCCTGGAGGGCGTCGGCTGGGTGACGCTGCTGCCAGTCATCTCGCTCGCGAATCAGGAGGGCGGCGGCAAGAGCCCCATCGCGATGCCGGGCGGCCTCGAGCAGAAGATCCGCCTGCTCTTCGAGTGGCTCGGGCTGCCGATGACGCTCGGCGTGCTCTCGACGCTGCTCTTCGCGGTGTTCTGCGCCAAGGCCGCGATCCTGCTGATCAGCAAGCGCCAGGTCGGATACATGGTCGCGCAGGTCGCGACCGATTTGCGCCTCGATCTGTTGCGGGCGCTGCTCGCGGCGCGCTGGCCCTACTTCACGCGCCAGCCGGTGGGCCGCGCGGCGAACGCCATCGCCACCGAGGCCGACCGCGCCTCGAAGGCCTACAACAACCTGGCGCTCACGGTGCAGAACTGGATCATGACCGTGATCGCGGTCGGCTTCGCGTTCACGCTCGCGTGGAAGCTCTCGCTAGGCGCCTTCGTCGGTGGCGTGGTGATGTGGTACGCGATGGATGTGCTCGTCATGATGGCGAGCCGCGCCGGCTTCAAGCAGACGGTGCTCACGAAATCCCTGCTAGGCCGTCTCGCCGACGCTCTCGTCGCGGTCAAGCTGCTCAAGGCGATGGGCCGCGAGGAGCTGGTCGCGCCGCTGCTCGCGGACGACACCGTGCGGCTCCAGCGCCAGCTGCGCCGCCAGGTCATGGCCAAAGAAGGTCTGATCGCGCTGCAGGAGCCCTTCGTGATCGGCATCCTGCTGGTCGTCCTCTTCGTCGCGACGCGCCGCCTGGGCATGCCCGTCGAGCAGGTGCTGATCCTGGTGCTGGCCTTCGGCCGCGCGCTCAACAGCGCGAACAAGACCCAGCGCCGCTGGCAGCTCACCGTCACCGACGCGAGTGCGCTGTGGTCGATCCGCGAGCTGATCGACGCGGCCGACGAGCAGGTCGAGACGCTGGTCGGCCGCGCAGAGCCGACCCTCAGGCGCGGCATCGAGCTCAGGGACATCCGTGTGGAGTACGAGGGCAGGCGGCTGCTCGAGGGCGCGAACGTCGAGATTCCCGCCGGCCAGATCACCGCGGTGATCGGCGACTCGGGCAGCGGCAAGACGACGCTCGTCGACCTGATCACAGGGCTCACGGAGCCGACCTCGGGCGAAGTGCGCGTGGACGGCCGCCCGCTCGGCGAGCTGGACCTGCGGCGCTGGCGGCGCCTGATCGGCTACGTGCCGCAGGAGATGCCGATGCTGCACGACAGCGTGCGCATCAACGTCGGCCTCGGCGACCCGGAGCTCGGCGACGCGCAGATCGAGCGCGCGCTGCGCGACGCGGGGGCGTGGGACTTCGTAGCACTGCTGCCGGGTGGCCTCGACGCTTCCGTCGGCGAGCGCGGCACGCTGCTCTCGGGCGGCCAGCGGGCGCGCGTGGCGCTCGCGCGCGCCCTCGTGCACCAGCCGCAGCTGCTGATCCTCGACGAGGCGACCAGCGGCGTCGAGCCCGAGATGGAGATCGCGCTGTGGCACACGCTCGCGGCGCTGCGCGGCCGCGTGACGATCGTCGCAATCTCGCATCAGCCCGCGCTGCGCGGCGTGGCCGACCGCGTCTATCGCGTCGAGGGGCGCAGCGCGCAGCTGATCTCGAACGGCAACGGCAGCGCGCCGGCAGTCAGCGCGGCCGCGGGCATGGCCTAGCCCGCGTTCCCAGCAGGACGCTGCTGCGGCGGCGCAGCTGGGCGTGCTGACAGACTCCCTGCCTCCCTGCTGCTCTGGACTTCCGAGTGAGCGGGGCCAGAGGGACCCGACCACTCGTCTTGCAGACCTCTGCGTGCTGCCTCAGGATGGAGCCGAACCGCAGACCGCCACCCGAGGGAACGCATGAGACCGACGCTGCTGGCCGCGCTCTGTGGCGGCCTGTTTCTGCTGCTGACACGGCGCCTGCCAGACTCGCGATCGGCTTCAGCGCGGCGCTGCCGGACCGGCGGCCCCCGATGAGTCCCGAGGGCGGCTCGCGTTGGCGGCGGCGTCTCGGAATCGCGGGGATCGCGCTCGGCGTGCTCGCGATCGCATTCCGCGCTGCGCTGCCCTACGCGCTCGAGCGCGCGCTGCCGATCGCTGCTGAGCCCCTCGGCTTCGTCGCGAGCGTGGAGAACGTGGACCTGGCACTGCTGCGCGGGCACGTCGTGCTCGAGGGCCTGCGCGTCGCGAGCCCCGCGGCTGCGCCCGCTCCCGATTTGTTCGGGCTCGGCCGCCTGTTCGTGAACGTCGAGTGGCTGCGGCTGCTGCGCGGCGAGATCGAGATCGCAGAGCTGGCGCTCGAGAGGCCCGCGATCGCGCTGCTGCGCGCGGCCGACGGCTACCTCGAGCTGCCGCCGCTGCCGCCCAGCGCGGAGCCGGAGCAGACGCAGCCCGAAACCGAGCCCTCGGAGCCATGGCCCGTGACGCTGAAGTCGTTCGCGATCCGCGACACGGAGTTCCGCCTCGTCGACGGCGCAGGCGGCGAGGACCTGGTCGACTTCGCGCTCGCGGAGATCGGCTTCACCGATCTGCGTCTGGTCGGCGCCAAGCTCGGCCTCGCTGGCATTCGCATCTCGGAGCCGCGGCTGCGAGTGCGGCGCGAGGCACAGACGACCAAGACCGGGGTGCGCGGCCAGGCCGACCCAGCGCCGGCTGCCGCTGCGGAAGGCGCCGCAGCGCCGCCCGAGTTTCGCATCGACGACCTCGAGATCGAGCGCGCGGAGTTCTCGATACTCAGCGCGGGCGAGGCCGTGAGCATCGCGCTGCGCCTGAAGACGACGGGCGTCTCGCTCGCGCCGAACGCGCCCTTTCCGCTCGACTTCGGAATCGAGTCCGGCGAGGGATCGATTTCGGTGAAGGGCCAGCTCGGGCTGAACCCCCTCGCGTGGGACGGCAAGCTCGCCTGGCAGGGCCTGAGCGTGCCGCTCTTCGTGCGGGTGATACTGCCGGAATTCGCCCCGTGGATCCGCTCGTGCAGCGCGTCGGGGGACCTCGATCTGAAGTTTCGCTCGGACGGGCTCCGCGCGTCGGGGCGGCTAGGCGTGGACGACTTCGCGTTCGAGGACCCCGAGCAGGAGCTCGCGCTCGGGTGGAAGAGCCTCGCGATCGAGCTGAAGCAGGCGAGCGTTCCGCTCGACGGCGGCGCAGAGCCGATCCAGATCGCGCTCGGAAAGATCTCACTCGACGCCCCGCAGGCGCGCTACGTACTGCCCAACACCGCGTTCGAGCGGCTCGCGCCGAGCGCGAACTCGACGCCCCCGGATGCAGCGGCGGCGGCCGCTCCCAGTGAGCCTGCGCCTGCCGACGCAGCGCCCGCGGCGCCGGAGCCCCGCATCGAGGTCGAGGCGATCGAGGTCCGGCGCGGCGGCGTCGAGTTCGTGGATCGCTCGGGCGCGGAACCCTACCAGGGCCGCCTGAGCGACCTCAGGGTGGACGTCGCCGGCGTGAAGCTGCCCGAGCGCAGCGTGCAGAAGCTGCGCGTGCGCGGAATCGCGCCCGAACGCGCGCCCTTCGACGTGCAGGGCTCGTTGCCGGGCGCACGCGGCACGCTGCGCTTCGAGCTCGAGCGCCTGCCGCTCGCACAGTTCACGCCCTATCTCGCGAGCGCGGCAGACCTGCGCATTCCCAAGGGCCAGCTCTCGCTCGATACAAAGGCCAGCTTCTCCAGGTCTGGCGCCGCGGGCAAGGTCGAGACCCGGGTGACCATGCACGAGCTCGCGATCGCGGGCGGCCCGAACGCGATCGCGGTGGCCGGCATGCCGCTCGACTTCGCGCTCGCGCTGCTGCGCGACCCCGAGGGCAAGATCGAGCTCCCGATTCCGCTCGAGTACGACGAGCAGGGCGCGAGCGTCGGGATCGGCGCGGTGCTGCTCGGTGCGCTGCGCGCCGCGATCACGGGCGCCGTCACCTCGCCGATCAAGGCGCTGGGCGTGCTGATGCCGGAGGGCGGCGCCGCGGAAATCTCCTTCGCCCCGGTCCGCTTCGCAGCGGGCGACGCCAGCCCGCCCGCAGACGCCGCCGAAGCCCTCGCGCCGCTCGCTGCCCTGCTCACGCAGCGCCCTGGGCTAGGCCTCGCGCTGGTCGGTCACGCCGGGCCCGAGGACCGCCTGCCGCTCGCAGAGCGGATCCTGATCGAGCGCGTCACAGGCGACATGGACCTGCCTGCGCTCGAGGACGCCGGCTTCTTCCCGCGACGCCGCGTTCGAGCAGCGCTCGAAGACCGCGGTCGCGGCGAAGCGGGCGCGCTCGCAGCGGAGGACCAGCTGCTGCTCGCCCGCACTCTCGAGGCCACCGCCGTGGCACCCGAGCGCTATGCGGACCTCGCGCGCCGCCGCGCCGAGTCGCTGCGCGACCTGCTCGCGACTGCGCACGCGCTCGCGCCCGCGCGGCTCGCGGTGGAGACCAGCGCCGAGCCCGCGGCGCCTGGTGTCGTGCCCGAGCTGCGCGTGGGCGCCGTTGCGGAGTGAGCGCTGGCCAACCGCCGCGCACCGTTTCGGGCGCGGACGGGCTCTGCTCGGCGAATGCTGGAGTCGCTTCTGGCGCGGACGGCGACTGTTAGAGCAGCGCGGTCACGAGCGTGCGCAGCAGCTTCCCCACCGGGATCTGGATCGCGGCCAGCAGCAGCATCGGGAGGGCGGCCGCAAGGACCAGCGGCAGCACCGAAGACCTTCCCAGCGGCAGCGTCCGCATGTGCTGGATCGCGCCGTACAGCGCGAGCGTGTCGGCGACCGGGCCGAGCTCGGGGGCGTTCAGCACGGCGTCGTCGCTCAGGGGCCGACCTTCGATCCAACGCCGGTGCACCAGCCTGCCGTGTCTGCCGACGAGCACACCGTAGTCGAGCAACGCCTGTCGTTTGGCACGGCGCAGGACTCCGCCGAACATCAGCATCGGCGAGAGGAAGATCACGAGCAACACGACGACGGCGGCGCCCATCTGCAGCCGCAACGACTCGACCGAGACTCCGTGGTAGACGACGCCGTGGGCCCAGTTGCTGGCCGCCACGGCGGAGATCGCGAGCGCGACCGGCGCGAAGCTGGTGGGGAGTCGCTCCAGGAACCCCAGCCCGCCCGCGCCGTCGGGATGCGTCGGCACGATCGCGAGATCGAGCTTGGCAATCGCGCGGAACAGCCCCGCCAGCATCACCACGCGCCACAGCCAGCCCAGCAGCAGGGTGAGGAAGATCGGCCGGCCGACGAGCAGCAACCACCAGCCACCGAAGCCGAAGTGGCGCACCGCTTCGCTCTGGCCCGAAAGCTGGCTGACGTCGACCGCCCACTCGACCTCGTGCACCCGCCCCTGCAGCGCAGAGACGCTGGCGACGGAGACGACGAGAGCGACGATCGCGATCCAGGGCACGCTCGAGTTGCGCAGTTCGCCGAACCGCGACAGCGCCTCGCGCAAACGCGGCAGCTCGGCCTCGGGCACCACGCCGGAGCGCACAAAGTGCGGAAGCAGCTGTGTCGTGATCGCGTGGGTGACGCCTTCCGCGATCAGGAAGAGCGGCACTGCGATCAGGAAGCGCGCGTGCACGCCGAAGTGCGCGAGCAGGGGTTCGCCCGCACCGGTCGGCAGCGCTCGGCCGGTGAGCTCGGCCCAGAGCGCGATCGGCAGCCACGCGAGCAGCGACCAGAACAGCACCCTGCGCCCGATCCCCAGGCCTTCGGCGGGAATCAGGCCGATGCGTCGCTGGAACCGGAAGAGCAGATCACCGCGGACCAACGAGAGCGCGAAGGCGGCGTCTCCGGATCGCGGAATCGGTTCGGGAGTGGGTTCCATGCATTTCCCGTGCTGGGACTGAAGCGGGCTGCGACGAGCGGCTCCGCGCCTACTCCGCGCGGAAGGTGACGCGCCGGTTCATCTTTCGCGTCTCGGCGTCGTCGCCGGCGCTCAGGGGCTTCGAGCTGCCGAAGCCCACCGCGCGCAGATGGTCCGCGGGCACGCCGCGCTGCCGCAGCTCGTACAGGATCCCTTCCGCGCGCAGCTCGGAGAGCCGCTGGTTGAGCTCCAGCGTCGCCAGCTCCGTCGCATGCGATTCGACCACGAGCATGCGTGAGGCGCACTTCTCGAGGAAGGTCCGCGCGACCGCGTCGACGACCTCGGCCACACCCGCCTCGGGAGCCATCGCGTCGAAATCGAAGATCGTGCCGCGCAGGCGGAACTTGCCCACGCAGGCTTCGGCGTTCTCGGCCGCCGGCTCGGCCGCAGCAGCAGGCACGGCGAGCGCCAGTACTGCCAGGATCGGGCTCCAAATGCGCATTCCAAAAACCCTCCTGTCGCGACCCGATCGCCTCCGGCGCTGTGCCGTCAGCGAAGGGCCATTCACCGCGAGACGAGACCCGCGCAGCGCTTCCCCATCCGGGGCCAGCGACGGAATCGCGCCCCTCACAGACTGTCGAACGAGCCCGCGCGGATCCGCACAGAAAAGTCCGGGGCGTCGCCGGCGTCGCGGCCGCGCTGGGTGATTGCGCTGCGCGCGCGCAGCTCTTCGAAGGGCAGCGCCGAAGCGATCGCCCCCCGCTCCTGCAGCAGCTGCGGCAGGTAGCCGTTCGCCAGCATCCTCCAGTCGAAAGGAGCCGGGATCCCGGCGGCCTGGACCAGCAGCCGGATCGTGGTGGTGCAGTTGTGGGTCAGCGCGTT
>CAYTJA010000189.1:0-9712 GCA_964437835.1 uncultured Spirochaetales bacterium
ATCACGGCCGTCAGGCCCTCTCGCACATCCTCGCCGCTGATGCTCTCGGCCGGGCTCTTTCCATTCTTGGTCAGCTGCACGAGATACCGGTTCAGCGTGCGTGTGAGGGCCGTGCGGAAGCCGATCAGGTGGGTGCCGCCCTCCACCGTGTTGATGTTGTTCGCGAACGAGTAGACGCTCTCGTTGTACCCCTCGTTGTACGAGAGCGCGACCTCGATCGCGACCGGGATCTTCCTGTCGCGGCCCTCGATCGTGCGCTCGCCCGAGATGAAGATCGGCGCGTGCAGCGGTTGGCGGCCACGCGAGAGGAACTCGACGAAGGAGACGATGCCGCCCTCGAAACAGAAGTCGTGCTCCTTTCCGCTGCGCTCGTCGAGGATCTCGATGCGGATGCCGGCGTTCAGGAACGCGAGCTCGCGCAGGCGTTGCGAGAGCACGTCGAACGAGAAGTCGATCGCCGGGAAGATCTCGAGGTCGGGGCGAAAGGTGACCTTCGTTCCGGTCTTGTCGCTGGTGCCGACCGCCTGGAACTCGGTCTTCGGGTCGCCGCGCTCGTAGCGCTGCGTCCAGACCCTGCCCTCGCGCTTCACCTCGAGCTCGAGCCACTCGCTGAGCGCGTTCACCACCGACACGCCGACGCCGTGAAGGCCGCCCGACACCTTGTAGCTGGACTCGTTGAACTTGCCGCCCGCGTGGAGCGTGGTGAGAACCACCTCGGCGGCTGGGCGCTTCTCCGTGGGGTGCATGTCCACCGGGATACCGCGGCCGTCGTCGGTGACGGTGACCGAGTTGTCGTCGTGGATCACGACCGTGATGTGCTTGGCAAAGCCGGCGAGGGCTTCGTCGATCGAGTTGTCGACGACTTCGTAGACCAGGTGGTGCAAGCCATCGGGACCGGTGGTCCCGATGTACATCGCCGGCCGCTTGCGCACCGGTTCGAGGCCCTCGAGCACCTCGATGGAACTGGCGTCGTAGCTCACTCTGGATCCAAATCAGCGCGCTGCGGGCCCAACGAAAACTCGTCTCTTCGCGGCTCTGCGCGGAGGAGCCGGGCTGGGGAGAGATCGCCCGGAAACGGCGGCCGAAGGTATCGGATGAGGGTCTGCGCCGAAAGGGCGCGCGGCAACAAAATCTCCAGATACGTCGGCCGTTTGCTCGCCTTGCCTAGAGCCTCATGGGCATCACGACGGCGAGCGTGTCGGCGTCATCAGCAGGGCGGATCTCGGCTGGGGAATTGCCGTCGCGAAGGTTCAGGTGAATCTCCTTCGCGGCAAGCGCAGCGAGACACTCGAGCAGGTAGCGCGCGTTGAAGCCGATGCTGAGAGCGGGGCCTGCGTAGTCGACGTCGATCTCCTCCTGCGCTTCGCCCATGTCGGGATTGCTCGAGGAGAGCAGCAGTTTGGAGTCCGTTAGATCGAGCTTGACCGCGCGGCTGCGCTCCGCAGAAAGCAGCGCGACGCGGCGTAGCGCACGCACGAGCGGCTCAGTGGCGACGGTCATGCGCAGCTTTGCTTCGCGTGGGATCACCTGGCGGTAGTTCGGGAACTCGCCTTCGATGAGACGCATGACGAGTGTGACGTCACCTTTTCGCACCAGCCCAGTGTTGCCCTCGAAACTGAGTTCCACCTCGTCCGCGTCGTCTTCATCGACGAGACGTTTGAGTTCCGCGAGCCCCTTGCGCGGAATGATGACGCCGCTCGCGAGGTTGTTCGCTTCCGCGCCGACGCCGCGCTCGATGAGCGCGAGGCGATGTCCGTCGGTGGCGACCATGCGAAGCTTCCCGATATCCGTCGCGACTTCGAAGAAGACACCATTCAGGTGGTAACGCGTCTCATCCACAGAGGTCGCGTACATCGTGCGCTCGATCATCTGGCTCAGCACCGCAGCTTGTAGCCGCACCAACGCGTTAGGACTGAACTGGGGGAGACTCGGGTACTCCTCGGCATCTGTTCCCGCGAGGGAGAAACGCGCACGTCCACAGCGGATCTCCACGTAGGCGTTGCCCGAGACTTCGAGCATCACCAGTTCTTCGGGAAGCTCGCGGATGATGTCGTAAAGCTTGCGCGCGGAGACGGTGACGGCTCCGGTCTTCGCAACCTGAGCCGGGTGCGAGCCGCGGATGCCCACCTCGAGATCCGTGGCAGCGAGTTCGAGGCGCCCGTCGCCTTTTCCGGAAGCCGTGAGCAACACGTTCGCGAGGATCGGCATCGAGTTGCGCTTCTCGACGATCGCCTGAATGCGACCGAGACCCCGCTGTAGCTCGGACTTGTCGATCGAGAGCTTCATGCCTTCATCCTCTGGTCTTCGAGAGATCTAGTGGGAGTGGTAGAAGCGCCGGACAACGGACAAAACACTCGGATGCATCGGAGTCAGCAGGGAGATTCCACTGTCAAGAAGACGCGCTCGATCCGCCGTTCTCACCCCAGTCGCGGAGAATCTTACACCGTGGTTGTCGTTCTCCGTCGGGAATGCGCAGCGCAAGTCACAGAGCGCGAGAATCCCGTTGCGGCCACACGGAGTGAGGAGTAAGGTGCCGCGCCTCTTTCACCGGTCCGCCCTTTCTCGGGCCTCATGAGCAGCCATGAAGCGAACGTACCAGCCGAGCCGCATTCGCCGGAAGCGCACACATGGTTTTCGCGCACGGATGAGCACGCAGGGCGGGCGGGCCGTCCTGAGTCGCCGCCGGGCCAAAGGTCGCAAGCGCCTGACGGTGTCCATCGGCACCAAGTAGCGATGAAAGCGCGCGCGGGCTCGCGGCCAGGCAGTTCGCAGGGCGTCTCTGTGTCGACGCCGGCGCCCGACTTGCGCCTGCGTCGCGATGGCAGGCTGCGAAAGCGCAGCGATTTCACACGGGTAGAGCGAACTGGCCGACGTCGAGTGGGCCCCGCGTTCGTAGTGCAGATCGCACCGAGCCGGATCGAGAACGGTTTGGCGCTGGGCCTCGTCGTCGGCAGAAAGGTCGGCAACGCGGTGGTGCGCAATCGCGTGAAGCGCCAGATCCGCGAGTGGTTCCGCGCGAGCAAGGGCGACCTCGGCGCCGGAACGGATCTCGTAGTCGTTGCGCGCAAACTCGCCGCCGAGCTCGATGCAGGAGCGATCCACAGCGAGCTCGACAGTCTGGTGCTCGCGTGACGCGCTCGCTCGAGCTCCTCCTGATCACTGCGATCCGCGTCTACCAAGCCGCGCTCTCGCCCGTTCTCGGCCCCGCCTGCCGCTTCGAGCCCAGCTGCTCAGAGTTCGCCGCGCAGGCCATCGCGGAGCACGGCCCGTGGGCCGGCGCGCTGCTCGCTATCCGGCGCGTCGGGAGGTGCCACCCGTTCCGTCCCGGGGGTTTCGATCCGGTGCCCGCGCCGCGAGTGGACCGCCATGGACCGTAACTTCCTTCTAGCAACCGCTCTGTCCTTCGCCGTTTTGATGGCATGGACGCTCTATTCCGAGGGGAACAAACCCCAATCCTCGGAGCCGGCAGTTCCTACTACCTCAGCAGAGGCGGCCGAGCCTGCCCTGGCGAGCGTAGAGCCCGGTCCCACCGTCCCCGAGAGCGCGGCTCCGGCACAGCCGGCTCCCGAGGTGATTCCGGAGCAGCAGATCGAGATCGAGAGCGCCCTGTACCGGGCAATCCTCACGAGCCGCGGCGGAGCGCTCGCGCGTCTGGAGCTGAAGGGGTTCGAGGATCGATCCGTTGCCGGCGATCCTCTTGTGGAGGCCACGACGCTCGGCAGCGCCCGGGCAGCGCTTGAGACGCCCTTCACCGAACTCGGGCTCGGCGATCTGCGTGATCTTTCGTACGCGGTCAAGCGACCGGCCGCGAACACGGTCGTTTTCGAGGCGACGCCTGGCGGCATCACCCTCCGAAAGACCTACACCTTCGACGCCGATTCCTACTTGTTCCGCCTGCGCCTCGATCTGGAGAACGGGAGTAGAGCTCCCGTCCGACCGGCGTTCCAAGCCAACTGGCCGGTGCGTGCGCGAGTGAGCGCTGACTTTCACGAGTTCGCGTTGGCGCTGTTCAGCTCGGGAGCCGTCAGCGGAAACGGTCTCGAACAGTTCCCCGTGGTTCCTCCGCCTTCGTTCATGGGCTTCGGCGGAGACCCGTGGCAAGGCACGGTTCGGTATGACCGCGATCCGTTCGAAGCGGGCGACGACCCGCGTCCGGATATCGAGGTCGACTGGGCCGGGGCGCATACCCGTTATTTCCTAGCCGCGATCCTTCCCGACAACCCCCGCGAGGCAAGCGCCCGCCTTTCCTCCACCGAGCCCGGCGAGGGGCTGCTAGAGGTCGCGTTCGTCCCGACGGAGGTGCCGCCAGGCGGCCGCCTCGATCGCGAGTACCGCGTCTACCTCGGGCCGAAGGAAGAGGCGCGGCTCGACGCCGTCGGTGGGCACCTCGATGAGGCGATCCAGCGCGGCTGGTTCGCGCCGCTGACGCGCTTCTTCACCGGGCTGCTGACTTCCGCCCACAGTGTGATTCCGAACTACGGCGTCGCGATCATCCTGATCACGCTGCTCGTGCGGCTCGTACTCTGGCCGCTCGCGTCGAGCCAGAACAAGCAAATGAAGAAGATGGCCTCGATCCAGCCGAAGATGAAGGCGATCCAGGAGAAGCACGCCGGAGACCGGCAGAAGCAGTCCGAGGCGACGATGGCGCTCTACCGCGAGGCGGGGATGAGCCCGGCGGCGCCCCTGCTCGGCTGCCTGCCGATGCTGCTTCAGCTCCCGGTCATGATCGGTTTCTACTACGCGCTACAGGGCGCGATCCAGCTTCGGCAGCAGCCGTTCGTCGGCTGGATCTCGGACCTCTCTCAGCCCGAGGTGCTGTTCGTGATTCCGGGTATCGACTTGCCGGTGCGTGTGCTCCCGATCCTGATGGCGGCGAGCATGGTGTTGCAGCAGAAGCTCACGCCGTCGACGATGGACCCTGCGCAAGCGCGCATGATGCTCGTGATGATGCCGCTGATGATGCTGGTGATGTTCTATCAGTTTGCCTCGGGCCTCGTGCTCTATTGGTTCGTCAGCACGATTCTCGGGATCCTCCAACAAGTCTGGACGAATCGACGCACCGCCTAGTTTCGGCGTGCAAGGAGAAGCCACATGTACGATCCCAAGTCCGAGCCGCGTGAGTTCATTGCCGATGAGGTGTCGCAGGCCATGTCCGCCGCGGCGCGCTTCTTCGGCGTCGAGGCCGCCGAGCTCAGCGTGCGCGAGTTCGGCGAGATCCATGGCCTGCGGGGCCGCGTGCTGATCGTTGCGCGGCCGAGCTCGCTCGCCGCAAGCGCGCCGTACCGCCGTCCCGACGGGGAATCGCGCGGGCCGCGCGAAGGGCGCGATCGAGATCGGGACCGAGGCCGGCGCGATCGGGGAGACCGGGGCGACCGCGGGGATCGCGGCGACCGCGGCGGACGCGACCGCGTTGAGCGGACAGATCGGGAGCCGCAGCGCGAGGCGGCGGCCGAAGCCGCTCCGGCCGCCGAGTTCTCGTCGGAGCCCTCGGTCGGGACGGCAGTCGGCGAGGTCGGCGCGGTGGGTCATTTCGTCCTCGGCTTGGTCGAGCGGATGAACGTGGGCCCGTTCGAGCTCGCCGCCGTTCCGCACGACGAGTTCGACGTGTTCGAGATCCGAGGCCCGGCTGCGCACGCCCTCACGGCCGGCGACGGCCGGGTGCCCGACGCCCTCCAACTGCTCGCGAACCAGGCGGCGACTCGAAACGACGAGAATGCACGCCGCGTCGTCGTGGACATCGAGGGTTCGCGCGAGAAGCGCGACGACTTCCTGGAGCGCGTGGCAGAGCGCGCCGCACGCCGGGCCCAGGAAACCGGTCGCCCCGTGGCACTCGAGCCGATGAACTCCAAGGACCGCCGCTCGATCCACATGGCCCTCCGGGGCGCCGCAGGGGTTGCGACCATGAGTATCGGCGAGAGTCGCTACCGGCAGGTGCTCGTGGTGCCCGAGGGCGCGCCGGAGTACGCGGAGGCGCGGGCCAACGCGGAGACCCGCGACAACGGTTAGCTCCGGCGTTCCACGTGGAACGTTTCGGGCGCGTGGCTGAGGAGCGCGCGGAGGCGGCGGCCCTGCTCGCGGCGCTGGCCGCGCGCCACGGGCACGCTCTAGCCGCCTCGGCCACGAGCCAGATCGCACACTACCTGGAGTTGTTCGGCACTTGGTCGGCCCGAATGAACCTGACTGGCGCTAAGAGCCACGCCGAGCGGATCGCATTGGTAGAGGATGCGTTTCCGGTCCTGCCACACCTCCCCGCTCGCCCGTTCCGTCTGATCGACGTGGGATCGGGAGCCGGTTTGCCGGGCCTTGTGCTCGCGATCCTCACGAACCGAGTCGCGGTGACCCTGCTCGAGCCTCAGCTCAAGCGGCACGCGTTCCTCACGCACGCCATCCGCACACTTGGGCTCCAGAGCACCACCGCGATTCGCTCGCGACTCGAAGATCACCGGGCGCTGGGATACGACGTCGCGATCTCGCGGGCCGTCTGGCCGCTCGCCGAGTGGCTGGAGCGCGGAAGCGGACTGGTTGCCCCAGGCGGTCTGGTCATAGGCCTCGAAGGGGCCGAGCCGGCGGTACTGCCGGCCAGCGCACAGCGCTTTCCCTACCGAGGTCCGTCCGGTCCGCGAGCCGTCGTCACGCTCTCACGCTGACTGTTCCACGTGGAACACTGCGCTCGCTCGTGGTAAACAGAGTCGCCTCGCCGGGGGGAGAGGGCTGAGATGGAGCTACGCGACCCCGCGTCCGAGTCCGGGGACTTGCCCGCGCACGTCTTGGCGGTGGTGAACCAGAAGGGCGGCGTCGGCAAGACGACCACGGCCGTGAACCTCGCTGCCTCGCTCGCGGCCTCCGAGCGGGCCACGCTGCTCATCGACCTCGACCCGCAGGGGAACGCGACCAGCGCCTTCGGAATCACGCATCCAGAAGTGCAGGCCTACGACGTTCTCAGCGGCGACGCGACGCTGCTCGAGGCGGCCCATGCCACGGAGCTGTCGCACCTCCACGTCGTCCCCTCCGGGGTCGACCTCGCTGGAGCTGAAATCGAGCTGGTCACAGTGCAACACCGCGAATCTCGCCTGCGCGACGCTTTGGCGGAGGTAATTCACCTCTATGACTTCATCCTGATCGACTGCCCTCCCTCGCTGAGCCTCCTGACCTTGAACGCTCTGGTCGGGGCGAGCGCCGTGTTGATTCCCCTTCAGGCCGAGTACTACGCCCTCGAAGGCCTCGCTCGCCTGCTCGATACGGTCACTCGCGTACGCGCGAGCTTGAACCCTCGGCTGCTCACCGAAGGCATCGTCCTCACCATGGTCGATCGCCGGGCGAGCCTCGCGCGCCAGGTCGAGGAGGAAGCGCGCCGGCACTTCGGCACGGGCGGCGCCGGCGTCTTCGCCACCAGCATCCCGCGCAACGTGCGCCTCAGCGAAGCGCCGAGTCACGGCAAGCCCATCCTCCTCTACGACATCCAGTCGCGCGGCGCGGTCGCGTATCTGCGCCTCGCGGAAGAGCTGCTCGCCAAGCACATGCGGCCGCAGCGCAAGCCGCCGCTGCTGCCGCTGAATCGGTTCGACACAACAATGCGTAGGGGCCTCGAGACGAGCGCCGGAGAGCACGCATGCTGATCAAGCGAAACGCACTCGGCCGCGGACTCGGCGCGCTGATTCCCGAAGCCTCGTCCCGCGCGGCGTCAGCGACGCCGGGCACCACGGCTGCGTACGCGAACGAGCTTCCCGTCGACGCGATCGGGCCGAACCCGGATCAGCCGCGGCGCGTCTTCGCCGAGACGGAGCTCGCCGCGCTCGCCGACTCGATCCGCCGCCACGGTGTGTTGCAGCCGATCGTCGTGCGCGAAGCGCAGGGCGGCCCGCCGCAGCGCTACGAAATCGTCGTCGGTGAGCGGCGCTGGCGCGCAGCGCGGCGTGCAGGGCTCGCGACGATTCCCGCCAGCATCCAGAACGTCGACCCGAGTGCGCTGCTCGAAGTCGCGCTGGTCGAGAACATCCAGCGCGCCGATCTGAACGCGATCGAACTCGCGCTCGCCTTCCGCGCGCTCACCGCTGCGGGCCACACCCAGGAGGAAATCGGCGCGCGCGTCGGACTCGAGCGCTCGACGATCGCCAATCACCTGCGCCTGCTCGAGCTGCCGAAGTCGATGCAAGAGGACGTCGAGAGCGGTCGGCTGTCGATGGGGCATGCGAAGGCACTGCTCTCGCTCGCGAACCCCGAGCGGCGGCTGCTGCTGCGCGATCGCATCGTCGCGGACGCACTCTCGGTTCGCGCCGCTGAGACGCACGCCCGCTCGCTCGGCTCGGCGAGCCCAGCGCAACGCAAGCCGAAGCCTGCGCGGCCGGAGGCACCTGAGCTCGCACACCTCGTCGACCGCTTGCGCGAACGCCTGCAGACCCGCGTACGCATCCACAGCCGCGGCGAGCGCGGCTCGATCGAGGTCGAGTTCTACGGCGCCGAGGATCTCTCCCGGATCGCGAGCGCGATCCTCGACGGGCCTGGCCTGTTGTGAGCAGCCCCGCCAACGGCACCTTGCTGGGCCCCGGTACCGAGTTCGAGGGCCTACTGACGTTCCGGGGCGCCGTGCGCGTCGACGGCATCCTGCGCGGCCGTGTCCGTGCGAGTGGGTGCCTCGTGCTCGGGCCCGACTCGCAGGTGGACGCGCAGATCGAGGTGGACGAGCTGGTTGTCGCGGGCCGCCTCGCGGGAGATGTGATCGCGCGCGAGCGAGTGGAGTTGCTGGCGGGCAGCAACGTGCTCGGCGCCGTCCGAACACCCCTACTCGTGATCGCCGACGGTGCCCTGCTCGACGGCTCCTGCACCACGGGCCCCCGCGCGCTACCGCGTTGACTTCGCTCGGCTACGCCTCCCTGCGCGCCTCCGGCTTGCTGCCGCGTTGACTTCGCTCGGCTGCGCCTCGCTGCGCGCCCCCGGCTGGCTGCCCGCGTCGACCCCGGTCGGCTTCGCCCTGCTGCGCGCCTTTGGCTTGCCGGCGGGGCGATGCAATTCTGCGCCCTCGCGGCAGAATTTTCCCTTGAAACACGTTGAGGTTTTGCAACTCTTCGCGCCGCCAGAACGCCCGGCAGAGCCGGTGTCTTGGCGAACTCGCCCATCACACCGGCGTGCATCCGACGGGGCCCGCTGCGCCTAGCGGTGGCCCGCGAGTCGCGCCCACGTCGCAGAAGCGAAAGAGCATGCGTCGGCGAACCCTCCCCAAGCTCGGAACGACGTTCGCCGCGCTGGTTCTCGCGTCGCCCGCCGCCGCCTCCGAAGGCGGTCTCGACATCTTCCCCGACATCAGCCCGACGGGCGCCTTCCTGAAGCTGCTCGTACTGTTCGTTGTGTTGATCCCGCTGTGCAACCTGCTCGTCTTCAAGCCGCTGCTCGGTGTCCTGGAAGAGCGCAGCGCGCGCATCGACGGCGCGCGCGCGCGGGCCAGCGAGTTCGCGGCGAACGCGCAGGCGGCGCTGCTCCAGTACGAGCAGTCGATCGGGGCCGCGCGCAAGGCCGCCGAAAGCGACCGGCGTGAGCTGCTCGAACAGGCTCGGCGCTCGCAGACCCAGACCCAGGCAGAGGCGCGCGCCAGCGCCGAGCGTGAGATCGCGCAGGTCCGCGCGCAGGTGGCTGGCAGCATCGACGCCGCGCGCGCAGAGCTGCGCCGCGAGGCCGACTCGCTGGCGCGAGACGTCGCCGCGCGCGTGCTCGGGAGGCC
>CAYTJA010000190.1:0-30252 GCA_964437835.1 uncultured Spirochaetales bacterium
CTGATAGGCCTCGCGGTCTCCGCCCGGCATCAGCGAGGGGCCTCGCCTCGCGCCCTCCTCGCCACCCGAGACGCCGACCCCGAAGAAGCGCAGCCCGGATTCCGCATAGCTGGTTTCGCGGCGCCGCGTGTCTTCGTACCAGGAGTTTCCGCCGTCGATCACGATGTCGCCGGGCTCGAGCAGCGGGCGCAGCTCCTGCATTACCAGGTCGACCGGCTCGCCCGCCTTGATCATCAGCATGATCCGGCGCGGCCGCTCCAGCGCAGCCACCAGCTCGCGCAGGCTGCGTGTGGGCACGAGGCGGCCGCCGCTCTCGGCAACCGCGGCGTCGCAGAGCTCCGGCTTCCGGTTGAAGCCCGCGACTCGGGTGCCGTGATCGAGGATGTTGAGCGCGAGGTTCCGGCCCATCACCGCCAACCCAACCATGCCGAACTGCGCGCTCTCTTTGTTGCTCATCGCAATTCCTCCCCCGGCTTTCCAACCCGGAAAGCCCAGATGCCCCGTCGGACTAGCGCGGGTCGGGCGCGGGCGGTGTGTACCAGATCGGCGAGGTCCAGGCACGTTCCTGGATCGTTTTCGGAACTCGCGGATCCGAGCAGCCCGCCGGGCGCTTGCCCTTCGGCAGCGAGTTGCAGGCCCAGGTGCTCTGGCGGCAGCTCGGATTCTCTACGGCGCGCGCGTAGTAGACCGCTCGGCGAGAAGGATCGAAATCGGGGTCGCGCCAGACCTGACACAGCGAGTCGTGGCCGCTGCCGCGCGGTCGGCAGCTGCCCTCGTCGACGTCCGCGCCGTTCTTCGGCGAGCCGGCGACATCGCTGACCTGCTGCTGGTAGAGGCCGTCGTCGCCGACCCAGCCCTTCACGATCTGGACGCGTTGCAGCGCGGTGCCGGGCTGCGAGGCGGTGCCGGGGTCTCGCAGCGCGGAGACCGCGAAGACCGGGGACGTAGCGCCGCCGGCTGGGCGCGCGGGCAGCTCGCCGCCCATCGGCACGCCACCCGCATAGCCGCGCTGCACGAAATCCTCGCGCTTGCACAGGTCGTTCGGGTACTCCCAGCCGCCGAAGAAACGCGCCTGGATGCGCGGCCCGCTGGTGCCCCAGGTCTCGCGCCGGCGCAGCGCCTGGAAGATCGACTCGCGCGAGTTCTCCTCGGCCCACACCGCCGCGACGCCACCCGGGTTCATGCCCGGGGTCGGCGTGCCCGCCGAGCTCGGGATGTCGAAGCGGTACTCCTCGACCGGCGCGGGCGTGCCGCTGTGGATGTCGGTGCTGCCGATGAAGCCCAGCTGCAGCGGGTTCACGCCGATGCGATCGGCCTCCTTCAGACCGTGGATCAGCGCATAGCGCACGAAATCGAGGCGCGACGAGCAGCCCTCCCCGCCGAGCGCGCCCTTGCCGAAGCCGTCCTGGCAGTCCGGAGGTGGCTTCGGAAACGAGCGCAGCTTCTCGAAGTTGCACAGCTCGTCTGGCGCGCCGGCCACGCCCCACATGCCGTCGTTGCACTCCGAATCGCCCTTCATCTGCATGATCTCGACCAGCGGCTCGATGCGCGCGCGCCGCTTCGCGATCTCGACCTGCTCCGCGACGCTCGCGTTCTCGCCGTACTCGAGCCTGAACATCTGGCCGTTCGCGAGGTTCGAGTTGTGCGGGATCGCGATCACGTCGCAGCCGTTGCCGGCCTGCTGGCACTCCTGTTCGAGGCGCTTCCAGAGCATGCGCGGATCGGGCTCGTCGAGCGAGGAGATCGGCAGCGGCAGCACTTTCGAGTTCCGGAAGATCACGTTGCGGTGGATCTTCGTGAGCTCGGGGGTCAGCGAGTATTCGTAGCCGACGAAGGTCGTGAAGTCGCAGGAGGGCGCGGGGTCGTTCCAGCGCGCGGCGGCGTTCTGGATCTCCTGCCAGACCAGCGCGCCGGCCTCGCGGCAGTTCTCGCCGTCCGCTCCGCAGACCGGTGCGCTGTTCATGCCCATCATGCGTTTGATGATGATCCGCGCGCTGCTGCCGAGATCGGAGTCGCCCCGCGCCTGCGCGCGCGCGAGCTCCTGGCTTTCGCCGCGATAGGCCTGGCAGTCCGGCGTCGCGTAGACCGCCGAGCCCGGCGAGGTGCAGAGGCCCACCGAGCCGAAGTTCTCCGAGTGGTCCGTCACCGCGACGAAGTCGAGCGGGCGCTCGAGCTGGACGGGGCGCGTGCCGTGGCCTTCGGCGTCGAAGGGCTGCACGCGCACGGCCTCGCCGCGCGCGAAGCGATACGCGTCGTCGGGCCGCAGCCGCGTCTGCAGGATCCACGCATCCATCGAAATCGCGGTGTGCACGTGCAGGTCGCCGAAGAAGGCCTGCCGCAGCGGACTGTGATTCGCGCAGATTTCGGCGTGGGAGGGAGCGCTGGCGGTCGCACACAGCAGCGACGCGAACAGCGGCGGGAAGCAGAGTCGGAACGAGGGCCGTCGCGTGTGAGCTGCCATCGTTGCGAACTCCAGTACTGGCGGAGGCGGCAGGTTCCGACGAGACCGCGCATTCTGGCATAGTGGTGCCCGGCCCGCGCGAGGTTTTCATTCCGGTGGATCGGCGCTCGTTTCTCGGAACTCTGGCCTCGCTGGTCGGCGCCACGCTCTCGCGGCGCGCGCACGCGGAGCGCGCGGCGGATCCGCCGTCGCCGCAGCAGGCCCCTGCGGCGACCGCTAGCGCGGATGCGCCGCGAGCTTTCTTCGGCGGCGCGGAGCGACAAGCGCTCGCCGCGCTCGGCGATCACCTGCTGCCGGGCGCAGCCGCGCTCGGCGCGGTCGACTACATCGAGCAGCTGCTCACGGCCTTCGACCACGACCCGCCGCGAATCTTCGCGGGCGGCCCCTTCTCGGGACGCCGTCCGATCGCGCGCGGCGGAATCGCAACCACAGGGCGCCCGCCGTCGGGATTCGAGCACTGGCTCCCGCTCGACCGCGTGCAGCAGCGCGCGTGGCGGCTGCGGCTCTACGGATCTCCGGCGGTGCCCCACCCGGGCGCCGCGGTCACGGGCGAGGTGATGGGCTTGCGACCGCTCCTCACTGCGGGCGCGGAGCGCGCTGCCGAGGCGCTCGCGGACGGGCGTTCGGTCGCGGCGAGCTGGGACGCGTGCAGCGACGCGTTTCGCGCGCGGTTCCGCGAGCTCGTGCTCGAGGCCTGCTTCGGCGATCCCGTCTACGGCGGCAATCGCGCCGAGCGCGGCTGGGCCGAGATCGGCTTTCCGGGGGACAGCCTGCCCTACGGCTACACCCCCTTCGATGCGCAGCGCGGAGACTACGCCGAGCGCGTGGACGCGCCGCTCACGCGCTGGCCTGCCGAAGAGGGCAGCGCGCCGCTCGGCTTCGGCGCGCGTCTGCTGATTCGCCTGATGGGCCTCGGCACCCGGATCTTCGTCGACTGATGCCGAGCAACCCCTTCACTCCCGAGCCGATCGTCGGCAATCGCGCGCTCGCGCACTTCGACGCGATCGTGATCGGCAGCGGCGCGGGCGGCGCCGCGACCGCGGAGATCCTCGCAAGGCACGGCCAGAAGGTGCTGATCCTCGAAGCGGGCCCGAACTGGCACGAAGGCCTCGCAAACCCGGATCCCGTCGCCCTGCGCAACGCGTTCTCGAACGACGAGCTCAAGTTCAAGCGCCGGAGCTTTCTGGTGCCGGACCCGCTCGTCGACCCGCGCAGCTTCCGCGAGTCCGAAGAGCAGGACGGCGAGCGCCGGCTCGTCGGCGAGGTGAACCACCTGCCGCGCTGCGTCGGCGGTGCGGGCGTGCACGCGAACCTCGCGACGCCGCGCTTCGACCCGCAGAGCTTCGAGCTCGGGAGACTGCTAGGCGATCGGGTTCCGAACGCGAGCTTCGCGGACTGGCCGGTTTCCTACTCCGAGCTCGAATCCTTCTACCTCTACAACGAATGGCTGCTCGGCGTGCAGGGCGAGCCCGAGAAGAATCCCTTCGAGCCGCCGCGCAGCGGCCCGCTGCCGATGCCGGCCGGCCCCGACCACGCGGCCGGCTACCGCATCGCCGAAGCCGCGGCGGCGCTCGGCTATCACCCCTACCTCACGCCTCACGCGATCAACTCGCGCCCCTTCGCGGGTCGCCCGCCCTGCGCGGGCTGCGGCTTCTGCGGCGGCTACGGCTGCCCGATCGACGCGAAGGGTTCGCCGGCCGTGACGAGCTTGCGGCGCGCACTGCTCACGGGGAACGCGCTGCTGCTCGCGGAGACCCGCGCGGTGCGGATCGTTCTCTCGGCGAGCGGCCGCGAGGTCCGCCACGTCGAAGCATTGGATCCGGGTGGCGCGCGCGTTTTGTTTCACGCGGATCGCTATGTGCTAGGCTGCGGTGCGCTCGAGGACGCCCGCCTGTGCCTGCTCTCGGGCGACGGCGGCAGCGGGGCGAGCCCCAGGGCTGCGATCGGAAATGCGAGCGGCCTCGTCGGCCGCAACCTGAGCTTCCACCTGATCCACTCGGTGGCAGGCGTGTTCCGCGAGCGCCTGCACGGCTACCGCGGAAAGACGCACTCGATGGGCTTCCAGGACCTGCGAGGCGTCACGGGCGACCCCTCGCGGCCACTCGGCGGCCTCGTGATCACCGGCGCCTCGACCGAGCCCGTGCTGGAGGCGCTGCAACTCGCGGGCACGTTGCGCATGGCCGGCGAGCGGCTCTGGCACGCACTGCGCGCGAGCGCGTTCCGTGACCGCATCTTCGGGATGTCGATGTACGCCGAGGACGCGCCGCAGCTGCACAATCGCGTCGACCTCGACCCGCAGCTGCGCGACATGGACGGCATCCCGGCCGCGCGCGTGACCTATCGCTCGCACGCCTTCGAGCTCGGCGCGCGCAGACAGCTGGTGCCGCGGATGCTCGAGATCCTGCACCGCGCGGGCGCCTTCGCGACCTTCGCCGGCCCGCGCCAGGTGCCGAGCGAGACACGCCACGTCTTCGGCACGCTGCGCTTCGGCAGCGACCCCGAGCGCAGCGTCTGCCGGCGGGACGGCCGCTTCCACGAGATCGGGAATCTGTTCGCGACGGGCTCGTCGCTGTTCCCGACCTCCTCCGGCTTCAACCCCTACCTGACGATCGCGAGCCTCGGCAGCTGGGTCGGCGCGAGCATGCTCGACGCCGAGACCCCCGAGCGCGCGATTGCAGCCGACCTCACGGCAATCCGCAGCGGCGCCGCCACCGGCATCGGCCTCCTCTAGCGGGGACGAGGGGACGGGGGAAGGGAATAGGATCGGGGACGGGCCTTACGAAGTGCACTTGATGCATTTATTTCCCGCGAGGCACTGGAATCACCGAGCTTCCCGCGGGAAATAAATGCATCAAGTGCACTTCGTAAGGCCCGTCCCCGCTAGGAAAGGCCCGGCCCCTAGGAGGCGGGCTTGAGCGAGTAGCGCACCGGCAGGTGTTTGATGCCGCCGACGAGGTTCGAGTGCAGACGCTGCACCGGGCCCGCGAGCTGGATCTCGTCGATGCGCGGCAGCAGGTACTTGAACGCGAACTCGAGCTCGAGCCTCGCCAGGTGCGCCCCGGCGCAGAAGTGCTCGCCGATGCCGAAGGCGAGGTGCCGGTTCGGATCGCGCGTGATGTCGAAGTCGTAGGGTCGCTCGAAGACCTCCTCGTCGCGGTTCGCGGAGGGATAGAAGAGCGCGAGCGTGTCGCCCTCGCGGATCTTCTTGCCGCGCAGCTCGGTGTCCTCGGCGGCGGTGCGCGCGAAATGGATGATCGGGCTGGTCCAGCGCAGCACTTCTTCGATCGCGGAGCCGAGCAGCTGAGGATTCCGCTGCAGCTTGCGCAGCTGGTCCTGGTGCTCGATGAACGCGAGCATCCCGCCGGAGGTCGCGTTGCGAGTCGTCTCGTTGCCGGCGACGACGATGATCTGGCAGTAGGACAGCACGTCGAGCGGCGGCAGCTTCTCGCCGTTCACCTCGGCGTGCGCGAAGAGCGAGATCAGATCGTCGGTGGGGTTCTTCTGCTTCTCCTCGACCAGCTTCGCGAAGTACTGGTAGAGCTCGATCATCGACTGGCGCGCGGCCGCAGGCCCGACCTGGCCATCCACGCTGTACTCCGGATCGTCGGCGCCGATCGTTCGGTTCGTCCAGTCGAAGAGCAGCTTCCAGTCCGACTCGGGCACACCGAGCAGCCAGGCGATCACGGCGATCGGCAGCGGCGCCGATACCTGATCTACGAAGTCGACCGACGCGCCGCCCTTCGCGAGCAGTTCGTCGACGATCTGCTTCGCGATGCGGTCGATGTCCGCGTGGATGCGCTTCAGCGCGCGCGGCGTGAAGCGCGAGCTGATGATCTTGCGGTACTCGCGGTGCTTGGGCGGATCCATCTCGATCAGCGTCGGCGGCGGGCGGAAGCCTTCGTCGCGGTCGAAGGGCGTGATCACGAGGCGCGGCGCGTTCAGGAAGGTGCCAGGGTTCTTGCCCACTTCCATGATGTCGGCGTGCTTCGTGACGGCCCAGAAGGGGAACGGACCCTCCTCGAAGCGGTGAACCGGGTCGCTCGCGCGCAGCCGCTTCCACTGCTCGTGCGGATAGCCGTGCGCGGCGATGTGGGCGGAGTTGATGATCGAAGGGAGCTCGGAATTCTGCGCGACGGCGCTGCTCATGCGGTTTCCTCTCGGTCGGTTCCGGCTTGGACTCGCGGGCTCTAGAAATCTAACAGAGAAGCCGGCGAGCGCACCGCAGCGCCCGCGGCTTGCAGTGCAGACCCGAGCCCCGGAAGCTACGACCGCATGCGCCTCGAACACACCGACGCGGGGCTCTCCGCGTCCGGAAGCTGCCGGGCCGCGTGAGCCAGGCCATCACCGTCGTCTCGGGCCTGCCGCGTTCGGGCACCTCGCTGATGCTGCAGATGCTCGAAGCGGGCGGTCTGCCGGCGCTCTGCGACGGCGCGCGGGCTCCCGACGAGGACAATCCGCGCGGCTACTACGAGCTCGAGCGGGTCAAGGCGCTCGCGCGCGATGCGAGCTGCGTCCCGGAGGCGCGCGGGCGTGCGCTCAAGGTCGTCGTACCGCTGCTCGCGCAGCTACCTCCGGGGGAGGACTACCGCGTGATCTTGATGCAGCGGAGCCTCTCGGAAGTCGTCGCCTCCCAGGACCGGATGCTCGCGCGGCGCGGCGCAGCGGGCAGCAAGCTCGAGCGCGAGCCACTGCTCCGGATCTTCGCACTCCAGCTCGAAGACGCGCGCGCGCAGCTCTCGCGGTGCGGGATCCCGAGCCTCGAGGTCGCCTACTTGGATGCAGTCCGAGATGCCGCCGAAACCGCTCGCACGGTCGCGGCATTCCTCGGTCTGCCCCTCGACGTGGCCGCGATGGCACGCGCCGTGGATGCGTCCCTGCACCGCGAGCGCGATCCGCACGCGCAGTGCTGACGCCCTGGGGACCCTGCGCGCGCGGCCAGCTGCGCAGCGTGGCCGCTCAGCGCGGCAACAGCAGATCGACCCGCTCCGCGGCCTCGACGTACTCCTCGACGAGGCGCTGGACCTGCTCGCGGCAAGAGCGCACCTCGTTCAGCATGCCGACGACCTGGCCGACCGAATTGATTGCGATGTCCTGCGAGCGCTCGGGATAGCGGCGCGCGCGCGCCATCGCTTCGGCGGCCACCATGCCCTGCAGCGGCATCGGCAGCGTCTCCGGCGCGTCCGGCCGCGCCCAGGCATCGGTCCACGCGTTGCGCAGCATGCGGTTCGGCTTGCCGGTGAAGGAGCGCGAGCGCACGGTGTCGGAGCTCGTGGCGCGCAGCAGGCGTTCGGTCTGCGCGGGCTCCAGATCGGCCTCACGCACGGTGAGCCAGAGCGAGCCGGTCCAGACGCCCTGCGCGCCTAGCACGAGCGCCGCGAGGATCTGCGCGCCCGTGCCGATGCCTCCCGCCGCGAGCACCGGCGTCGGCGCGACCGCCGCGACGACCTGCGGCCACAGCACCAGGCTCGAGATCTCCCCGGTGTGGGCGGCGCTCTCGGTGCCCTGCGCGATCACGAGGTCGACCCCGGCCGCCCGGTGCTCCAGCGCGTGCCGCGGCGCTCCGGCGAGCGCGGCGACCAGGCGGCCCGCCGCCTGGATCTCGCGCACGAGGTCGCCGGGTGGCGTGCCGAGCGCGTTGGCGACGAGCCGCACGCGCGAGTGCGTGAGCGCCACCTCGACCTGACTGCGCGCCATCGCCTGCGTCCAGCCGACGAGCTCGCGCGTCGGCTCACCCTGGGGCAGCTCCGGCACGCCGTGCTCGGCGAGAATCTCGCGCGCAAACGCGCGGTGCCGCTCCGGAACCATGCCGCGCAGACGCAATTCGAGCGCGGCGGGATCCTCGCCGCGCTGCGCGGGATCGCGCTTCGGGATCACGATGTCGACGCCGTAGGGGCGCCCGCCCGAGTGCTCGTCGATCCAGCGCAGCTGCGTCTCGAGCTGTTCGGGCCCAAAGCCGAGCGCGCCGAGCACGCCGAAGCCGCCGGCGCGACTCACCTCCGCGACGACGTCGCGGCAGTGAGAGAACGCGAAGATCGGGAATTCGATTCCAAACGTGTCGCAGAGCGGGGTGCGCACCTTCCTCCCTTCGAGCGACTCCGCCTCGCTGGCGAATCGCATCCACCCAGGCGGCGCGCTGCGCACGCGCAGCCTGGCGCCCGGATCCGATGCTCGACACCCACGCAGCCGTGAAGTGCGCGACCGCGCGGGCGAACCCTCGTGCCGCGGCACTCGTAGCGCGACGAGATTTCCAGTGCGGCCTAGCGCGATCTCAGGATGTGCTCACTCATGACTGTCTGCTGCAGCGTGTCGAAATCCGCGTAGGCGACGACCTCCTGCTGGCACCTTGCGAGGATCTCCGGCGAGCCAAAGAGCTGCTTCGGGTCGAGCCAGGTCTCGAAGGTCCGCCAGCGCTCCTCGACGATCGCTCGGTAGGGCGGCGAGCCGGGGGTCAGCACGCGAGCGACCGCGTTGCGCGTGTAGCTCCAGCGCGTGGGGTGGAGCTCGAAGGAGAAGGGCGTGTGTGCCTCGTGCCAGCCGCGGTAGAAGTCCTCGTCGCTGAGGCGCTCGGGCTTCGGAAAACAGACGAACTGCGTGACGCCAGGGCTCTTCGCACCGTCGGGCCAAGAGCGGTCGCGACAGGCCTGCGGGATCGACTCGGTCACGAGATATCCGTCCGCGCGCGCGGAGACGGAACCCAGCGCCCTCTCGATCGGCGCGCGGTCGTCGAGGCTGTCGAGCCAGAGCGACACGCTGGCACCGATCCGCTGGCCCTCGCCCATGAAGTGCTGCGGCAGGACGCGCGGATCGGCCGCGAGGTCGGCGACCTGGACGCAGAGCGCGCGCGTGCGCGGCAGGATCTCGCGCCGCGCGACGTCGAGCACGGCCGCCGCGTGTGCGACGTGCTGCTTCGGCCCGCGCAGCCAGGTGAGATAGACGAGCTTCTCCATCTTTCCGGATCCTCCACGGCGAGCCTTGCGGGTCCCGGTCCGGGAGCGGCCCGGTCCCACCCGCTCTCCGCTCGGCTTCGCCTCGCCACGCCTCGCAGCGCGCCGGGGCGGTTAGCTGCTGCGCGTGCGGGTCGCCTGTTCTCGGGCCCAGCGGTAGTCGGCCTTGCCGCTCGGACTGCGCTGGATACCCGGCACGAACACGAATTGCTTCGGCAGCTTGTAGCGCGCGATGTGGGATTCGGCACAGGCCAGCAGAGCCGCGGGGTCGGCCGCCGCTCCGGCGCGCAGCGCGACGACCGCGACGACCTCCTGCCCCCAGCGCTCGCTGTCGCGCCCGGCCACGACGACGTCGAAGACATCCGGGTGGAACTTGAGCGCGTGCTCGACTTCCTCGGCGAAGATCTTCTCGCCGCCGGAGTTGATGCAGGCGGAATCGCGGCCGAGCAGCTCGATGCCGCCCTCCGCCCGGTGGCGCGCACGATCTCCGGGAACCGAATAACGCATTCCGCCGATCACCGGGAAGGTGCGCGCGGTCTTCGCGGCGTCGCCGAGATAGCCGAGCGGGACGCGGCCGGTCACCGCGAGCCAGCCGAGCGCGCCATCTCCGGGCGGCAGCACGCGCGTCAGATCCTCGGAAATCACGACCGAACCGCGCGTGGTCTGGAAGCTGCCGGTCGACACGCCGTGCTTGCTCGAGCTCACGTTCATGCCCTGCGCGCCGCCTTCCGAGGAGCCCATGCCGTCGTAGATCGACGCCTTCGGGAAGCGCTCGAGCAAGGCGCGCTTGTACGCGAGCGAGAGCGGCGCGCCGCCGGAGCCGATCGAGACCAGCTGCGAGAGCTCGTAGGACTTCCTCTCGAGCTGATCGAGCAGAGGCCGCGCGAAGGCGTCGCCGACGATCGAGATGCCCGTGACCTGCTCGCGCTCGGCCGTACTCCAGAACTCGTCCGGGTCGAGGCGCTTCACCTCGCTCGGATACACCAGCGAAGCGCCCAGCATCCACATCGAGAAGCTGACCCACTGCGCGGCGCCGTGCATCAGCGGCGCGCCGACCAGCGTCTTCCGGGCTGGGGCCGCCTGGCAGTAGGCCGCGATCTCCTCGCGCGACTCGAACTCTCTGCCGTCGAGCTTGCGGCCGCCGAGCGCCGCGGCAAAGATGTCTGCCTGCCGCCAGAGCACGCCCTTCGGCATGCCGGTCGTGCCGCCGGTGTAGAGGATGTAGAGGTCGTCCGGCGAGGGCGCGACCGGCGGCTGCGCCGGCGAGGCCGCGGCGAGCAGCTGCTCGTAGTCGACCGCGCCCGGCAGCAGCGCCACGCCCGAATCGTCCGCGACCTGGATCAGCAGCTCGAGCTGCGGGAGCCTCGCCCGCAGCGCGGCGATGCGCGGCGCAAACTCCGCGTGGTAGATCACCGCGCGCGCGGCGCAGTTCTGGAACAGGTAGAGCAGCTCCTCCTCGACGTAGCGATAGTTGACGTTGATCGAAGCCGCCCGCGCGCGGCAGGCGCCGAGCAGGCCCTCGAGATACTCGGTTCCGTTGTAGAGGTAGAGCGCGACGTGCTCCTGCCCGGACTCGTGCCCGGCGAGCTCGCGCCGCTCGCGCCGCAGCCGCAGCCCGCGCGCGAGCAGCGCATTCGCGAGCCTGCGGCTGCGCTCCGCGAGCTGCGCCTGCGTGACCCGCCGCTCGCGAAACACGATCGCCTCGCGCTCACCGCGCACCGACGCGAAGATGTCCTGAAGCTCGGGCAGACTGAATTCCAAGGGATCTCCGCAGCCATCCGACGCGGCTCGCTGAGCCGCTCGGTGGATTCAGGCCCCAGAGTCTCGACCGGAGTGGTAGCTTGCGTCAACCGATGCCTCGCCTCTCCCAGCTCTCGCGTTCGATTGCCGGGCGTGCCGCGCTCGTGACGGGCGCGGCGAGCGGCATGGGGCGAGCGACCGCGCGGCTGTTTGCGGACGAAGGCGCGCAGGTTGCGGTCACGGACCTGAACGAAGCCGGGGCGCTTGCGGTGGCCGAGGAGATCCGGGCGGCGGGCGGCAGCGCGCGCGCGTGGGCGCTCGACGTCGCGAACCCGGAGCAGATCCGGCGCGTCGTCGAGGAGGTCGCGGCGGCGTTCGGGCGCCTCGACATCCTCGTGAACAACGCGGGACTCGTCGCGGGCGGGCCGATCGACGGCGACGGCTTCGAGGCGCAGTGGCAGCTCGGCCTCGACGTGATGTTGACGGGCCCGATGCGGCTGATCCGCGCGGCGCTGCCGCACCTCGCCCGCTCGGATGCGGCGCGCATCGTGAACATCGCGTCGACCGAGGGCCTCGGCGCGCAGTCCGGCGCCGCGCCCTACACCGCCGCGAAGCACGGGCTGATCGGGCTCACGCGCTCGCTGGCGGTCGACCTCGGCCCGCGCGGGATCACCGTCAACTGCATCTGCCCGGGGCCGATCCGCACCGCGCTCACGGACATGTTCCCCGAGGAGGCCAAACAGAAGTTCGCGCGCCGGCGCGTGCCGCTGCGCCGTTACGGCGAGCCCGAAGAGGTTGCGCACGCGACGCTCGCGCTGGTGCTGCCCTCGGCCTCCTATCTGAACGGGGTCGCACTCCCGGTCGACGGCGGCTTCATCATCCAGAACTGAGTGCTGGACGCGGGCCGACCCGCTGGCGCAGACTGCGCGGCATGACGACTCCCTTCTGGTGCCTCCTGGTCGCCGTGCTGATTCCCTACGTGCTCGCCGGAACCGGCGGCTACTTCAAGGGCAAACAGCTCGGCTCGGTCGACAACCGCAATCCGCGCGCGCAGTCGCTGCTGCTGACGGGCCCCGGTGCACGCGCCGTCGCGGCGCAGGCGAATGCCTGGGAAGCCCTGCCGGTCTTCACGAGCGCGGTCTTCGTGGCGCACCTGGCCGGCGCCGACGCCGGCAGCTCGGCCTCGGCCGCGCTGCTCTTCGTCGCGGCGCGCGGCGCGCACGCGGTCTGCTACCTCGCGGACCAGGCTACGGCGCGCTCGCTCGCGTTCATGATCGGCTTCGGCTCCTGCATCTGGCTCTTCGTCCTCGCGGCGCAGGCCTAGCGCGGATTGCAGCGCGTCGTCCCCGCGTTCCGGATCGCGGATCTCGCCCGCAGCCGCGCGTACTATGTCGGCGGGCTCGACTTCCAGATCGACTGGGAGTGGCGCGAAGCGCCGGAGCTGCCGGTGTTCCTGCAGCTCTCGCACGGAGAACTCGCGCTCTACCTCACGCAGCGCGCGGGAGACTCCGTCTCCGGCGGCCTCGCCTATCTCTATGTGCCCGATGTCGACGCCTGGGCCGCCCTCGCGCGCGAGCGCGGCCTCCAGATCGAGTCGGGGCCCGAGGATCAGCCCTGGGGCAACCGGGAGCTCGCGCTGCTCGACCCGGACGGCAACCGGCTCGTGATCGCAACGCCGCTGCCGCGCGCGTAGCGGCGCCGGGACACCGCTCGGATGCAGCGCGCGATCCAGGGCTTCCGGCAGGATGCAGCGGGCGACTGGATCGCCGAGCTCGCGTGCGGGCATCGGCGCCACGTTCGGCACCTGCCTCCGCTCGCGGAGCGCGCATGGGCGCAGAGCGAGGAGGGGCGCGCGAGCCGCATCGGCAGTGCGCTCGACTGCGCGCGCTGTGACGCGCGCGAGCTGCCCGAGGGCTTCGCGGCCTATCGGCGCACTCCCACCTGGAACGAGCGCGACCTACCGGCCGCGCTGCGCGCGCGGCACCGCACCAAGCCCGGCGTGTGGGGGCGCCTCGAGGTCGTCTCCGGACGGCTGCGCTTCCGGAGCGAGGCTCCGCTCGCGATCGACGAAGTGATCGAACCGGGGCGCTCTGCCTGGATTCCGCCCGAGCTCGAACACGCCGTCACACCGCTCGGCGCAGCCCTGTGCTTCGTGGAGTTCTATCGGCGCGCCTGATTCCGCCGCCCAAGCCTTGCGGGTCCCGGTCCGGGAACGGCCCGGCCCCACCCGCTCTTCGCTCGGCTTCGCCTCGCTGCGCGCCGAAGCGGCTTGCACTTCGACCTAACGCAGCAGCTTGTCGAAGGCCTTCTCGTAGCCCTCGTTTTCCTCGATCAGGCGCAGGCCGACACCGCGCACGCGATGCGAGCGGCTCGGCTCGTCCCGGGTCGACCACCAGACGAGGCTGCGCACGGTCATCGGTTCGCCCGAGGGCATGCGGAAGCGCAGGTCGACGACGTCGCCCGTATCGAGGCTGGTTTCGGTCCCGAGGAATACGCCGTGCAATCCGAGATTGCGGATCTTTCCCTGGCCGTGGACCTTGCCGGCCTGGAAATCGGCGACGATCGAGGTTCGTACGCGGAGAGAACTCATACCGTAGGCTTCGGCCCCCGGAATTGGCGTCTTTGTGACCAATATCACACCAATTCAGGGGCCTGCACCCCACGAGGGTACTAGCATCGCGGCGTGATCCCCGAGCTGATCGTCTCGTCGGCGGCGGCGCTGCGCCTCGAGCGCGCCCGCGAGTGGCTGGGCGCACGCCCGCCCGGTGAGGAGCTGCTGATCGTCGCCGCGAGTGGCGATGCCGCGAACGAGCTGCTGCGCAGGACCTGCGCAGCGAGCGTTTGCGGGGCGAGCTTCGGCTGGCACCGCGCGACGCTGCCGCGCGTTGCATCGCAGCTCGCCGAGAGCTGGCTGCTGCGCTCGGGCCGGGTTCCCATCGGGCGCCTGCCCGCAACGGCCGCGCTCGCGCGCGCGGTGCAGCGCCTCGGCGAGAGCGGCGCGCTCGGGCGCTTCGCGCCTGTCGCCACGGGCCCCGGCTTCTGTACGGCGGTCGCCGCTACGCTCGAGGAGCTGCGCTGCGCGCGCCCGGACGGCGCGGCACTCGTTAAATACGCGCCCGAGCTCGCGCGCCTGCTCGAAGCCTACGAGGAGGAGCTCGAGTCTGCCGGCCTGGCCGACCGCGCGGAGCTGCTGTGGCGCGCGGTCGAGTTCGCAGCGCATGCGGGCGTGGCCGCGGAGCCGAGCCGCAGCGCGCGCCATCCTCTGCTCGGCCTCCCGCTGCTGCTCCTCGACCTGCCGATCGCGAACGCGGCCGAGCGCGAGCTGGTGGCCGCGCTCACGCGCGCAGCACCCGCCGTGCTCGCGACCGCAGCGGCCGGGGACGACACTACCCTGCGTCATCTCGCAGAGGCGCTCGGCACGGCGCCCCGCGTGCTCGACTCCGAACCCGCCGGAGCGGAGCTCCCGGCGCTGGCCCGACTGCAGCGCCATCTCTTCGAAGAAGGCAGCCCGCCGCTGCGCGCGCCGCTCGACGCCAGCTTCCCGCCGCCGCTCTCGGCGCCGGGCGAGAGCCGCGAGTGCATCGAGCTCACGCGCTGCCTGATCGCAGCCGCCCGCGAGGGAATTCCCTTCGACCGCATCGCGATCCTGCTGCGCTCGCCCGACGAATACCGACCGCACCTCGAAGAAGCGCTGCAGCGCGCCGGGATCCCGGCCCATTTCGCGCGAGGCGCGCGACGCCCCGATCCCGCGGGCCGCGCGTTCGTGGCACTGCTGGCTTGCGCGGCGGAGGGCCTCTCGGCGCGGCGCTTCTCGGAGTACTTATCGTTAGGTCAGGTTCCGGAGACCACGGCCGGCGGAGCGCCGCCGCCCGCTGCGCCCGAGGGCGAGCGCTGGGTCGCACCCGACGCGGAGCTGCTCTCCGAGCGCGCTGCGGCAGCGCTCGGACTCGACGCCTCCGACGCGCCGGACACCGATGCAGATCTGGAGTTCGAGAGCGCACTCGATCCGGTGTCGGCGCCGGTCGCCGCGGGGACGCTGCGCGCGCCGAGGCGCTGGGAGCAGATGCTCGTCGACGCCGCGGTGATCGGCGGCCTGCCGCGCTGGCGCCGGCGCCTCGAGGGCCTCGCGCGCGAGCTCGAGCTGGACCAAAGCGAGCTCGACTCCGACGACCCCCGGCGCGAGCAGAAGCAGCGCAGCCAGGCCGACCTCGCGAGCCTTCGCGACTACGCGCTGCCGCTGCTCGAAGAGCTCGAGGCTCTGCCCGCGAGTGCCCGCTGGGGCGAATGGCTCCCGCGGCTCACCGCACTCGCGGCGCGCGCACTGCGCGAGCCGGCGCGCGTGCTCGCGCTGCTGGCCGAGCTCGCGCCGCTCGCCGACGTCGGCCCCGTGGATCTCTTCGAGATCCAGCTGGTATTGGCGCGGCGACTGCTCGAGGTCGCGCTGCCGCCCGCGAGCTCGCGCTACGGGAAGGTCTTCGTCGCGCCGGCCCTGTCCGCGCGCGGGCTCGAATTCGACGTCGTCTGCGTGCCTGGGCTCGCCGAAAAGCTGTTTCCGCGCCGCATCGCCGAAGATCCGATCCTGCTCGACGAGGCGCGCGCGGCGCTCGGCGCCGAGCTCGCGACGAACTCCGAGCGCATTCGCGCCGAGCGGCTCGCGCTGCGGCTCGCGGTCGGCGCCGCGAAGCGGCGCGTGATCCTGTCGTACCCGCGCCTGGATCTCGACCAGGGCCGGCCGCGCGTGCCTTCCTTCTATGCGCTCGAGGCGCTGCGCGCGGCCGAGGGCCGGCTGCCGGGCTTCGACGAGCTTGCAGCCCGCGCCGAGCTCGTGACGCATGCGCGCGTCGGCTGGCCCGCGCCGAGCCGCCCCGAGGACGCGATCGACACCGCCGAGCACGACCTCTCGCTGCTCGACACCCTGCTCTCGCAGGACGAAGCCAAGAGCGCCGGCACCGCGCGCTACCTGCTCGACGCCAATCCACATCTCGGTCGCGCGCTGCGATTTCGCGCGCGGCGCTGGCTCGGAAGCTGGACGCAGGCCGACGGGCTCGTCGTTCCGCCGCGCGGCGAGCTCGCGGCCGGCGCTCGCGAAGCGCTGGCCGCGCACCAGCTCGGCGCTCGCAGCTTCTCGCCGACCGCGCTGCAGCACTTCGCCAGTTGTCCGTATCGCTTCTTCCTGCAAGCCGTTCAGCGCCTCGCGCCGCGCGAGGAAGCGGCCGCGATCGACGAGATGAACGCGCTGCAGAAGGGTTCGCTGGTTCACGATGCGCTCTTCGACCTGTATCACCAGCTCTCCGAGAAGCAGCTTCTGCCGCTGCGCGCCGAGAACCTCGACGCGGCCGCGTGCGAGCTCGACGGCGCGATCGCGCGCGTGGCGGAGCGCTACCGCGAGGAACTCGCCCCTGCGATTCCGCGCGTCTTCGACGACGGCGTCGCTGGGATCCGCGCGGATCTGCGCGAGTGGCTGCGGCGCGAGAGCGCCGACCGCTCCGGCTTCGTGCCGTGGCGCTTCGAGCTCTCGTTCGGGCTCGGCGAACGCCGCTCGCGCGATGCGCACAGCGTCGACGCGCCGGTTCCGCTCGCCTGCGGGCTCCAGCTGCGCGGCTCGATCGACCTCGTCGAGCGCCGCGAGACACCGCGCGGTGCGGTGCTGCGCGTGACCGATCACAAGACAGGCAAGATCCGCGTGCCGGCGGGCGCCGTGATCGCCGGTGGAGAAGCGCTGCAGCCGGTGCTCTACGCGCTGGCGCTCGAGCAGCTCGAACCCAGCGCGGCGGTCGAGTCCGGACGCCTCTCCTATTGCACTTCGGCTGGCGGCTTCAGCGAAGTCGTGGTGCCGCTCGACGACGCGGCGCGCCGCTCCGCCGAGCGCGTCGCGCGCAGCGTCGGACAGGCGCTCGCGGAGCCCTTCCTGCCCGCCGCGCCCGCCGCAGGCGCCTGCCGCTGGTGCGACTATCAGAGTGTCTGCGGCCCCTACGAAGAGCTGCGCACCAGCCGCAAGCCGGCCGCGCGGCTGGCGGCGCTGCGCGAGCTGCGGGAGCTGCCGTGAGCGCGCAGCTCGCGGACAGCCCGGCCGGGGCCGCGCTCCCCGACGCCGAAGCGCGTCGCGCGATTCGCGAGGATCTCGGCGACACGCTCTTCGTCGAGGCCGCCGCGGGCACCGGCAAGACTTCGGCCCTCGTCTCGCGCATCGCGTCGGTGCTCGCGCGGGGGAAAGCGACCCTCGACCGCATTGCAGCGCTGACCTTCACCGAGAAGGCCGCCGGCGAGATGAAGCTGCGCCTGCGCGCCGAAATCGAGCGCGCGCGCAACGCGGAAGCGACGCCCGCGGGCGAGCGCGCGCGGCTTGACGCCTCGCTCGCGCAGCTCGAGATCGCGCGCATCGCGACGATCCACGCCTTCTGCGCGGATCTGCTGCGCGAGCGACCGGTCGAGGCCGGCGTCGACCCGCTCTTCGAGGTCGCGCCCGAGGAGGAATCCCAGGCGCTGCTCGACGCGACCTTCGAGCGCTGGTTCCAGCAGGCGCTCGCCGATCCGCCCGAGGGGGTGCGGCGCGTGCTGAGGCGCCGCGCACGCGGCCAGGGCTCGCAGGGCCCGCGCGAGCTGCTGCGCCGCGCGGCCGGCAACCTCGCCCTGCACCGCGACTTTCCCGCGCCCTGGCAGCGGCCGCGCTTCGAGCGCGGCGCTGCGCTCGACGCCGTCTTCGCACGGCTGCGGGAAGTCGGCGCACTGGCCGCGCGCGCGGCCGATCCCGAGCGCGACTGGCTCGCGCGCAATCTGTTCGAGATCCAGCGCGCGGTCGCAGAAATCGAGCTGCGCGAGCGCGTTTCGGGCCGCGATCACGACGGCCTCGAAGCCGAGCTGCGCGAGCTCGCGCACTCGCGTCTCGTGCACTGGCACTGGAAGGGCTCCCCGCGCAAGCCCTTCGCGAAAGACCTGCCGCGCGCTCTGGTGATGGCGAGACGCGACGACGCGAAGCTCGCTCTCGACGACTTGCTTCGCGCTTGCGACGCCGACCTCGCGCCGCTGCTGCGCGAGGAGCTGCGCCCCGTCGTGGCTGCCTACCAGCACAGCAAGCAGCGTGCGGGCTGTCTCGACTTTCTCGATCTGCTGATCCGCGCGCGCGACCTGCTGCGCGATCGGCCCGAGGTGCGCAGCGCCTATCAGGAGCGCATTTCCCACCTCTTCGTCGACGAATTCCAGGACACGGACCCGCTGCAGGCCGAGATCCTGCTGCTGCTCGCATCCGCCGAAGCGGAGGCTCCTCGCTGGCGCGAGACGCGCGTCGTGCCCGGCAAGCTCTTTCTCGTCGGCGATCCGAAGCAATCGATCTACCGTTTCCGGCGCGCGGATCTCGCTGTCTATGAAGCAGTGAAGCAGAGCCTCGCCGCGCAGGGCGCGCGTGTGTTGCAGCTGCGCGCGAGCTTCCGCGCGGTGCCCTCGCTGCAGCGCGCCGTCAACGCGGCCTTCGCTCCTGCCATGGGCGGTGCGGGGGCCGCTGTGGCGAGCGAGCAGGCGGACTACGTCGCGCTCGAGCCGGTGCGCGCTGATGCCGAGGGGCAGCCCAGCTTCGTCGTACTGCCGGTCCCGCGCCCCTACAGCGACTACGGGCGCGTCACGGACTGGTCGATCGAGGCGTCGCTGCCGGATGCGGTCGGCGCCTTCGTCGACTGGCTCGTGCGCGAGAGCGGCTGGACGCTCGAGGAGCGCGATCGCCCAGGCCGGCGCGTGGCGATCGCGCCGCGCCACATCTGCCTGCTGTTCCGACGCTTCAAGAGCTGGCAGACGGACGTGCCGCGCCCCTACGTGCGCGCGCTCGAAGCGCGGCGCGTGCCGCACGTGCTCGTCGGCGGGCGCAGCTTTCACGACCGCGAGGAAGTCCAGGCGATCCGCAACGCTTTGACCGCGATCGAGTGGCCCGGGGACGAGCTCGCGGTCTTCGCGACGCTGCGCGGGCCGCTGGTAGCACTCGGCGACGACGCGCTGCTCGCATGGCGGCATCGCTTCCGTCGCCTGCACCCGCTGCAGCGCCTGGACGACGCGCAGCGCGAGCGGCTCGATGCCCACGAGCGCGAGGTCGCGGTAGCGCTCGAGCTGCTCGGCCGCCTGCACGCGGGTCGCAACCGGCGCCCGGTGGCCGCGACGCTCTCGCGGCTGCTCGAAGCGCTGCGCGCGCACGCGGGCATCGCGATCTGGCCGACGGGCGAGCAGGCGCTGGCGAACTGCCTGCGCTGCATCGATCTCGCGCGCCGCTTCGAGCGCGGCGGGGCGGCCTCGTTCCGCGCCTTCGTGCAGTACCTCGAACGCGAGGCCGAGCGCGGCGAGGCGCAGGAGGCGCCGGTGATCGAGGAGGGAACCGAGGGCGTGCGCATCATGACGGTGCACCGTGCGAAGGGCCTCGAGTTCCCGGTCGTGATCCTCTGCGATCCGACCTGTCAGGCGGCGAGCCGCCAGCCGAGCCGCCACGTCGATGCGGAGCGCGGCCTCTTCGCAGAGCCGCTCGCCGGCTGCGCGCCCTTCGAGCTGCAGCAGGCCGAAGCACTCGAGCTGCGCCGCGAGGCGGAAGAGAGCCTGCGCGTCGCCTACGTCGCGGCGACGCGCGCGCGCGACCTGCTGGTGATTCCCGGCGTCGGCGACGCGCGCATCTCGGGCTGGCTGGAGGTGCTGGATCCGGTCCTGCAGCCGCCGAACGAGCTGCGCCGCAGGGCCGAACCCGCGCCGGGCTGCCCGGCCTTCGGCAGCGATTCCGTGCTCGAGCGCCCGCCGCGCGCCGAACGCGGAAGCGCGGGCTCGGTGCAGCCCGGGCTGCAGCGCTCGGAGAGTGGCAATGCGGTGGTCTGGTGGGATCCGCGCGCGCTCGCGCTCGATCGCACAGAGCAGGTCGGCCTGCGCCAGCAGCGCATGCTCGAAGCGGACGCGGGAGGCGCCGTCGCCGAAGCCGGGCTGCGCGCACACGCAGAGTGGCAGCGCCGCCGCAGCGAGACGCTGGGGGCCGGCGGGGAGGCGAGCCTGCGCGTGGACTCCGTGACGCGCGCGAGCCGCGCCGTGCAGGAGCCGAGCACAGCCGCTGCCTCGACTCCCCAGCCGCGCGCCGCGGAGCGCGCCGAGCCGGCCGCCTCCCTGCGCGTCGAGGACACCGGCGCCGCGCGCGAGGCACGCCCCGGCGGGCGGCGCTTCGGGAGCCTCGTGCACGCGAGCCTCGCCGCGGTGCCGCTCGCGGCCGCCGCGGGCGAGATCGCGGACGTCGTGGGCGCGCAGGCACGTCTGCTAGGCGCTTCTGCGGAGGAGCGCGCGGCCGCAGAGAGCGCCGTCGCGACCGCGCTGCGCCACCCGCTGCTGCGGCGCGCGGCCGAAGCAGCGGTGCTGCGCCGCGAGACCCCGGCCCTGCTGCGGCGCGAGGACGGCTCGCTGCTCGAGGGCGTCGTGGACCTCGCGTTTCGCGAGACGGGCGCGGCCGGCGCGCGCTGGGTCGTGATCGACTTCAAGACCGACCGCGAGCTCGGAGACGAACTCGCCGTCTACGCCGAGCAGCTGCGCCTCTACGCGCGCGCGATTTCCACCGCCACCGGCGAGCCCGCGGAGCCGATTCTGCTGTCCGTCTGAGAGCTCCGGGCGAAACGCGCGGTTGTGAAGCACGCCATGGGACGCAGGCCATGCCCGCACGAATCCGCATGAATGACGCAGCGGCGCCGAAGCTCGGCGATCTCGCCGCCGATTCCGCGATCTTCCTGATCGGAGCCGCTCTTCAATACGGCGTGGTCACCCACGCCGTGCCGATGCTCAGCGAGACGGGCCTGGAGCCGCTCGCGGCATGGATGATCCTCTCGATTCCGCTGATCTTCGCTCCGATCATCGCGCTGGGGCTGCTGATCCTGCGAGCGGAGGGTCACAGCCGGAGCCTGTCGCAGCGGCTCTGGCTCGCGCGACCCTCGCCCGAGGACTGGCGCTGGGCTGCGCTCGGGCTTCTGGCGATGGGCCTCGGAAGTGGAGCGATGTTCGCCCTGTGTGCGGCCCTTGGGCTCGACTCCAATCCTCCCTTCGCCCGCCACGCGAAGGCCTGGACGGACGAGCGGATCTGGATGCTGGGTCTGTGGCTCGTGTACTGGCCTATCAACATTCTGGGCGAGAATCTGGTGTGGCGCGGAATCGTGCTTCCGCGCATGGAGGCCCGCCTCGGACGCTGGGCATGGCTGTACAACGCGTTTGCGTGGGGCATCTTCCACCTCGCGTTCGGCCTCGGGAACCTGATCGTGTTGTTGCCCACACTGCTCGTCGTTCCCTATGTCGCACAGCAGCGGCGCAGCACGTGGCTCGCCGTCGTCTTGCACGCGGGTCTCTCGGGACCGGGCTTCGCGGCATTGGCCCTGGGAATGGTCTGAGGTGGTCATGATCAAGCTCTACTTCGCGCCGCGCACGCGCGCGGTCAGGCAGAAAGCGCTCGCGACATGACGCCGCGCACGGACTCGCGCTTCCGCAACGCGTTCCTGATCCTGCTCGTGGTCTGCATCTCGGCCGCGTTCCTGTACATGATCCGCGGCTTCCTGACCGCGCTGCTGATTGCGGCAATCGCCACCGGCCTGTGCGGGCCGCTGCACCAGGCGCTGCTGCGCCGGATGCGCGGCCGTGCGAGCGCTGCCGCGCTCGCGACGCTCGCGATCGTATTCTTCGCGATCATCGGCCCGCTGCTGACGCTGCTCGGTGTCGTGGCGCGTCAGGCCCTCGAGGTCACCGATTCCGCTCGGCCCTGGCTCGAGGCGCACCTCGGCGGGGCCTCGCCAAGCTCGCTCTTGGCCGGTCTCGAGCTGCCCGAGTTCCTGCGCCCCTACCAGGAACAGATCTTCACGCGCGCGGGAGAGCTGGCCGGGATGCTCGGCAGCTTCGCGGTGTCGAGCGTGGCCTCGGCGACGCGCGGCACCGCGAGCTTCTTGTTCTCGCTCGCGGTGATGCTCTACGCGATGTTCTTCTTCTTGCGCGATGGCCCGGCGATTCTCGCGCGCATCCTCTACTACATGCCGCTCGAGTCCGAAGACGAAGAGCGCATGGTCGAAAAGTTCGTGTCGGTCACGCGCGCGACGCTCAAGGGCACCCTCGTGATCGGCATTGCCCAGGGCTCTCTCGCGGGAGCGGCACTCGGCGTCGCGGGCATCCAGGGCCCCGCATTCTGGGGCACCGTGATGGCGGTGCTGTCGATCATCCCCGGCATCGGCACTGCGCTGATCTGGATCCCGGCGGCGATCTGGCTATACGCCACCGGGCACGCCGGCGCCGCGATCGGAGTCGTGATCTGGTGCGCTGTCGTGGTAGGCGGCGTCGACAACCTGCTGCGCCCGCGCCTGGTCGGCCGCGACACGCAGATGGGCGATCTCTTGATCCTGCTCTCGACGCTCGGCGGACTCACCGCGTTCGGCGCCGTCGGCATCGTCGCCGGGCCGATTCTCGCGGCGCTCTTCCTCACGATCTGGGAGATCTACGGTGTCGCATTTGCAGCCTGGCTGCCTGCAGCGCCGCGCAACTCCGAAGACCCGGATCCCAGCGTCTGAGGCAGCGTGCACCCGCCGCGCGCAGGACGTCCCGGGCTACGCTCGGCCAGCACGAGCGGAGAGGTGGCCGAGTGGCCGAAGGCGGCGGTCTTGAAAACCGCTAGGGTGAAAGCCCTCGTGGGTTCGAATCCCACCCTCTCCGCCAGCTCTCGGCCCCGGCGACCCGCGACGAACCCCGAGCGCAATACCGCTTGATCGCCGACAACCGCGGGCGCAGGATCTGACAGCGCCCTCGCATCCCGAGCAGAGAGCCCGCATCGGAGGAAGCCCCGGAGCATGAGCGGAACCCTGGCGCGCATGGATCTCAGCGGACGCAGCGCCATAGTCACCGGCGGCGGTACCGGAATCGGGCGCGCGACGGCGCAGCTGCTGGCGCGTCACGGCGCGCGTGTCGCGATCGCGAGCCGCAAGCGCGAGAAGCTCGAGGCCGTCGCGGCGGAGTTGCGCGCGGACGGCCACGAGTGCCTCGTGGTGCCGACCGACGTGCGCGACGCCGCAGCCTGCGAGGCGCTGATCGAGAGCGCGGCAAGCGCCTTCGGCCGCCTCGACATCCTCGTCAACAACGCGGGCGGCAGCCATTCGTATCCGCTCGATTCATGGAGCGTCGAGCGCTTCCAGAACATGATCGACCTGAACCTGCGCAGCGTCTTCGTGCTCTCGATCGCGGCGAGCAGGCACATGCTCCTGCGCGGGACGGGCGCGATCGTGAACGTGTCGTCGGGCGCAGCCGAGCTCGGCCTGCCCTTCGTCGCGCCCTACGGCGCCGCGAAGGCCGGCGTAGAGAATCTGACGCGCACGCTCGCGGCCGCCTGGACGCCGCGCGGCATCCGCGTGAACTGCGTGCGCGTCGGCGCCGTCGCCTCCGAGGGCTTCGTGCGCGAGATGCAGCGCATCGGCCGCGATCCCGACGAAGTCGGCGGCTCGAACAACGGCGTCGGCCGCGCGGGCCGCCCCGAAGAAATCGCCTGGCCGATCCTGTTCTTCGCGAGCGACGCGGCCAGCTTCATCTCCGGCGAGACGCTGTATGCAGGCGGCGGGCCGAAGCTCGCGGCGCCGCTCGCGTGAAGCGCGAGGCGCTCCAGCGCGTGCGCGACCAGCTGCCGCGCCGACTCAACGCGGGCATCCTGATGGGCGACGGGGGGCTCTGCATCCTCGGCCACATGCTCGTCTCGGCGGGTCATCTGCCGATCGCGATCTACGCCAGCACGCTCGCGCTCTCGGATCCGCTGCAGGGTGAATCGGCAATCGATGCGGTCGCGCGCGAGTACGCGCTGCCGCGCGAGGCGGTGCTCGAGCTCGCGCGCTGCAACGATCGGACGCCGCTCGCGGAGCGCGTCGCGGCCGTGCGCGCGGCGCTCGACCGGCTGCTCGCGGGCGGAGACGCGGACTTCGCTCCGCGCGGCAGCGTTTCTTCGAGCTCCGCGTGAGTCGCGTCGACGGCGGCGAGCTCGTCGGCCGCGCGCTCGCGCGCGAGGGCGTGCGCTGCGTCTTCGGCCTCTCGGGCGGGCACATCGACCCGAGCTGGCGCGCGATCAAGCGCCACGGAATCCGCCTCGTCGACGTGCGTCACGAGGCCGCTGCGGCCTATTGCGCCGAGGGCTGGGCGCTCACGACCGGCGAGACGGGCGTCTGCATCGTGACCGCGGGTCCCGGCGTCACGAACGCGCTCACCGGCATCGCGACCGCGTTCGTGCAGGGCTCGCCGCTCGTCGTGCTCGCGGGTGCCGCGAGCTCGCGCAGCGCGGACACCGGCGAGGTCGAGGCGCTCGACCAGCTCGAGATCGTGCGGCCGGTCACGAAGTGGGCACGCCGCGTGCAGCACCTCGACCGCATCCCCGAGTACGTCGCCCAGGCATTCCGCCAGGCGCGCCACGGCCGACCCGGCCCGGTGTACCTGGAGATCGCGATCGACCTGATCCACGCGCAGATCGACGCAGAGCGCGTCGAGTGGCCGTCGCTGCTCGCGCCCGGGGTCGGCGCGCTCGCGCCGCCGGGAGCGCTGGTCGACGCCGCGGCGCGTCTGCTCTGCGAGGCCGAGCGCCCGGCCGTCGTCGCGGGCAGCGGCGTCTGGTGGTCGGGTGCGGGCGAGGCGCTGCGCGCGCTCGTCGACCGCGGTCTTCCGGTCGCGACGCGCCGCATGGGCCGCGGCACGCTCGCCGACGACCACCCGAACGTCTTCGGCCGCGACTGGCAGAACCTCGTGTTCCAGGCGGATACGCTGCTGGTCGTCGGCACGCAGCTCGACTCCTTCTTCGGCTACGGCCGCTTCCCGCACCTGCGTCACCGGATCCAGATCGACGTGCAGCCCGAAGAGATCGGCCGCAACCGCACGCCGGTCGACGTCGGCATCCTCGGCGACGCGAGGCTCTCGCTCGAAATGCTCGCGGATCGTCTGCCAAAGCAACTCTCGACTGCAGCGTGGCTCGCGCGCCTGCGCGAGCAGGCCAGCGCGCGCGCGGCCGCGCGCGACGCGCTCGCGAAGAGCGATGCGACTCCGATCCACCCGCTGCGCCTGATGGCCGAGCTGAATCAACGCCTCCAGCCCGACGCAACGGTCGTCGGCGACGGGGCCAACCTGATGATGTACGTCGACGCAATGACGCGCGCACTCACTCCCGGCTGCGTCACGAGCATGGGCGCCCTCGGCACGATCGGCCACGGCATCTGCTATGCGCTTGCCGGTGGCCTGGCCCGCCCCGGCTCGCAGGCGCTCTGGCTGGTGGGCGACGGCTCCTTCGGCTTCCACGCGATGGAGCTCGACAGCGCCGCGCGCCACGCTGTGCCGCTCGTCGCGCTGATCCTGAACAACGGCGGCTGGAGCGCCGGCTGGGTTCCCCTCGGCACGCGCCACTACGAGCGCATGTCCCCGTTCTTCGAGGGCCCGGGCCTCTTCGTCGAGCGCCCCGAGCAGATCGGCCCGGCCCTCGACGCCGCGCTCGCGAGCGACAAGCCGTCGATCGTGAACGCCATGCTCGACCCGGCCGCCGAATGGTTCGCGGGCCGCTGGCTCGGCTGAGGCCCGCGGCGACTGCCTTGGATCCGCACCGATTTCCCGCTCGCCGCTCTCCGGCGCGGGGTGGCTACCCTGGCGCCAATCTCCGAGCAAAGCTCTCGGAATCGATCCAATCGACCGCGAGGTACGCCGATGCACGCTCTCGATCCTGCGAATGCCGCCCTCCGGAGCCTGGGTCGTCGCGCGCGACGCGAATCTGCTGACGGTAGTCCCGCCTCGGAGCTAGGCCACCAGGGCATCGGATGGCGGGCGCCCCGGTCCTCTGGTTGACTTCGTCCCATGCCGCACCGCTCCGGTCGCATCGCCGCGCTGCTTCCCTGCCTGTTCTTCTTCTCGAGCCCGGCCGCGCGCGCCGGCGCCCCTTCCATCGATCCCGCGGCGCTCGGCGCCGAGCCGAACATCACGGTGATCACGCGCGATCAGGATGGCGACCTGCGCGAGCGCAAGGCGTGGATCGCAGACGTCGACGGTGAGCTCTACATCCGCACTACGCCGGCCTCGGGCTGGGGCAGGAACTTCGACCGCGAGCCCGCGTTCACGCTGCGCTGGGCAGAGCGCGAGCTGCCGATGCGCGCGGAACGCGTGAGCGACGATGCCGAAGCGGAGCGCGTGAATGCGCGCTTCCGCGAGAAATACGGCTTCGGGGACGCGGCCGGCGATCTCATCCGCTTCTTTTCGGGCGGCAAGAAGATCTACCGAGTGACACCGCAGGAGAACACGCCATGAGCGCGAGCGCGAACCCTCAGACCCCGCCGGTGCAGACGCCGCCGGGCGCCCTCGATCCCTTCTTCCGGGCCGTCGCCGCGGAGAAGCCCGAAGAGGCGAACGCGATCATCCACGAGCTGCGCGCCAGCGATCCGGTGCACTGGATCCCCGGCATCGACTGCTGGCTGATCACGCGCCACGACGACATCAAGCGCCTGTTCCACGATCCCGAGAACGTCACGAACGACATCCGCGTCTACGAGAAGCACGTGCCGCGCGGCGAGCCCGACTCGCTCTCGCGCTGGGCCGAGAACAACGGGCTCTTCGCGCTCCCGCCCGCGGCGCACGCGCGCGTGCGGCGCCTCGTCTCGGCGGCCTTCACGCCCCGCGCGGTCCGGCGCATGGACGCGCAGATCCGCGACGTCGTCGAACAGTTTGCGGCGCCGCTGCGCGGCCGCCGCGGCGAAGTACTCGACCTGATGGGCGCCTTCACGAATCCGATTCCGAACGTCGTGATCAGCCGCATCACCGGCGTGCCGCCTTCCGGCAGCGACGAGGTGCGCTTCCGCGAGCTCGCGCAGGCGACGATCCGCGGCTTCTTCAGCTTTGCACCGGAGGCCGTCAAGCAGGCCTCGGACGCGGCCTTCGAAGAGCTCGCCGGCTGGGTGCGGGAGATGGCGAAAGAGCGCCGAGATGCACCGCGCGAAGACCTGATCTCCGATCTGATTCGCGCGCAGGACCGCGACGACGAGCTCAGTGACGAAGAGATCATCGTGCTGATCACGGGCCTGATCGGCGCGGGCAGCGAGACGACAGCGCTGGGGGGCCTGATCTCGATCGTGGCGCTGCTCCAGAATCCGGACGCCGCGGCGCGGCTGCGCGCGGACCGCGCGCTGATCCCGAACGCGATCAACGAGATCATGCGCTGGGGCTTCGGCGGCCCGGGCGGCCTGCCGCGCTATGCAATACGCGATTTCGAGCTGCGCGGGAAGCCGATCCGCAAGGGCCAGATGATCATGCTCTCGTTCTCGGGCGCGAACCGCGACCCGGCGATCTGGCAGGACCCAGATAGTTTCGACATCGACCGCGACTGCGGCGAGCTCAGCGTGTTCGGAAACGGCCCGCACTACTGCCTCGGCGCGAACCTCGCGCGCGGAGAAATGGGCGCGATGGTCGACGCAGTGCTGGATATCGTGCCGCCCGGCTCGGTGATCCGCGAAGACCAGTTCCAATTCGAGTCGCTGGGATTCTTCCGGCGCCCGCTGAACCTGCCGGTGCAGGTGGGCACAGTCTAGCCTAGCGCGCAGCTGCCGCGGACAGCGGTGCGCGCGCCGCCGGAGACGCGTAGAAATGCAGCAGCGCCGCGAGCGCCGCGGCGCTCAGCAGGTGCCAGATCGCGTGGCCCTGCTTCCAGAGGCTCTCGGGGTCGCACCAGATGCGGCTCAGATCGAGCCCAGAGAAGATCGCAGCAGTGGTCATCAGCGCGAGGGCGAGCGCGTAGAGGCCGTAGCCCGATTCGTGGCGCGCTGCGCCGCCGCTCTGCGCCACCCGACACCGCGCGCGCCGCCATAGCACTGCTTCCTGCCCGATCATGAACGCGATCAGTCCAGCCACGAGCGACTGGATCGGGAACCCGGTCTGGAACATCGGCGGCACCAGCGCCGAGAAGAGCGCCGTGCCGCCGAGCCAGAGCGCCGTCTCGTGCGCGGGCGCGATCCAGCCCTGGCGCCGCGCGTTCGCCGCGATCACCAGGAAGCAGAACAGGAACATTCCGACAAAGTCGAAGAACTGCAGAAACCAGGTGTAGGAGGCGTGGTAGACCAGCGAGAACGCGCCGACCGCAAAGCTGCAGGGCCCGAAACGCGCGAGCTCCGGTCGACCGCTGCGTTTCGCGACCGCGATCATCCACGCGCCGAACGCGAAGTACGCGAGGTTCGACCACGTGTCGGCCGGGTTCACGACCCAGCCGCAGAGGTTCTGCTCGCACCAGTCGACGTTGGGCGGCAGGAAGCCGCCCCAAAAACACCCGGCCGGCAGCGCCGGCGCGAGCTGCGGAGGCATCGGGCGTTCAGCTCGCTCCTGCAGGCTGGGCCGCCGACCCCTGGCCCGCGCCGCGCCGGCGCTCGGGCAGCGGGAATCCGCCCTGGCTGAAGACCTCGCTGACCACGCGATTCGCGTCGAAATAGACCTGCCAGTAGTGGCTGTTGGAGCAGAAGGGGCGGACCACGAGCGTGGTGCCCGCGATCGTGAGCTCGAAAATCTCGAGCACCGGCGCGGGATCCGCGAGCACGTTCTTGATCGCCGCGATGCGCGGCCGCAGCGCCTCGAGTGCGGATTGCGGGTCGACCCCGTGGCCGATCTGCGCGCGCAGGTCGACCGCGCGGTACGGATTCTGCGAGTAGTTCACGATGTTGTCGCCGAAGAGCTTATTGTTGCCGACCACGACGACGAGGTTGTCGGCGGTGTGGATGGTGGTCGCGAAGAGGCCGATCTCGACCACGCCACCGGTCACGCCGCCGGCCGTGATCACGTCGCCGCGTTTGAAGGGGCGCAGCAGCACCAGGAAGACGCCGGCCGCGAAATTCGCGAGCAGCCCCGACCACGCCATCCCGATCGCGACGCCGGCGGCCGCGATCACCGCGGCGAAGCTCGTGGTCTCGACGCCGAGCACGCCGAGGATTCCGATCACGAGCAGGAGCTTCAGGAACATGCCGAGTCCGGTCTTCAGGTAGCCCGCAAGCGTCACATCCATCTGGCGCGTGGCCATCGTGTGCGCGACGAGCCTCTCGATCAGCCGGATCAGCCAGGTCCCGGCGATCCACAGCACCAGCGCGCCGAGGAGCTTTCCGAGCAACGGCAGGCCGAACTGCGCGACGACGGCGCTGAGCTGCGTGATCTGGTCTTCCATGGGATGTCTCCGTTCTCAGTGAATCGTGGACGTTTGCGACGGCGGAGGATACAGGAGCACGTCCGTCGGGACGCGGGCCTTCGCGCCATACAGCGCGCTGTCGAGAAAGAGGCCCACGCGCCGTGTGACCTCCGGCAGCGCCATGAAGTCCCCGTGCCCGCCGCCCTCGATCTTCTGCAGGTAGGCCGGTACGGAGGCCGCGCGCAGCGCACGCTCGAGCGCGACGGAGTCCGCGTAGGCGACGAGAGGGTCGCGCGTGCCGTGCATGATCAGGAAGGGCGGATCGCCGCGCGTGACCTGATGCAGCGGCGAGGCCTGCCGCTCGAGCGCGGGCTGCGATCCGATCGGAGCCCCGAGCAGCAGCTCGCGCGACGAGGGCTGCCCCGCCATCGTCACGCGGCGCGATTCCGGCTCGGCTACGGTCAGGTCCGTCGGCCCGAAGAGGTCGATCGCGCACTGCACGTCGCTGCGCTCGCGCAGGTGGGGCCCGAGGGTGCCCTCGACCTCCGCGACGCCATTCGTGGTGCCGATCTCCGCCGCGAGGTGCCCACCCGCCGATGAGCCCATTGCGCAGATCCGTTCCGGATCGAAGCCGTATTCCTCGGCGTGAGCGCGGATCCAGCGCAGCCCGGCCTTCGCGTCGTGGATCTGCGCCGGCCAGCGCGCCTCGCCCGAGAGCCGGTAGCCGATCGAAACGGCCGCATAACGCCCCGTCGCAACGTGAGGGGAGACGTCCGGCCGCGCCATCACGCGGCTGCCCATGCTCCAGGCGCCCCCGTGCACGTACGCGATCACGGGCAAGGGACCCGCCCGCGCGCGCTCGCGCGGCAGGTAGACGTCGACTTGCTGGCGGGGATTCTCGTTCGCGGCGTAGGGGATGCCTTCGCGCAGCTCGACGTTTCCCGGCAGCGCAGTGCGGCGCGCGCCTCCCGGGTCGTCGAGGA
>CAYTJA010000191.1:0-11520 GCA_964437835.1 uncultured Spirochaetales bacterium
CATCACGAGCAGTCCGAAGGCCCGGGCCATGTATCCCCCTGCTGGCTCTCCCCGAACTCATCGGGTGAACCTGGATTTCGTCGTACACCCGCGGGCGGCCGCCTGGAACGCCGGACTCGCCGCGGAGCGCCATATCTGCGAGGCTCGCCCTCGATGGCGGAATCCGAAGCTCAGATTCCCTACGCGGGCTCGACCCTGATCGCGCTCGAGGCCGCCCACTTCGCGGCGATCCAGCGCTGCGTGCGGCTGCTGTTCTCGCTCGCGCATTCGAGTGCCTACAGCGCTCGCGTCGAGGCGGAAGCCGGGCCGGATCCGGTGTTGCGCCACGTGCCGGGAAACTTCGGCGTGTTCATGGGATACGACTTCCACGTGACGCCGGAGGGACCGCGCCTGATCGAGGTCAACACCAACGCCGGCGGCGCGCTGTTGAACGGTCTGCACACGGCCTCGCTCTGCGATCCCGCGAGGCTCGCGTGCGTCTGCACGCAGCTCGTCTCGGTCGAGTCGCTCGAACACTCGATCGCCGAGACCTTTCGGGAGGAATTCGCGGCTCAGCGCGGCACAGCGGCGAGACTGTGCCGCATCGCGATCGTGGACGACGCGCCCGAGAAGCAGTTCCTGAAGTCCGAATTCGAGTTGTTCTGCTCGCTGTTCGCCGAGGCCGGGATCGAGGCACGCATCGCGGATACGCGAGCGCTCGCGCGGGCGCCGGGCGGAGGTCTCGCCCTCGGCGATTGGCCGGTCGACCTCGTGTATCTGCGCGATACCGACTTCCGGCTCGAGACCGAGCGGACGCGCGCGCTGCGCGATGCCTATCTCCGGAACGAAGTCGTGGTCACGCCCTCTCCTCGCGAGCACTTCCTGCTGGCAGATAAAAGGCGCCTCGCGCTGTTCTCGTCACCCAGCGAGCTGCGCGCGCTGGGGATGGTCGAGGACGACGCCCGTTTCCTCGCCGAGAGCGTGCCGGAGGCGCGTCTGCTCGCCGAGCTCGATCTCGAGCGCGCCTGGCGGGAGCGCGCGTCATGGGTATTCAAGCCGGCGGCGGCCTACGGGAGCCGCGCCGTCTACCGCGGCGACAAGATCTCGCGCAAGAAGTTCTTGGAGATCGCGGCTGTGCCGGACTACGTCGCGCAGCGGCACGCCTCGCCGGGGCGGGTGCCGGTCGAGACCGGCGACGGGCCGCGCGAGATGAAGTTCGACCTGCGCGCCTACGCCTACCGCGACCGCGTGCTGCTGCTCGGCGCCCGGGTCTACGAGGGGCAGGTCACGAACCTGCGCAGTCCCGGCGGCGGCTTCTCGGCGATCTGCGTGGTGCGCGAGGAGGGCAGCGCCCGCTGCGACTGAGCGCGAGCCCGGTCGTCTCAGTGTGCCTCCGAATCCGTGCCGAAGCCGATCGCCAGGCTGATCCCCGCCGCGTGCCCCTGGAAGCGGTTCTCGCTGTGGAACTCGTAGGCGTAGTGCGCGTTCAGGGCGACGGTCCAGGGGACATAGGTGAGCCCGAGCTGCCCACCGACCGCGTGGACCTGGTCGCGCACGCCGCCCGGGCTCGCGTCGCTGCCCTCGTCCCTGGTGACCTGCCAGGAGCTGTAGCCCCAGGGCCCGAGCTCGAGCAGCGCGGTTTGGTCCGAGGTCAGCGGCAGGTACTGGCTGATACCCCAGTTCAGCGCGAGGTTGCGACCCGGGGTGAGGTCGAAGTCTTCCTTGTCGTAGTGATGCTCGTACGTCAGCGCCGTGGCCACCGCCGTGCCCTTGTTGTCGAAGGGAAACCAGCTGACCGCCGCCTGAGCCTGCTGCGTCCAGAAGCCAAAACCGATGTTGTCCGCCGCCTCGACGCGGATCGTTGTGGCAGTAGTCGGGATCGTGAAGCTCTCGACGTCGTACTTGCCCGTCGGGGCGTAGAATCCAAAGCCCAGGCTGAAGTCCCAGTGCGGCAGGCTGTAGGCCATCCAGATCGGCTGCACGAAGAGATCGCCGACGTTGAACTGACTGGTATCCGCATCTGCAGCCCGCCCGGTCTGGGTCGCCAGCGCGGCGCCAACGCTCGTGTTGCTGAAGCTGGGCACGACCATCACGCCAAAACGCACTCCGAGCGGCTTCCAGTCCGGCACCCAGATCAGCGCCGGCGCGAAAGCGTAGATATCCACGTCGACGTCCACTCCCAGGGTCACGCCCGCACCGGGGCCAATCGTGACGGAATTGATCTCGTCGCCGTCGGGCGCGTTGAGGCGGTCCGAGCTGTAGTAGTAGTTGTAGAACGCGGTGTAGAAGCCCGGCTCCGGCACGATGAAGTCGCGGATGTTCATCATACCCGGCGCGTAGTGGCCAATCTCCGCCGCTAAGCCTGCGGCCGGCGCGAGCAGCAGCGCGGCGAACGTAGAGCCCACGCTGCACAGGTTCTTCGCGAGTGATTTCCTCATCCCACAGTCTCCCGTTTCCCTGTTGATAAATCGACTCTGAAGCACGCGTGCGCGCTTCCGCGCGCCTCGGCTGCGTCTGCGGACCTTCGCCCCCACCCTGAAGTTGCTGCGCTCACGTCGGCGCATCCCTCCCCGCTCACCCGACCTGAGTGTTGCATGATCGCGCCCTCGGAGCGAAGCTTCCGCAGGCCTTCTGAACGTCCCCATCCATGGGAGACCGGAAGCGCCGTCAAAACAATCCATCGGAGGATCCCGTCGATGCATTTTGGAATCCGCTTCCTGTTCGCGCTGCTGATCCCGCTCGGCCTAGCCGGCGCTGCAGCGGCGCAGCAAATGATGATCTACCCGAAGGCCGGCCAGGACCAGAAGCAGCAGACACTGGACAAGGGCGAGTGTCAGGCCTGGGCCACCGGACAAACCGGCTTCGACCCGCTGAACCCCACGGCGGCTGCGCCGCAAGCGGTGGCGGCGGCGCCTTCGGGCGGTGCGGTGCGCGGCGCCGCGCGCGGTGCAGCCGGGGGTGCGGCCATCGGCGCAATTGCCGGCGATGCCGGAAAGGGTGCGGCCATCGGTGCGGCGGCCGGCGGCATGCGCGGTGTCGCAAAGAAACACGATCAACAGAGCGCCCAGGCGGCCGCCCAGGCCCAGGCGCAGGCCGCGGTCGACCAACAGCGCGCGACTTTCGACCGCGCGATGAAGACCTGCCTCGAGGGCAAGAACTACTCGGTGAACTGAGAGAGAGCTGGCGTTTTCTCCACCGCTCCGGCCGGAGTGCCGGCGCGGTGGAGGCCATCGCAGTTCAGATCCGAGTCCTTCCAGTACATGGTCCCCGCCACGCCGCCGCGAAGCACGCTGCCGCTCTCGGTGAGCTGTTAGATCTCCACGTCCGTTCCCTCAGAGCCGGCGTTTCCGGCCTCGTCTCTGCCCGCGCCGGCCGAGAGGAAGCCAGCGTCTAAGATGGGCGTCTAGCCTGGCGCTGGGTCGGGCCTTGCTCGAGGCTCATGAGCGCTCATCAGAACTCGCTCGCGGAGCACGCGCTCCGGCAGCGATGGAATCGAGGAAACGATGTCGATGAAGTGGGATGCAGAGATTCGGATGATCTGCCGCAAGGCATCTCGGTCCTTGCTGAGCCTGGTCACACTCTTCTGGATCGCTTCCGCGGTGGCAGCTGCCGAGAGCCACGGCGACGGCGCCTCGAATCCCGACTCACAGGCCAGCGAGCTCGCCAAGCAGCTCCAGAATCCGATCGCGAACCTGATCAGCGTTCCGATCCAGAACAACTGGGACTTCGGCATCGGGCCGGAGGACGACGCGTTCCGCTTCCTGGCAAACGTCCAGCCGGTGATTCCGTTCTCGATCACCGCGGACTTGAATCTCATCACGCGCACCATCGTGCCGATCGTGTTCCAGGAATCCCCCGTCGCCGGCGGCGACGACGAGGCCGGGCTGGGCGACATCGTGCAGAGCTTCTTCCTGTGTCCGAAGGAGCCGGTCGGCGGCGGTTGGATCGTGGGCGCGGGGCCGGTGTTTCTGTATCCCAGCGCCACGGACGATGCGCTGGGCGCGGAGCAATTCGGGCTGGGACCGACAGCCGTCCTGCTGAAGCAGCAGAGCGGCTGGACCTACGGAGCGCTGCTCAACCACCTCTGGTCGGTGACCGACGAGAGCGGGCGCAGAGATGTGAGCGCAACCTTCCTGCAGCCCTTCGTCTCCTTCACGACGAAGTCGTCCACCACCTTCGCCCTGAACACGGAATCCACCTACGATTGGGAGAACGAGCAGTGGAGCGTGCCGCTGAATCTCCTGGTGAGTCAACTGCTCAAGCTCGGCCCGCAGCCCCTCCAGCTCTCTCTCGGCTGGCGTTATTACGCTGAGAAGCCCGACGGGGGTCCCGATTGGGGACTGCGCTTCGTCGTGACGCTGCTGTTTCCGAAGCGATAGGCGCGGCGCAGAGCGCAGCGCTCTACCACGGAAGGAAGGACATGAACTCTCGCACGACTCTCTGCGCGCTTCTGGTTCTGCTGATGGCCTCGGCTCCCGGCTCGCCGAGTCGTGCGCAGGACACCGGAACCCCCGACGAGAAGACGTCGGCTCACGCATTCCCGGCGAAGCCGCCCTACTCGCCCTACGCGGGCCGCAACTTCCCGACGCGCCCGCTCTTCGGCGACACCCACTTGCACACCTCCTTCTCGATGGACGCGGGCGCCTTCGGCGCACGGCTCACGCCGCGCGACGCGTATCGATTCGCCAAGGGCGAGGAGGTCACGGCGTCGAGCCAACAGCAGGTGAAGCTGTCGCGCCCGCTCGACTTCCTGGTCGTCGCGGACCACTCCGACGGCATGGGCTTCTTTCCGCTGCTGCTCTCGGGCGATGCGAAGATCCTGGCGGATCCGCAGGGGCGAAAGTGGTCCGAGATGATCCAGGCCGGCCAGGGATCGGACGCCGCGGTCGACATCATCGTCAACTTCGGCAAGGGCACGATCTCGAAGGCGCTCCTGCCCGTGCCCGGGACCTCGGCGTTCCGGGGCGCGTGGCAGCAGACGATCGACGCGGCCGAGGAGGCGAACGACCCGGGCCGCTTCACCGCATTCATCGGCTTCGAGTGGACCTCGAACACCGGTGGCAACAACCTGCACCGAAACGTGTTATTCCGAGAGAACGGCGAGAAGGCGAGCCGCGTGGAGCCCTACACCACGCAGAAGCCCCTCGGCAGCGACAACCCTCGCGATCTCTGGAAGTGGATGGCCGCGGCCGAGGCGAAGACCGGAAGCGAGGTGCTCGCAATCGCGCACAACGGAAACCTCTCGAACGGGCGGATGTTCCCGATCATCGAATCCTTCTCCGGCAAGCGCATCGACCGCGCCTACGCCGAGGGCCGCATGCGCTGGGAGCCGCTCTACGAGGTGACCCAGATCAAAGGCGACGGCGAGACGCACCCGGCGCTGTCGCCGAACGACGAGTTCGCCGCCTACGAGCGCTGGGACAAAGGCAACCTCGATCTCAGCGAAGCCAAGACGCCCCAGATGCTCGAGTTCGAGTACGCGCGCGCAGCACTCCGCAACGGGCTCCGGATGGAGCAGGAGCTCGGCGTGAATCCGTATCGCTTCGGAATGCTGGGCTCGACCGACGCGCACACCGGTCTGGCCGCCGTCGAAGAGGACAACTTCTTCGGCAAGACCTCGGGCTCCGAGCCGAGCGCAGCGCGCGCCGCGCACCCCTTCATCAAGAACCCGACGACCGGGAGCACGGTTTGGAGCTGGGAAACCATCGCCTCCGGCTACGCGGCGGTCTGGGCGACCGAGAACACGCGCGCGGCGATCTTCGACGCGATGCAGCGCCGCGAGACCTACGCGACCACCGGCCCGCGCATGCTCGTGCGCTTCTTCGGCGGCTTCGACTTCAGCGATGCGGACTCGAAGACCCGCAGCCCCGCGGCCGCCGGCTACACGAAGGGCGTGCCGATGGGCGGCGAGCTTCCGAGTGCGCCGAAGGGGATGGCGCCGAGCTTCCTGGTGGCCGCGCTCAAGGATCCCATCGGCGCGAACCTCGATCGCATCCAGATCGTGAAGGGCTGGCTCGACAAGAGCGGCAAGACCCAGGAGCGGGTCTACGACGTCGCGTGGAGCGGAGAGCGCAAGCCCGGCGCAGACGGGAAGCTGCCGTCGGTCGGCAACAGCGTCGACGTCGCGAACGCGACCTGGACCAACACGATCGGTGCCACCGAGCTGATCCGCGTCTGGCGCGATCCGGACTTCGACCCGAAGCTGCGCGCGTTCTACTACGCGCGCGTGATCGAGATCCAGACGCCGCGCTGGACGGCCTACGACGCGAAGTACTACGGGATCACGCTGCCGCCCGAAGTGCCGATGACCACGACGGAGCGCGCCTACACCTCGCCGATCTGGTACACGCCCTGAGCCCACCACCTCGCGCCGGGAGTCTCGCCCGCGCCGAGGATCAGGGATCGGCGGCGTCCAGCGCCTGGAGCAGAGCGGCGCAGCGCGCGGCGGCCTGATTGTCGCCCGCGGCCTGATGGAAGCTGGCGAGCGCCTCGAGTACGGCGCGATCGCCCGGATGGACCGCGAGCGTCCGCTCGAGCAGCGCGATCGCCTCTTTCACGCGCCCCGCGGAGTGCAGCGCGACCGAGTTCACGTAGGCGAAGCGGGCCGAGTGGGGGTCGAGCGCCACCGCTCGCGCGAGCTCGGCGAGTGCGTCGGCGAGCCGTCCATTTCGGACCAGCGCCAGGCCGTAGGCGTGATGCAGCGCAGCGCTCGCGGGCACGGCCCTGATGCCGTCCTCGAGCGCGTGCAGGGCTTCGGTTTCGCGGCCCGCGGCGCGCTCGAGGTCGCCGAGGTTCACCCAGGCGGGGGCGAACGAGGGCTCGATCGCGAGCGCCGCGCGGAGCTCGGCGCGCGCGGCGTCGAGATCGCCGCGCTGTGCGAGGAAGGCGCCGAGCTGCGCGCGCGCCTCGGCGCGATCCGCGTCTAGCCGAAGCGACGCCACGTATTCCGCAGCCGCGCCTGCGTACACCGCGCGGATCTCGGCTGGAAGATCGCGCGCCCCTTCGACGAGTACGCGGACCGCCTCGAGACGCAGCGCGCGCAGCGGATCGGAGAGCGAGGCGGCGGCGACTGCGCGCGACGCACTCGGCGCGCTCTCGAGGCCCTGGAGCGCGCCGAGCCGCAGCAGCGGGCTCGGATCGCGCAGGGCGGCGGCGAGCGTCCCTAGGGACGCGCGCCCCGCCGAAGCGTCGAGGCGCGCGAGCGCGCTCGCGCGCGCGATCGCGGACTGCGCGCCATCGGCCGCAACGGCGCGCAGCGCGGCGCCCGCCGAGATCACGCCCGCGTCCGCCTCGTACAGCGCTTCGGCATGACCCTGGAAGCCCCGGGCGTCGCGCCCGAGCCACGCGTGCAGCCGTTCCGCGGCCCACCGAGGCGAGCGGTCGCCATGGCAGGCGCTGCATGCGTTCGGTGTCCCGAGAGCGACGGATTGATCGGGGCGCGGCACGCGCAGGCTGTGGTCGTGGCGCGGGTCGACGACCATGTAGGTCGTCACCGGCATGTGGCAGGCGATGCAATCGCTGCCCTTCGAGCCCACAGCGTGATGGTGATGCGAGGCGGCCGCGTACTTCTCGGGCGCGTGACAGCTCGCGCAAACCTCGCTGCCCTCGCGGCGCAGCTCACCCGCATGCGGCTCGTGACAGTCGCTGCAAGTCACGCCCTTGGCGTACATGCGGCTCTGCAGGAAGGAGCCCCAGGTGTAGACCTCGTCGCGCTGTTGGCCGTCGGCGTGGTAGAGCGGAGACTCGAGCAGCACGGGGCGATAGTGGTCGAGAAAGCGCTCTCCGGCGACGTAGCTCTCCGAGAGCGAGCTGCGCCGCGCGTGGCACTGCGCGCAGACCTCGATCTCGCGCTCGCTCGCGCGCGGCACCGAGCGCACCGCGCTGCCCGTCGCGGGATCGATGCGCCACGAGACGTCGCGCCGCTCGTCGAGGCGAGCGCCGAGCCGCGGGTCGACGCCCGCGCGCGGCGTTGCGCTCGCCCACGCCACGTGCGCGCTGCCCGGGCCGTGGCAGCCCTCGCAGCCGACGCCGAGCTCCGCCCAGCGAGTGTCGAAGCGATCGGCGGACGCATCGAAACGCTTTCGCAGCAGCGTCGCATGACAGTCGGCGCAGGCGTGGTTCCAGTTCTGCGCTGGCCGCGTCCAGTGCAGCGGGTCGCGCGCGTCGATGCGCTCGCCGGGGTAGAGGTGGAACCAGCGCTGGCCACCGGCTTCGCGCGAGCGCGCGTCCCACGCGACCGAGAGTGCCTGCCAGCGGCCACCGGGACCTGGCAGCAGAACCTGCTGGAGCGGGAACACGCCGAAGCTGTACCCGACTTCGAAATCTGCGAGTGTGCCGTCCGGGCCGTCCGTGTTCACGATGAAGCGGTCGTGCACGCGGAAGAAACGAGAGGTCGTGCCTACCTGCTCGAAGCTCGAGCCATCGAATGCGCCTATCACGGTTTCTGCACTCGCCGGCTGCATCGCGGAGCGGTGCTGGGAGCGGCTCCAGCGGGCTGCTTCGTCCGTGTGGCACGCCATACATGCCGCGCTGCCCACGGGGGTCGGGCTCGCCTCCATGCGCAGCGCAGGGAGCTCCGGCGATGTCTGTGTCACCCGCGTTCGCCACAGCGCGGCGCTGCCTACTCCCGCAATCGCGAGCGCAGCGAGCAGCCAGGCCGCGCGCCGATTCCCGCGAGTGGGCTCGTCGCCGCTGCGCCGTTTCCGGCTCATCGATTCGAGCGCTCGAGGGGCCCGATCCGCTGCATCGCCTCGACCGTCTGCATGGAATGCCGGCCACCTCGAGAAGTGGAAGCGGCGACACCGTAGTAGGCGCGCTGGCCCGATTCAACGGAGAACTGGCCCGAAATCCCGGGTTGCGGAAACGGATCCTGATGTATGCTGCCGCTCCCTTGGCCCCAGTGCCAGGCCTATCGGAGGAACTCCATGATCTCGAGCGACCGAACCCTCATCCCGCGCTTCATCGCGATCTCCGCGCTCAGCATCGCTTCGCTGCTCGGCGCCACGCCCGCGAGCGCGGCGCCTCCGAACATCCTCGTGATCTGGGGCGATGACATCGGCGGCTTCAACATCAGCGCCTACAACATGGGCATGATGGGTTACAAGACACCCAACATCGACCGCATCGCGAAGGAAGGTGCGCTGTTCACCGACTGGTATGGGCAGCAGAGCTGCACCGCCGGCCGCGCGGCCTTCATCACCGGGCAATCGCCGATCCGCACCGGCCTCACGAAGGTCGGGCTGCCGGGCGCTCCCGAGGGCATGCAGAAGGAAGATCCGACGATCGCCGGGATGCTCAAGTCGAAGGGCTACATGACCGGCCAGTTCGGCAAGAACCACCTCGGCGACCGCGACGAGATGCTGCCGACGAAGCACGGCTTCGACGAGTTCTTCGGCAACCTCTACCACCTGAATGCGGAGGAGGAGCCGGAGAATCCCGACTATCCGAAGAGCCCGGAGTTCAAGAAGAGGTTCGGCCCGCGCGGCGTGATCGAGAGCTATGCCGACGGCCGCATCGTGGACACCGGGCCGCTGACCAAGAAGCGCATGGAGACGATCGACGACGAAGTCACCACCAAGGCGCTCGACTTCATGCAGCGCGCGAAGCAGGCGAACAAGCCCTTCTTCCTCTGGTACAACTCGACCCGCATGCACATCTTCACGCACCTGAAGCAGGAGTCCGCTGGCAAGACGGGTCTCGGCATCTATGCCGATGGCATGGTCGAGCACGACGCCCACGTCGGCCAGGTGCTCGCGAAGCTGAAGGAGCTAGGACTCGAGCAGAACACCATCGTGATGTACTCCACCGACAACGGCTCGGAGTCCTTCTCCTGGCCCGACGGCGGCACCACGATGTTCCGCGGCGAGAAGGTCACGCAGTGGGAAGGCGGCTACCGCGTGCCGACGCTGATCCGCTGGCCCGGCGTGATCGAGCCCGGCACGATCAACAACGAGATCGCCTCGCACGAGGACATGCTTCCGACGCTGCTCGCCGCTGCGGGCGACACCACGGTCACGGAAGACCTGCTGAAGGGCAAGAAGTTCGGCTCGACGAAGTACAAGGTCCACATGGACGGCTACAACCTGCTGCCCGCGCTCCAGGGCGCAGGCCCGTGGCCGCGCAAGGAGTTCATCTACTGGACCGACGACGGCAGCGTTGCGGCGCTGCGTTACGGCAATTGGAAGGCCACCTTCCTGCGGCAGGACGCCCACGGCCTGCGCGTCTGGCAGGAGCCCTTCGTGAAACTGCGCGCGCCGATGCTGACCAACCTGCGCATGGATCCCTTCGAGCTCGCCCACGAGATCGGCATGGACTACGACCGCTGGTTCGCGGAGCACATGTTCATGGTCGCTCCCGCGGCCGGCTTCGTCGGCCAATGGCTGCAGAGCTTCCGCGAGTTCCCGCCGCGCCAGAAGCCCGGCAGCTTCAATCTCGACCACGTGATGGCAGCGGTGACGAGCGGCTCCAAGCAGTGACGCCGAGCTGATCGAGGCAGTGAGCGAGTTCCTCGGGCCGCACCCGTTCCCACCGGGTGCGGCGCTCACGGTCAACACGATTTGGAGGACCTCCATGACTTCGAGACAGCGGACACTGATCAAACCCATGATCGCGATCTCCGTGCTCAGCATCGCTTCGCTGCTCGGCGCCACGCCGGCGAGCGCTGCGAAGCCGAACATCCTGGTCATCTGGGGCGACGACATCGGCACCTGGAACATCAGCCACAACAGCCGCGGCATGATGGGCTACACGACGCCGAACATCGACCGCATCGCCAAGGAAGGCGTGGCCTTCACCGACTACTACGGTCAGCAGTCCTGCACCGCCGGCCGCTCGGCCTTCATCGGGGGCTCTGTACCGGTGCGCAACGGCATGACCAAGGTCGGCGTGCCGGGAGCCGAGGCGGGCTGGCAGAAGACCGACATCACGATGGCGTCGGTGCTCAAGAGCCAAGGTTATGCCACCGGCCAGTTCGGCAAGAACCACCAGGGCGACCGCGACGAGCATCTGCCGACGATGCACGGCTTCGATGAATTCTTCGGCAACCTGTACCACCTGAACGCCGAGGAAGAGCCGGAGAACCTCGACTATCCGAAGAGCCCGGAATTCCGCAAGAAGTTCGGCCCGCGTGGCGTGCTCCACACCTGGGCCAACCCGGACGGCAGCCAGAAGATCGAAAACACCGGCCCGCTGACCAAGAAGCGCATGGAGACGGTGGACGACGAGACCTCGGATGCCGCCATCGCCTTCATCGAGAAGCAAGTCGAGGCCGGCAAACCGTTCTTCACCTGGTGGAACGGCACCCGGATGCACTTTCGCACTCAGGTGAAAGCGGAACACAAAGGTATTTCCGGGCAGGACGAATACAGCGACGGCATGGTCGAGCACGACATGCACGTCGGCGAATTGCTCAAGGTGATTGACGACCTCGGCCTCGCCAATGACACCATCGTCCAGTATTCCACGGACAACGGCGTGCATTACAACACCTGGCCCGACGCCGGCACCACGCAATTCCGTAGCGAGAAGAACACGAACTGGGAA
>CAYTJA010000192.1:0-2937 GCA_964437835.1 uncultured Spirochaetales bacterium
CCGGCTGTTTCACGAGGTCAGCTTTCCGGTCCTGCCGGGAGAAGCGCTGACGCCGGCCGCGGTGCGGAGCTCCGAGTTTCCTGGCCTCGTGCAGCTGCTGAGAGGCAGGTCGGCCCGTCCCAGGGCCGTCCGCCACCGCCGCCACCCGACCCTGCTCACGCCGCGCGATTTCGACCTCTCGCCGTACTTCGAGGTCGTCAAGGTCGCGGCGCTCCAGGAGCGCGAGTTCGACTACCGCGAGATCGAGTGGGTCGAGGAAGCTGTCCAGAGCGCTCCGATGCCGCTGCGGGCGCTCCGCCGGAGCTGAAAAAAAAGCCTGGAACGCCGCGTGGTTGCAGCGCTGCGGCGACTTTCGGGCAACGCGTGGGAAGCGCGTGCGCAGAAAACGCTAAAGCGCGTGCAGCGCGGGTCGATACGCACTCCAGATCTGGGCCGAATCTGGGGGGGTGAGGCTCAGACGGGACGCCCCGGGACGCAAGTCCCGGGGCGTCTTCGTTTAAGACCAGTCCCTATTTGCTCCGTTCGCCTGCGGCTCACTGCGCGGGGCATGGCCCCTTGCGGGTGAACGTCGCTTGCCTGCGCGCAAGCCGTTTCGGCGCGCAGCGAGGCGAAGCCGAGCGGAGAGCGGGTGGGACCGGGCCGTTCCCGGACCGGGACCCGCAAGGCCTGGCGCGCAGCGAGGCGAAGCCGAGCGAAGTGGGGTGGTCCGGGCTGTGCCCGGACCGGGCCCACAAGGCTACAGCGGCTCGAGCGTGACCGGGTCGAGCTGCGCTGCTTGCAGCTGCTGCGCCTGCTCCGGATCCGCGACCTCGCTGTGGCAGGCCGCGCGCAGGCCCTGCTGCGCTCCCATCGCATGGCGGGTCTTGTGCGCGAGACGCTGCAGCTCTTCTGGCGACAGTACGCCGCGCCGTTCGAGGATCTCCTGCTGCGGGGCGGTCAAGGCGGGCGACACCCGCGCCTTCTCCCAGGCGTAGTCGCTGGCCTTGCCCGAGAGGAACTCGCCGATGCCCTTGCTGATGCGCACGGAGCACCAATCGTGCCCGCACATCGCGCAGAAGTCGGTGTCGACGTCGAGGTCTTCGTCGTGATACGCGCGGGCGGTGTCCGGGTCGAAGGACAGCTCGAAGTGCTTCTCCCAGTTGAGCGCGGCGCGCGCCTTGGTGAGCTCGTCGTCGCGATCGCGGCTGCCGGGGATGCCGAGGGCGACGTCGGCCGCGTGGGCGGCGATGCGATAGGCGATACAGCCCTGCTTGACGTCCTCTCGCTTCGGCAGGCCGAGATGTTCCTTCGGCGTCACGTAGCAGAGCATCGCGGCGCCGTGATAGGCGGCTGAAGTTGCGCCGATCGCGCTGGTGATGTGGTCGTAGCCCGGGAAGATGTCCGTCACCAGCGGGCCCAACACGTAGAAGGGGGCTCCATGGCAGAGTCGCCGCTCGAGCTTCATGTTGAACTCGATCTGGTCGAAGGGGACGTGCCCGGGGCCTTCGACCATGACCTGCACGCCGTGGCGCCACGCGCGCTCGGTCAGCTCGCCCAGCGTGCTGAGCTCGGCGAGCTGGGCGGCGTCGGTCGCGTCGGCGAGCCCGCCCGGGCGCAGTCCATCTCCGATCGAGAAGGTCACGTCGTAGCGGCGCATCAGCTCGCAGATCTCGTCCCACAGCTCGTACATGAGGTTCTGGCGGCCGTGGTGAAGCATCCAGTGCGCGAGCATCGAGCCGCCGCGGCTCACGATGCCGATCAGCCGATTGCGCACGTGCGGCAGATGCTCGCGCAGCACGCCGGCGTGGATCGTGAAGTAGTCGACACCCTGCTGCGCCTGGTGCTCGAGCATCTCGAGCACGCTGCGTTCGTCGAGGTCCTCGATCTTGCGCCCGAGGATCATCGAGTAGATCGGGACCGTACCGATCGGCACCCGCGCGTTCTTCACGATCGCGTCGCGCGTCGCGTCCAGATCGCCACCGGTCGAAAGATCCATCACGGTGTCGGCGCCCCAGCGCTCCGCCCAGTGCAGCTTCTCGACCTCGAGCGCGGTGTCACTGGCGACGGGCGAGGCACCCATGTTGGCGTTGATCTTGGTGTGGCTCGCGCGTCCGATGCACATCGGGTCGAGCTGGTGCGAGAGGTGCACGTGATTCGCGGGAATCACCATGCGGCCGGCCGCGACTTCGCCCTGCACCTGCTCCGGAGACAGATGTCTCTCGCGTTCTGCAACGCGGCGCATCTCGGGCGTCACGACCGCGAGGCGCGCGAAGTCGAGCTGGGTGCGCGGCACGAAGCCGGCCGGCGGCAGCCATGCGCCCGATTCGCCGCGCCGCCAGTCCCGCGGCATGAAATCCCAGGCCGTGAGCTCCGACGGCGCGGGCATACCCGGCGTGTCCGGCGAGGCGAACGCGTAGGCGGAGCCGATGCCGGCGGGGCGCGCGAAGCTGCCGGGTGTGGTGCCCTGCTGTGTGCTCGAGGGATTGCCACCGAATGCGGGCACTGCGGTGCGCGGCTGCACTTCGTTCCTCCGGGTGACGGCGCACGGCGCGCGGAGCGGGCCGACAGCGCAAAGCGGGAATCTATCACCCGCGCAGCCGAGCGATCAACGCTGCGCGCTCGGCTGCTACGCTCCGCCCGCGATGCGAATGCGCGCCGGAAGCCTGTGCGGGATCGCGGCGGCTCTGTGGCTCGCGTCTGCGGCCTGTGATCGCCGGATCGAGAAGCTGGATCCGAACGAGCGGCCCTCGCAACCCGATCTGTCGAAGATCTTTCCGCCGGGTGCGGCGCGGCGCGAGGCGATGCCCGCCGGGATGCCAGAGCCTCCGCGCGGTGCGCCATCGATCGCGGAGACGGCAGCGGAGACATCGGAGCGCGCGCCGATTCGCGGCACGCTGCTGCTCGCTGACGCCGTGCGCGCGCGCGTGCCCTCGGGCGCCGTGCTGTTCCTGATCGCGC
>CAYTJA010000193.1:0-18572 GCA_964437835.1 uncultured Spirochaetales bacterium
ATCACCTGTGCCAGCTGTGCCGCTCGATCGCGGGCAACGCCCCGAGTCGAAGCTAGCTGCAATGCCGGGTAGATTGCGCGCCGCGCCTTGCGCCTGCGCCTAGGGGAAAATAGGGGCGGGTCGATCGGGGGCTCTGGCAGGATCCGCGCCAGAACATCAGCCGGGAATACCGGTGGCTACTGAGCGCTTACGATTGTTCCATGGGTCAATTGATGGTTCCTGCGGCTGCGAGCGTCGCCCTCAGTGTCATGAGGTTTGCCTCTCGGTTCCCGAGCCAGCGCCCAATCGCGGAAGGGGGGATCGCGAAACGCCCAAGCCACTGGCGCAGATCTTTCTCAGCCAGCAGTTCACTATCCGCTGACCGGGCGGCGCCGGCGAGGTTCCTGCTCTTGGGTGCATTCGTGAAGAGGATGCAGCGAATCCGGGCACCTTTCGTGAGATTTCCCGGGAGGATCCTGGCGCGGTAGAACACCTCTCCATCATCTAACTCCTGCATCACCTCGGCCTTGAGCGCATGCCCTGTGCTCGTGTGCTTGCACTGCACCAAAACGATCTCCTCCGCCTTCAACGCCACCACATCGATTCCACCATCGCCGACCAGGGGAGTCAGGAACGTTCTGTAGCCCTCGGCCTCGAACAAGGCAGCCGCCAGGGCTTCGAAGCCCTCGGGGCTCAGAGCGGCCACATCCTCGAGAGACCGGAGCGGGCGCTCCGCAGCCGGTGTCGAATCGGCTTCCCCGTCCCCTTCCAGCGAGGACACCAGATCTCGGGCGAGCTGGCCTTCATCACCTTGGGGCAGAAGGAAGCTCTCGGCGGTGGTCCTTCGTTGCTCCAAAAGGTCGTCCAGGCGCTCGTCGAACGTTCGGAACCGGCCCTGCGGATCGCGTGAGATGAGGAGGTAGACGTGAACATCGCGCTTCTGCCCAATGCGATAGACACGATCCGTGCACTGATCCTCGCGCGCAGGATTCCACCATCTCCCATAGTGAACCACGTGGTTGGCCCCGGTGATCGTGAGACCAACCCCGCCGACACGAGGCGAGACGATCATGGCGTTGAAGCCGGAAACACCCTCGAACTTTCGGATCAGGTCGAGCCGCGCCGCCTGAACGCGCTCCGTACCACCTGCCCGGTCTCCGTTCAGGACGGATGCCTCGATCCCATAGCGATGATCGATGGCCCGTTTCAGGATAAACTGAGCATCTCGAAAGTGTGCAAATATCAACGCCTTCTCGTTGCTCTTGGAGATCTCGTCAAGGGTGCTGAGCAGACTCTGAAGCTTCGGTGACTCTCGAAGCAGATCGTCGGAGGTGACCTGCTGTATCTCACTTCCCAGTAGGCGCGGGTGCTGACATAGGCGGCTCAGCTGCGCGAGCATCTCGAGCGCCTTTCCCTGCCTCGAGATTTCGCGAAACCGCTGTATGAGCGAGAGATACGCCTCACGCTGCGCGACACCAAGATCGGAAGGCACCCGATGGATCTTCTTTTTCGGCAGATCTGCCAGCTCATCGTTTTTTGTGCGGCGGAGAAGGCGCGTTGCTTTCGGGATGGCTCCGGAGCCGGCCACACCAATCCGCCTTGCGAGCTCCCGAGCGGCGTCCGGCGCCGGCTGAGGAGTGCCGTCGGCCCGTCTCGGCTCATACCTCGCGCTGAACTCCTTGGCGCTCCCCAGGAGTCCGGGATGGAGCGAATCGAAGAGGTTCCAGACGTCGAGGAGCCGTGTCTCCACCGGGGTTCCAGTTAGCGCCAATCGAAAGCCTGCCTTCAGCGCCTTGAACACGATCGAAGTGCGGGTGTTTTGGTCCTTCAAGGCTTGGGCCTCGTCTGAGACGACGACGGACCAGTCAATCATCCCGAGAGAAAGGCCATAGGCGGAGAGCGTCTGATAGCTCGTCAATACGAGCCGGCTCTCGCGGAGCTTCGAAGCATCCAGAACGGGCCGACCGACTTCGCTCTCACGTCCAGCTGCAACCCGCATCCTCCGAGCGCCTTCCGTCGTTAGCGTTTCGATGGGCATGAAGACGCTCTCATCGAAGAATCGCTCGATCTCTTCCCTCCATACGCCCAGTAGTGTCGGGGGTGCGACCACCAGAATCGGATCCCAGGGGGGCGTTGGGGACGCGAGGCGCTCCGGCTTTCCGGTCTCGATGAGCCACGCGAGAAAAGAAAGAGCCTGCAGTGTCTTCCCCAGGCCCATGTCGTCAGCCAAGAGCACGCCTGGACTCCCAGCCAGGTATCTGTGCGCGAGCCAGGCGAAGCCCCGGCGCTGATGAAGTTTCAGCGCTACGCCCGGGAGAAGGGCAGACGGGGGAACGAACTGAGCCGTGTCTAATGGCTCTCTCTCCTCTAGGGGGATCGAGAACTCAAGTTCATCCTCATTCGCATAGATGAGGAGGCCCACTCCTCGAGGGCGGTACACAGGCTCTTGTTCGACGGCGGTGTCTTGTTCAGCCGCCCGCCTCGTTCGCTGAACGAGCTCCGCGAGAGCGGCCACAAGATCTGGGTCGACGCGAAGCTTTTTCCCCCTGAAGGGGATTACGGGATCCCCTTTAGATAGAGCCTCCTTGACCTCAGCGAGGAGCTTCTGTGCTTCTGCGCGGCCTTCGAACTCACACTGCTCTCTCTCGCCGTCCAGGTAGTCGAGTTCGAGGCCGATCCGCTCGACACCTTCCTCAGATGTGGCGGGGTCTCCTCCGCCGAGATCATCCCAACGTTGACCGGACGAGACGTAGGCGCGCACATAGGCCGGGTACTCGCCAATTGCACGCACTCGAGGACCATAGGAGGAAAGATCGACCACGTCCGTTGAGACATCCTCGGGTATCAGCTTCTTGGGATCGGCCAGAAGCCGATCGCGCTCCCGAGGAGAGAGCCTGCGAAAGACCCTCCAGGACTCGAGTACGCTCCTGATCTCCGGTTCCACGAATATCCGTATCTTGTGGCCTTGGGCGTCGGTGATCGAGTAGTGGCGCGGGACCCCATCGTGCCGAAGGTATTCCCGCTCGAACTCTCCGCTCGGAACGCCTGCAATCTCGGGGACCAGCGACGTATGGCCGCTGGCAGACTGAACCAGGGTCGGTGCCACTCGATCCGCGACGAGAACCTCCTCCTCCTCGAGATACTGGGAGAGATCCGCGCCGGCTTCCTTGGCTGATGCACGGGTCCTTCCCCAAAGCCGGAACAAGTGGTCCTGATCCGCCCCTTGCTCGACGTGGGAGTTGAGCGCCTCGACCTCTTCGATGAGATGGAATGCGCCCCATGGGAGCTGGTACACGTGCCCATGCAGATCAATGAAGGGACCCACTCTCTTGGCCGGCACCTGCTTCGAACCGAGGCTGAAATTGACTTCAATCCGGAAGTCTGGACCGCCGAGGTGACCGCGCTCCTTGAGCTGCAGGGACAGCGGCGCCGGTGAGGCAATCGTTTCAATCAGTGCTCGATCTTCGTCATCGAGTTCGGCGATGGATGAATACGGTATGGAGAGCGATCGTCCATTGCGCTCGGCGAATCCGTTCGCCTCGAGGATCGGCAGCCGTACCTCCAAACGAGCAACCCGCGGATTGTCAGCGGATCCTCCTTCTGAATGGGGTTCAAAATGGAGCACGCTCTCCGAAGCACTGCACTTCCACTCCGATCCAGTTGCCACCAGTAGAGTCGCAGTCATAGCCGTCGCTTTTCCTTCGGAGTCGGGCGTACACCTCGCCGAGCAAGGCTGTTTGCGAATTTGTTTTCCCATCCGTGGAAATGGCTCATCCGTTCCTTCGCGCGTCTCTGGTTCTTCAGTCGCGAGAGGGCGGTCGTCGAGGCATTCCAGGAGATGAAGTCGCTGCCCTTCGGCTCCTGGTAGAGGAAGCAGGCGTTCCCTGCCTTGCTGAACTCCACGACGACAACGCTCCCGAACTCCATGATGAAGGCACTCGTGTCGTTTGAGCCCTCCAGCTTCACGAAGCGTCGGCCACGGTCCTGGAGGTCTTGTAGATGTCTTCGAATCCGCTCCCTGTCCCTCTGACACAAGACAATCATCGATCTGGTAACTCCATCCACGTACTGTAGCCAGAATCGATGTCGCCCCTGGTGATCGGGTTGGCCCTTCATTACCAGGTCGAAGAAGAAACGGAGGTCTTCCGAGGACCGCCACCGGATTACTTCCCGTGTGGCCGCTGCGCCAACGGGCTTCCACGGAACAGGGCTAACACGCGGGTCTCCGAGCGCCAGGTCTCTCAAGGAAAAATCGAGAACTCGCTCTTGTAACGGCTGGGTCGCTGCCACTGTCGGATCGAGGATCAGATTCGCCAAGGCAGGTCCCCAACCCTCGTCGCCTGCGATCGGCGAGTCTGCGGGCAGTACCGTTTCCAGGAGTCGCTCGATACGGTCCGAATCGAGCGGAGGAGCCGAGGCCCGCTTGAGGGAGGCAACGGCGGCGCACCGAGCGAACTCGGTATCCGTAGCAAGACCCAGCTCTTCGAGGCGAGAGCGGACCGGTATCCCCTTCTCCACTGCCCCGGCCGCCAAGGCCTCCGGGGCATCCGTCGTGAAGAGTTCACTCGCCGCCGCCTGCCACCTTTCGATGTGGCCGCGCGGCTGGGCAACGGCTGCCAAGCCCTCCGATAGTGCGCGCCGGAGCATCTCATCTGGCCGCGCCTCTGGGCGCCACAGGCGAATGTACTGAGGGAGGAGTGCATGGAGCTCTCGCGACCGCAGCGGCCGAAGCGCCTCGAGGCACGGCAGAAAGCGCTCGTGGGATACAACCTCTAGCTCCCAGCAGAGCGTACGAAGGAGGACGGGAGCAGGGATGCCTCCTGTTCCGGTCTCCCATGAGTGCCATGCCGACAAAGCGACCTGGAGCCGAGAGCTCGAGTGGGAGCGCCCCGGAATGCCCCTGGAATCTGGCAGACCCTCGCATGCTTCTATGAGTACCTTCGGCGGCAGAAACGGATCGAGAGCTCGAGCTCGCTGTCGCTGGATCTCGCGGACATCCGAATCGACCAATTCGAGTGCCGCCGAGATCAGGCTGCTGCTAGTATCCCTTTGCCCCATTTTCAATCAGGACTTCTGAAAAGTCCGGCCTCCAATGGTTGCTCCGCATCCGCTGCGGCGTCCCCTGGCACCGGAATCTCCATAAATCGCTGCTCGAACGATTTTGCCCGGATACGAAACACGACCCGCCGGCTCGCCTCCCGATCCTCTTCCCCAGTGATGGCCAGCTTCGTCGGATGCCAAGAGCCTCTCCCACTCGCAGCTGCCAGGTTCGAGAAGCACTCACGCTGCGCACCCTCGGAAGCTCGATCGAGGGAATACAACAATGCCTCGGTCGCACGCATCGCACTCAATTCGACGTTCCACCTTTGCGTCCCCTCGGTACTGGAATGTCCCTCAAGAACAATGGAATCCATTCGATCGCGGAATCTGTCGGAACAAACGATACCTAGAAGCCGCGGGACAACCTGATCGAGCAGGTCCCTGCCAGCAGCCTGCAGCTCGCGCCCGTTCTGATTGAAGGTCAAAGACCCACGGTACTGTTCAGGAAGAGTGACCTCGAGGGTGAGTGGATCTCCCTCGCGCTGACCGACGTTGATGGAGAGAAGGCCAAACTCCTTCTTCAGCGCTAGCAGCAGCTCATTCATCATGACTGCCGTCTGGTTCACCTTTTCCTCGGTCTTTGCCTTCTGCTGTTGCGCAAAGAAAAGAAATAGGAGAACGAACAAAACAGCGATTGAGGTCATGAGGTCAGTGATGGCGTGAGAAAAATCCTCACCAGACCCGCGCCGTGATGCCATGGCTATTCATGCCGCCGAGTCACGGACTGCACTGCGTTTGCGATGATTTCGGATGCGTCCTCGAGCCTCTCGCCGAGATCACTGACTGCGCGCCCAAGCTTGCCCGTCGCCTCACCAAGGTGCCCATCGAAGATCTTCAGCTGGCGTCCCAGCTGCTCGGTAGCGTCTCCCTGGAAATGGACGAGTTCCCGCGTAAGTGCACCGACTGCCTTGGAGAGTCCTTCTTCCACCGTATGGAAGACTCGCTCGAACTCGACTACGAGGCTCTGGTTCGAGCTCACGAGTAACTGCATCCCTCGAGCCTGCTCCGCCCCTGCCTCGATTACGGAGCGCGCATTCCCCTGTATCTCTCTAACTCGGTCTGCTGCCTGTTGCAGAACTACTGCAGCCTCGCGCGCTCCAACAGAGGCGCCCTGGAGGCCGTCGAGCGTGCCCTTGCTCTCCTGGAGCAGCTGCCCGAACTCCCGCATTGCACCGCGCAGCGCTTCCCGCTGCTGACCGAGAAGCTCCGCGTACCCTCCTTCCCGTTCCATCAGCGCCTCGAGGCGTTGTTGGAAGGCGCTCGCCTGCTCCGCATTCCGTTCGATTACGGACCTCGCAGAACCCGCGAGCTCATGGGCGGCTCCGACAGCCGAGGCCGACATCCTCTGGGCGAGCTCTTCGGCGGCAGCTGAGAGGCGCTGCTGAGCGTCGACGCCTCCTTGACGCAGCCCTCCCGTCGCTTGCTCAAGATGTGAGATGACTTCGGTCATCCGGACTTGAAGACTCTCAATCGCACCTTGGACACTTCGCGCACTCTCCTCGGCCTGGCGTGCATTCGAGGCGAGTACCTGTCGCACGGTTACCTCGAGAGCCTCGCGTGCCTGCGATTGGGTTGTACCAAGGCTGGCTGCCGCCGAATCCAGCCTGGTGGAGAGCTGGCTCGTCGACCGATTGAGATTCTCGATAAGCTCGCCGAAAGCCCTTTGGCTTTCCGAGGACCGCTCCTCCATTCGGGTCACCATGGCCAGGGTCTTTTCGAGAGCGATGGTGACGTTGTCGAATTCGAAGTTGGTCGATTGAACGAAATTGCTCCTGAACGTCTCGGCAAGATTGGCGGCCATCTCCTCGAAGTTCTGCGTCCGATCCTCGAGGTTGCGCTGGAGAAGGTCGATCATGCGTTCGAGCGGTGGCCGCAGATTCTCGTCCATCCCGGCCCTGAAGCGCTCGGACAGATCGGTCGCCAGATGCTTTAGGGTTGCGGACTGCTGCTCGGCTTGTTGATCAAGGCTGCTCAGGAGTTCTTCGGGTGTGATGCGAGTGAAGAGTTCATCGAATGCTTGGCAAAACGTCCGGTAGATGAGGTGTGCCTTTGGTACGCGCAGCGAACGAGAAAAGGTGAATACCACGGCTGTGAGCAATCCAAGTACTGACGATAGGAATTTCCCCCTCAGTGCTTCGACGAAATCCTCGATTCCGACAATTTTTCCTTTCTCCGGAAACGTCAGTTCGCCGAGCCCGAGATATAGGGAGACGAACGTCGCAAAGAGTCCAAGGCCCGTGAGAAGAGCGGGAACTGCGTCAAAAAAACCGAGAGGTATATTCCTTTCCACTAACTCATGTTCAGGGAAGAAGTCCTGAGCTGGCCTTGTATTCAGGATTCCTCGCGATCGGTGCAACAGCGTTTCGGAGAACTCCCGCCACCCGTGCTGCGTAGAAGTGTTTCGCTGAAGTAGATTCGAAAGTTCGCGAAGGTGCTCGTCGCTCATGGGCTCGTCGCGTTTTCGGATCTTTCGAATCTTCCGGGCGAGCCGACTAAAGCGCCATGTGAAGCGGCCAGTCGAAATAAACAACAGGGCGAAGGAGATAGTGAAGAGGCCGGCGATCACGAAGCAGACGAGGCCAACGACCAGAGGGACGGGCTTTTCGATGCCCGGGAACTGGCAGCCGCTGCTCACATCGCCCAAGCTGGTCGCTATTGCCGTAAGGCACGACACGGTGGCGTTGATTTGTGTGGCATCTGGCATATGAACGCCCCCGACGTCGCCGCTAAGCGGGTGAGGTGTCCACAGTACGGCCACGCCCCCGCAGGGGGCAAGCCGCGTCAGTACCCGAAATATTCGAGAGGAAAACTACTTGGGCTAGCCCAGGCTATAACGACGGCGGGTCGAATGCGACTGGCCGTAGGCAGACCTTGAGTGTAAGTGGCCGAATGAGATGGCTGCACGAGACTCGCCCAACGGCACGTCAGATTTCTTGCGGGCGCGGTGAAGTGGACCCTAATTTTCAGGAGCAACCTGTGAACTTGATGCAGCTGCCCCTACTCGAAATCGAGGGCGATTGGCGGCCAGCTTGGGTGCCCTGGGCCGCTCGCGCCACGCTGCTGGGGGGGCGTGCAAGACGCCGTACGGGCTGCTGCGGGAAGCAGCGCGAGCTTTGACGTGATCGCACACAGTCGCACTTCGAGCGGCGAACGCTGAAAGATCCTCGTTTCGCGCAATACGCGCCGGGCCCACCTCGAGCTGCGCCATCCACTTCGGGTCCAAGCCGTGCGCTGCCGGTGCAGGGATTTCCGTCCAGAAACCCCGCTCGCTGAGCCCGTGAAAACGTGCGCCCAGAAACAAACTAGCCGGAATTGAGACTAGCTGCTGATCTGCGTTCGCCTGCGGCTCACTGCGCGCGGCAGGGCCGCTTGCGGCTACTCGTACTCGACTTCGTAGAACGGGAACAGGTTCCAGTGCGCCGGCGGCGAAACCGTCGGGAAGATCCAGAATGGCGCGAGCGCGACGTCGACGCTGCCCATCCAGGCGCGGTAGACACCGAACAGCATCCCGCCCGCGAAGCCGACCGCGTTCTCGCTGTACGTGCCGGGCAGGCCCTTGATTTGCTCGGAGGGATGCATCGCGTCCATCACCGGATCGGCCGGGAAGGTCAAGAGCCCATTGATGCCCGCAAAGAAGCTGTTGAGATCCGCTCGCGCGCCCGCGGCCGGAATCCAAGCCCCGAGCAGCGCGAATGCAAACACGAGCATCATGGCGACGCGGCGACCGGATGTCTCTAGCGCGCGCCGGCCCTCCGATCCGATCCCGATCTGCATGCGGATCCCCGGTGGTGGCTGCGCGAGCGATCCTACCACGGCGCACACCCGCAGTGATACGCTGCGCGCCGTTCCGAAGCCGCAAGCGGCCTTGCCGCGCGCAGTGAGCCGAAGGCGAACGGAGATCATAGGGACAACTCTTATGGGACACCTCTTATGCGTCAGCTGAACGAGCGCGTCGCGATCGTGACCGGCGCCGGCCTCGGCATCGGGCGCGGCATCGCGCGGCGCTTCGCGCGCGAGGGCGCCGCAGTGATCGTCGCCGAGCGCGATCCCGAGGCCGGCAAGCGCTGCGCGGAAGAGCTCGAGCGCGAGTTCCGGACGCCCGCCGAGTTCGTTGCGACCGACGTCGGGCAAAAGGACCAGGTGCTCGCGATGGTCGAGCACACCGCGAAGCGATTTGGCCGCATCGACATCCTGGTCAACAACGCCTGGGGCGGAGGCCAGGTGTCGCGCCTCGAGCACAAGACGGACGCGCTGATGGAGCACGGCTTCCGCGTCGGGCTGATGAGCTCCTTCTGGGCGATGAACGCCTGCTTCCCGCAGATGCGGGCGCGGCGCTGGGGCCGCATCGTCAACATCTGCTCGCTGAACGGCGTGAACGCGCACATCGGCACGGCCGAGTACAACACCAGCAAGGAGGCGCTGCGCGCGCTCACACGCACGGCCGCGCGCGAGTGGGCGGGCCACGGCATCTGCGCGAACGTGATCTGCCCGGCAGCCGCGACGACTTCCTACGCGGCCTTCGTGAAGGCGAACCCGCAGAACGCAGCCGCGCTCGCGGCGGCGAACCCGATGGGGCGCATGGGCGACCCCGAGGCCGACATCGCGGGCGTAGCCCTCTTCCTCGCCTCGGAGGACTGCCGCTATTTGACCGGAAATACGCTCTTCGTCGACGGCGGCAGCCACATCAACGGCGTCGCCTGGGCGCCGCAGCTCCCGGACTGAGACACCCCCACGGCATGCGCTGAAAGCGCGGCGCAGCGCTCAGTACAGCGCGATCGCAACGGCCGCACCCGCGACGAGGGCGCCGTCGACGGCCACGAGGCCCCAGCGCTCGTCGATCCGGCTCCGCAGCAACGCGAGCAGCGTCGCGAGCGGTACCGCGGCAAGCGGCCGCAGGCCCGCGGGGGCAAAGAGCAGCAGGCCGAGCGAGAGCAGTGCACAGCCGCGCGCGGCCGCGAGTGCGCGCGCGGCGCTCGCGAGGCGTTGCTCCCCATCTCGCACGTTCGAGGCGATCGCGTTGGCCAGCACCGCGAGGCCGATCGAGGCCGCGACCCAGGCCACGTGCCTTGCCTCGCGATCGACTGCGGCGGGTAGCCCCACGACGACCGCAGTCCACGCGACCGCGACGTAGAGCGGCTTCGCCGCGCGGATGCGCTTGAGCCGGCGGTGCAGCAAACCGACGGCGAGACACAGCGCGAGCAGCGAAATCGCGCGCGGACCGAGCGAGAGCCCGAGGCCGATCGCAGCGCAGAAGGCGACGAGCGCAGCGAGCGCGAGCCGATTCTCGTGCCGCAGCACGAAGCGCGTGCGACGCGGGGAGGAGACGCGGTCGCGATCGACGTCGCGCAGGCGGTCGAGCGCGTAGACCGCGAAGGTCCCGAGCAGCGCCGTGGCCGTGACGCGTGGGTCTGGCGGCATCTCGAGCGCGAGCGCGCTCGCGGTCGAGAGCGCGGCCGCGGCGAGCGCGACCCAGAGCCCCGAGAACGCGAGAGCTTCGAGTGCGGCGAGCAGCGGCGACAGCGGCGAAAACCTCGCTTCGCGGCGCAGGGTACCGAAGCGCGCGCCGCGCGCGGCTCCGGACTCTATACTGCGGCGCCATGGACGAGACCCTGCTGCGCCGCCACCTCGCAGAACTCCACGCCGAGCTCGGCGACGCGCACAGCCTCGACCCGGCCTCGCGCGAGCTGCTGCTCTCGGTCATGCGCGACATCCAGCGCACGCTCGAGCGCGCCGGCGAGACCCGCCCCCAGGGTTCCTCGCTCTCGCAGCGCCTGACCGACGCCGCGCGCGAATTCGAGGAATCGCATCCGCTGCTCGTCGCGACCGTCGGCCGCCTCGCGGACACGCTCTCGAATCTCGGCATCTGAAGCGGGGCAGCCCTTCCCGCTGGCGGCACGCCGCGCCTCGCGTTCAGCGCAGCCGGAAGCGCACCGGCAGGCTCTCGAGGCTCCGGATGAAGCTCGCGTTCGGAAACGAGGCCATCGCTATTTGCTCTGGAATCTCCGGTACTTGAGGCGGTGGGGCTGGTCCGCGTCGGCGCCCAGGCGGCGTTTGCGGTCGGCTTCGTAGTCCTGGTAGTTGCCCTCGAACCACTCGACGTGGGAGTCGCCTTCGAAGGCCAGGATGTGGGTCGCGATGCGGTCCAGGAACCAGCGGTCGTGGGAGATCACGACGACGCAGCCGGAGAAATTCAGCAGCGCTTCCTCGAGCGCGCGCAGCGTGTCCACGTCGAGGTCGTTGGTCGGCTCGTCGAGCAGCAGCAGGTTGCCGCCGTGCTGCAGCAGCTTGGCCAGGTGCAGGCGGTTGCGCTCGCCACCCGAGAGGGAGCCGACGAGCTTCTGCTGATCGGCGCCCTTGAAGTTGAAGGAGCCCACATAGGCGCGCGAGTTGATCTCGCGCGAGCCGATCTTGAGCTTTTCCTCGCCGCCGCTGATCTCCTGCCAGACCGTCTTCTTCGCATCCAGCGCGTCGCGCGACTGGTTCATGTAGGACGCAACCACGGTCTCGCCGAGCTTCAGCGTGCCCGCGTCGGGCTTCTCCTCGCCGACGATCATCCGGAACAGCGTGGTCTTGCCGGCGCCGTTGCCGCCGATCACGCCGACGATGCCGCCGCGCGGCAGGCTGAACGAGAGCTCGTCGATCAGCAGGCGATCTCCGTAGCCCTTGCGCAGGTCCTTCACCTCGACCACGAGCTCGCCGAGGCGCGGACCGGGCGGAATCGCGATCTCGACCGTGTCGACCGCGCGACGCTGCTCCTCGGCCACCAGCTCGTCGTAGGCGCGCAGGCGCGCCTTGCTCTTGGCCTGGCGCGCGCGCGGCGCGAGCCGCACCCACTCGAGCTCGCGCTCGAGCGTGCGCGCGCGCGCGGAGGTCTGCTTCTCCTCGACCTCGAGGCGCTTGCGCTTCTGCTCGAGCCACGAGGAGTAGTTGCCCTGCCACGGAATGCCGCGCCCGCGGTCGAGCTCGAGGATCCAGCCGGCCGCGTTGTCGAGGAAATAGCGGTCGTGCGTGACCGCGATGACGGTACCCGGATAGGCCTGCAGGAAGTGCTCGAGCCAGGCGACGGATTCGGCGTCGAGGTGGTTGGTCGGCTCGTCGAGCAGCAGCATGTCGGGCTTGCTGAGCAAGAGCCGGCAGAGGGCTACGCGGCGGCGCTCGCCGCCCGAGAGCGTGGAGACGTCGGCGTCTTGCGGCGGCAGGCGCAGCGCATCCATCGCGACTTCGAGCGTGTGCTCGAGCTCCCAGCCGCCGGCCGCATCGATCTTGTCCTGCAACTTTCCCTGCTGCTCGAGCAGCGCGTTCATCGCGTCGTCGTCCATCGGCTCGGCGAACTTCGCGGCGATCTCCTCGAAGCGCGTCAGCAGATTGCGGATCTCGGCGACGCCTTCCTGCACGTTGCCGAGCACGTCCTTGCTCGGATCGAGCTGCGGCTCCTGCGGCAGGAAGCCGACGACGATGCCGGGCATCGGACGCGCTTCGCCCAGGAAATCGCTGTCGACGCCGGCCAGGATGCGCAGCAGCGTGCTCTTGCCGGCGCCGTTCGCGCCGAGCACGCCGATCTTCGCGCCGGGATAGAACGCGAGCGTGATGTCTTCGAGGATGATGCGGTCCGGAGGCACGACCTTCCGGACGTTCTGCATCGTGTAGACGAATTCGTGGGCCACGGGGCCGGTAGATATACCCGAGGCGAGCGCAAGCCGCTTCGGCGCGCAGCGAGGCAAAGCCGAGCGAAGTGGGGTGGTCCGGGCTGCGCCCGGACCGGGACCACAAGGCTAGCGCCCGATCGAGGGGCCTCCGACATCTCCGGGGCGGCGGGGCAGGCGCAGCTCGAAGCGGGCGCCCTGCCCCGGCGCGGAGTCGACGCGCAGCGAGCCGCCGTGGTCTCGCGCGATGTCGAGCGAGATCGAGAGGCCGAGGCCGGTGCCGCGGCCCGGACCCTTGGTGCTGAAGAAGGGATCGAAGATCCGCTCTTGCAGCTCGGGGGAAATCCCGGGGCCGTTGTCGCAGATTCGCAGCTCGACGAAAGCCGCTTCCACGCGCGTCTCGATTTCGATGCGGGGCGCTGGGGTCGCGGCCAGCGCCTGGCGCGCGTTCAAGAGCAGATTCAAGACCGCCTGCACCAGGCGCGGCGCCGAGCCCTCGACGATCGGCAGCGCGTCGGCGAAACGGGTCTCGATTGCGATCGCGGGATCGCGCAGCAGATTCGACAGGCGCAGCGCGTCGCCGGCGACCCGATTCAGCGAGAGCTCGCCGAAGACGTCCTGGCGCGAGACGCCGCCGAGCGTGCGGATGTCTGCGACGATGCGCCCGATGCGCTCGATCCCGTCGAAGGTCTCCTCGGCGATCTCGCGCAGATCGGCGAGCTCGGCCGCGAGCTTCGCATCGGGGCCACCGGCCGCGGCTGCCGCCTCGACCTCTTCGCCCATGCGCTGGATCTGACTCAGATTCGCACGGATGTACGCGAGCGGATTGTTGACCTCGTGTGCAATGCCGGCGGCCAGCGTGCCGAGCGACTCGAGCATCTGCGCGTGCCGGCCCTCGAGTTCGTCGCGGCGCTCCTCGGTGCGGTCGCGCAGGATCGCCAGGTGCCCGGCGATGCTGCTGCCGCCGCCGCGCAGCGCCGCGACCCGGACTTCGATGCGCCGGCCCCGCGCGGTCCGCACTTCGAGGCGCTCGAGCAGGCCGGCGCCTGCCAGCGCCTCGAGGCGAGCCGCCAGTGCAGCGTCAGAGACGGGAGCGAGCGCCGCCAGCGCGCGCGCCAGCGGCAACCCGAAGAGCTGACTGCGCCCTCGGTCCAGGAGCTGCGTCGCCGCGAGGTTCAGCTGCAGGATCTGGCCGTCGGCCGCCGCGAGCAGCACTCCTTCGTCGAGATGCTCGATCACGTCGCGATGCGCGAGCGGATGCGCTTCGAGCAGGTCGTAGCGAAAAATCGCGATCGTCGTGAACAGCATCGAGATCCCGAGCGCAGAGGGCGTCAGGTCGAAGCTCACCGGCAGCCATTGGAACAGGTAGACGCTGCTGCTGAGCGCCGGCACCAGCGCGGCAGTTCCGAGCAGCCAGCCGCGCCGCCGATCGCGACCCGCGAGCAGCCCGCGCGCGGCGCGCAACAGCGCGATGCTCCCCCACGCGACCAGGCCGTAGGCCCAGCACAGGTAGAGCCAGAACAGCGGCCCCGCCCAGGCAGTCCCGCCGCGCTCGAGCGCGGCGAAGGAGACCTCGCGCATCACGAGCTGGTGCGCGTCGTTGGTCAGGAACGCGGTGAAAGCCAGCGCCGAGGGCACCAGCAGCGCCGCCCGGAATTCGCGTCGCTCCGCAATTGGATGGCGCGCGTTCTGAAGTGAAGACACCAGCCAGAGCGGCGACGAAAAGAAGATCCCGAAGAAAACGAGGTGCAGCGAAGCCCAGAGCCCGGTTTCGCTCGTGCTCGAGAAGCGGCAGAGCGTCCCGACGGTCCAGACCACGAGCACGCCCAGGACTGCGAGGATCCCCCGGTTCCGGCTGTCGCGCTCGGCACGCGTCGCGACGTACGCGGCCAGCCCGAGGGCCGAGGCCAGGGTCAGCGACGCCGCTGCGATCGCGGGATGCATCGCTCCGGCGTATCGGCGCGCCGGCGCTCGGCTTTGAGCTTCAGTCCGCCGGGGCCGGCTCCGGCGCGCCGTCGACGAGCGTGATGCGGCCGCTGGCGCTCGCGGCCCTGCGCTCGCCCGGGAGCAGGATGCCCACGAGGTTCAGCGGATCGGCCGCCGAGAGCGCCACGCGCTCACCCCGGCGCGGCAGCGATCGCGTGTGCCGCAGCGACTCGACCGCCTCCGGCAGCGCGAACTGCTCGCCCGCGACGCCCGACACGAAGCGCCCGCCGCGGATCTCCCCGCGCGCCTCGAGCCGGCGCAGCGCGTAGAGGATCTCGCGCCACGAGAGCGAGAGGCTCTCGCGCGCGAGCAGGTCGCGGAATACGACACCCCAACGCAGCAGCAGCTGCTCGGCGGCCGCGAGCGCGAGCTCCTCGCGATCCAGCGCTTCGTCCAGCTCCGGCAGGCGCGCCCAGCGCCCTTGCGCAGGCGCGCGCGCAGCTCCCGAGCGGCGCAGCCGCGCACGCGCCTCGTTGCGGGTGGGCCGGGCCGCTCCCGGCCCGGGACCCGCGGCGTGCCGTCCGTCGAGCAGCTCGCGCAGCGCAGCGAACGCATCGGCAGCGACGAGCCCGCAACTCACGAGCTCCCAGAGCTCGGCCTGCGTCGCCTCGGCACCGGCAGCGGCCTGCGCATTTGCCTGTGCGAAGAGCTCCTGGCGGAACAGCGCGCCGCACCGGCCGAGCGCGTCGAAGAGGCGCTGCGCGCCCGGCGACAGCGCCGGCTGCACGGGCTCCGCGCCGCGGGCGAGCTGCCGCAGCCAGGGCAGATCCGCCCGCAAGCCGAGCGAGATGCGCGTCGAGCGGCTCGGCGCGGCGCGGCTCGAAGCCTCGGCCTGCGCGCCCGCTTCGGCAGCGCCTTCCGCGCGCGGCGATAGGCGCGCCCAGCCTACCTCGCCGGAGAGGCACAGCGCGTCCAGCCACTCGCCGCGATAGTCAGCGACGCGCGCGGCCAGGATCGATGCCTCCCACGCCCCCGCCGCGATCTCGTAGCCCTGCAACTGCTCCACGCAGTGCAGCAGGCCCGCCCGACCTTCGCAACGGCTCTCCGGCGCGACGCGCTGCCAGCGCAACAGGAAGCGCATGAAGTCCTGTGCCGAGACGGGCTCGATCTCACGGCGCAGGCGCTCGCGCGTGTAAGCGTGAATGCGCGCGAGCAGGCGGCGCTCGCAGTACTGGGTCTCTCCCTTGTGCTGCGCGGAATCGAAGACCCCGCGCAACACGACGCCCTGCGCCTCGAGCAGTGCGAGCGCCTGTTCGACCTGCGCCTGCGTCAGACCCGTCGCGAGCGCGAGCTCCGGCAGCGCGATCGGGCCGCGCAGCTCGAGATGTCCGCGCGCAATCCGGGCCGCGAACTCGTCGAGACTCGGCGCTGCGTCGGCGGCGAGCGCCCGCGCGAGCTCGGGCGTCAGGCCTGCCTCGGGCTCGAAGCGCGCATCGGGGAACAGCCGCTCGAGCTGCGGCCGCAGCTCGACGGCGGCCCAGAAGCGCGTGCGCTCGGCATCGGCCCGCTCGAGCGCGCAGGCGCGGCCCGCTTGCTGCAGCTGCTCGAATAGCGCCTCGCTGCCTGCGAGGAGCTCGTCCGTGCGCGCGACGCCGAGCGAGAGCAGGACGTCGTGCAGCTCTTCGACGTCGCGCGGCGCGGGGCGCAGCTCGGCGCGCACGCGTGCGATCGCCGCGGGGTCGAGCTGGCTGAGATCTTTCTGCTCGATCGGCAGGCCGCGGCGCAGCTGCAGTGCGCGGCTGCGGCGCTCCTCGAGCGGCGCGTCATCGAGGAAGGTGTAGGGGCGGCCGTTCAGGATCTCGTGCGCGAGCGGCGAGGCTTCGGTCGTCTCGCAGGCGTGTACGCGCACCGCGCCGCTGCGAATCTGTGTGAGCAACGCGACGAGCCCGTCGGCGTCCATCGCCTCGTTCAGGCAGTCGCGAAGCGTCTGCTGCACGAGCGGGTGATCCGGGATCTCGATCGGCCCGGCCTGATTCTCCTGACAGGCCGCGAGGCTCGGAAACACCGCAGCCATCAGATCGTCGGCCTGCATGCGCTGCAGCGCAGGCGGATTGCGCCGCCCGCCGCGCATCCGCGGCACCACGAGCGCGCGCGAGAGGTTCCAGCGCCAGCGCGCGGTGAAGAAGGGCGAGGCGAGCGCGGCCTGCTCGAGTGCCTCGCGCACCGAATCCGGCGAGAGCATGCGCGCGAGCTCGGGCAGCGGGAAGCTGTGCTGGGGCCCCAGCGAGAGCAGCAGCGCGTCGTCGTTCGCGGCCGCCTGGAGCTCGAAGTCGAAAGCGCGGCAGATGCGCTTGCGCAGCGCCAGGCCGAAGGCGCGGTTCACGCGCCCGCCGAAGGGCGCGTGCACGATCAGCTGCTGGCCGCCCGTCTCGTCGAAGCAGCGCTCCAGCACGATCTCGCGCTGGGTCGGGAGCCTGCCTCCGAGCGCGCTGCGCGCGGCCGCGAGATAGTGCACCAGCTGCTCGGCGGCTGCGGGCGTAGCACTGCACTCGAGCTCCGCGCGCGCGACCGCTCCGGCGCGACCCTCGGCATCGAGCCAGCGCGAGAGGTCCTCGCGCAGCGCGGCGACCTCGGCCGAGAGCTCGGGGGTGCGCGCGGGGGCCTCCCCGAGCCAGAACGGGATCGTCGGCGCGGCGCCGTGCGCGTCGACCACGCGCACCACTCCCGGCTCGACGCGACGGATGCGCCACGAAGTGCTGCCGAGCAGGAACACGTCACCGGCCATGCTCTCGATCGCCCAGTCTTCGTTGACGCTGCCGACCGGAGTCTCGTCGGGCTCGGCCAGGACGCGGTAGTCCGCGGTGTCCGGGATCGCGCCGCCGGAGGTCAGCGCGGCGAGCCGCGCGCCGCGCCGCGCGCGCAGCATCCCGTGCACGCGGTCGCGGTGCAGCCACGCGCCGCGGCGGCCGCGGCCGGTCGCGATGCCTTCGGAGAGCATCTGCACGATCGAATCGAAGTCCGTGCGGCAGAGCTCGGCAAAGGGCGCCGCGCGCCGCACCAGTGCAAATAGCTCGGCCTCGGACCAGGCTTCTGCCGCGCAGGCGGCCACCAGCTGCTGCGCGAGGATGTCGAGCGGCGCGACCGGAGGCACCAGCGCGTCGAGCCGGCCGGCACGCAGGCCCCGAAAGAGCGCCGCGCACTCGACCAGCTCGTCGCGCGTGGTCGGGAACAGGCGCCCCACCGGAACCGAACCGCGCAGCCGCCCCGAGCGCCCGATGCGCTGCACGGCAGTCGCGAGGCTGCGCGGCGAGCCGACCTGACACACGAGCTCGACCGGACCGATGTCGATCCCGAGCTCGAGCGACGCCGTCGCGACGAGCAGCTGGAGTTCGCCCGCGCGCAAGCGGGCCTCGACGCGCTGCCGGTGCGCGAGCGAGAGGCTGCCGTGGTGTGCGGCCACCCGCTGCGCGCCGAGTCGCGGCTCGAGCAGGTGTGCGATGCGCTCTGCCTGGCGCCGCGTGTTCACGAACACGAGCGTCGTGCGGCGTGCGCGCGCGAGCTCGGCGATGCGGTCGAGGATCTCGCCCCACTGCTCGGCGGAGGCGACCGCCGCGAGCTCGCTCCCGGGGACTTCGAGCGCGAGATCGAGGGGTCGGCGGTGGCCGGCATCGACGACCGCACAGGCCGGGCGCCCGCTCGCATCGCTGCGTTCGGGCCCCGCGCCGACCAGCAGGCGCGCCATCGCCTCGAGCGGGCGCTGCGTCGCCGAGAGTGCGACCCGCACCGGCGCCTTCGCGCACAGCGCCTCGAGTCGCTCGAGCGTCAGCGCGAGGTGGGAGCCGCGTTTGTCGCGCGCGAGCGCGTGGATCTCGTCGACGATCAGCGTCCCCACGCCCCGCAGCATCGCGCGGCTCCGCTCCGCGG
>CAYTJA010000194.1:0-5119 GCA_964437835.1 uncultured Spirochaetales bacterium
CGAGGCCGAACTCCGCGAGGCTGTAGCGGTGGCTGGTCTCGTGCTTGCGCGCACGCTGCTCCTCGGCAGCCAGCACGGCGGCGAACTCCGGCGTCACGTCGAAGCCGAGCTCCGCGTACATCGCCTCGACCGCGCGCTTCGGCGCTTCCACCAGCCGGGCATAATCGATCAGCGCGCGCTTCGTCTCGGGATGCTGCGCGAACACCGCGAGCGGGTGCTGGTACGTGTCGAAGGAGATCTCCGCCTGTGCGCGCAACGAGCGCTGCGCCTCCGCCGGGTCGATGCCGTAGAGATTGTACGACACGCGGAGCAACTTCAGCAGGCTCGGGATCGTCTCGTGCGGGTTGCGCATCGTCACGCCGAAGCGTGCGTCCGGAAACTCCTCGATCAGCGCCCCGACGCGGCCCGCGAACACCGGGCTCTTCGAGGTATAGACCTTCTCGGGGCCGTCGAGATAGAGCTGGCGCTGGAGACACTGGCGATAGAAGCGCATCAGTCTGCGGCGCTTGCGTTCGGGCCAACGATCGACGTGATAGAAGTCGAGCGTCCCCATGTACGGGACCTTCGTCATCCAGTAGCCCGAGGCGCACGAGTAATAGAAGACGATGTCGTCTTCCTCGGGCTCGAACAGGCCCATCGCATGGATGCCGCGCGTCGCCCGGTACCTGCGCTCCTCCCAGCTGGCGACGCGCTTCGCGAGCCGTTTCCCGAGGAAGCGCCGATCGAACGCTCCGAGCGCGCGCAGCAGCTTCTTCTGCAGCAGCGAGGGGAAGTACAGCTCGTAGAGGCGGAACGAGCAGAAGCGCTCGCCGTCGAGGCTCATCAACCGATGGAGAAGGGTGGTCCCGCTGCGTGCGTGGCCCACCAGGAAGACCGGCGCGCGCACTTCGATGCGGTGGACGCGCGGAAACAGCACGCCGTCGAGGAAGAAGCAGACGGCGTGGAAGCTCGCGACGGCGGGCACCCACACGAGCAGCCGGTAGAGGAACCACGCGCGCACCGCGAGTCGCTTCTCGCGCGAGGCGAGGCGCAGCATGCGAGCCCAGGTCGCGAAGTCGAAGTAGAAGAGCATGCGCCCGGGCGACTCTATCGCGACGTGGTTGCCGAGGCTGCGCTGATCCGCGCGTTCACTCTCCCGCTTGCGACGTGGTCTGCTCGGGCGGCGCGCTCTCGCTGGCGGCTCCCTCGGCGGCTTGCGACGGCGTGTTGCCGCTGGTGAGGCACGCCTCGGCGCGTTCGAGCACGTCTTGCCAGGGGAACAGCGCCCCCGGATCGACCTTGCGGCGCGTCTCCGTTCCGCCGCAGCTCATCGTGTTCGTGTCGAGATCCTGATGCCCCTTGATCGCCGACGCAGCAAGTCCACGGCGTTCGAGCACGTCGCATAGCAGGGTGACGAGCGAGTCGATCTGGACCTGCGGGAAAGGATCGACACCGTCGCCGTTGTTGACGAGCTCGATCCCGATCGACGACTGGTTGTGCCCGACCACGTGGTTCGCGACCTGATCCTCGGAGATGCCGGCGAGCGTCAGGCCTTCGCGGTCCACCACGTAGTGGATGCCGACGACCGGTTGCTCCCCGAGCCACTGGATCCAGGTGCGCGCGTTGCCTCGCACGGGCCGGAACTGCACCGCGCCTTCCTCGCTGCACGAGGGCCCGCCGATCGTGTGGATCACGACGGTGTCGATGCTGTCGCGAGGCGCGCCCGACGAGAGACCCAAGGCCGTGGCCATCGAAGCGCCAATCAACGCAATACGGACGAATTTCTGCATGCGAGACCCTCCTCATCCCCCTGCCGAGAACACCACCGGCATCGCCTCCAGGCCGACAATGAAGCTCGACGGCCGCAGGGGCAGCTCGGCGCCCTCGGCGAGGCGGATGTCGGGGAAGCGGCGCAGCAGCTCCTCGAAGAGCACGCGCAGCTCCAGCCGCGCGAGGCTCGCGCCGAGGCAGTGATGCGTGCCGTAGCCGCCGAAGGCGAGGTGGCGGTTCGGCTCGCGTGTCACGTCGAACCTGTCGGGCTCGGGGAAGGCGGCGGCGTCGCGGTTGCCAGACGGGTAGAGCAGCAGCAAGCGCTCGCCCTCGCGGATCTTCTGACCTCCGAGCTCGCTGTCGCGCGCCGCCGTGCGGTTCATGTTCTGGATCGGGCTCACCCAGCGCAGCATCTCTTCCACCGCGCTCGGAATCAGCGAGGGGTCGCGCACGAGCTTCGCCTGCTCGGCAGGGTTCTGGATCAAAGCGAGCAGGCCGCTCGTCATCACGTGCCGCGTGGTCTCGTCGCCGCCGATCAGGATCAAGAGGCTCTCCTGCAGGATCTCCTCGTCGCTGAGGCGGTCGCCGTCGACCTCGCCGTGCGCGAGGATGCCCATCAGGTCGTCGGCCGGCTTCGCGCGGCGCGCCTGCAGCACGTTCCAGGCGTACGTCATGTACTCGGTGACGACCTCGCGCTGCCGCGCGCGGCGCTTCTCGTCGTCGTCGATCTCGGCAGACTCGCCGCCGCCGAGCATCTCGTCGCTCCACATCAGCAGCTTCTCGCGGTCCTCGGGCGCGACGCCGAGCATGTCGCCGATCACGACCATCGGGATCCAGCGCGCGATGTCCTTCACGAAGTCACAGCTGCCGCGCGCGGAGACGGCGCCCAGCAGCTCGCCTGTCAGGCTGCGCAGCATCGGCTCGTGGGCCTCGACGCGTTTCGGCGTGAAGCCGCGGTTCACGAGATTGCGCCGGCGCTTATGCAGCGGATCGTCGAGGTTGATCATCGACGGGATCCACGAGTCGCGTTCCGGCCGCGAGCTCTTGCCGGAGCAGAAGATCTCCGGCGAGCGAGAGACGCTGAGGATGTCCTCGTAGCGCGCCACGCCCCAGAGCCCGCCGTCGGCGCTCTCGTCCCAGTAGACCGGCGCGTGCTCGCGCAGCCAGCGAAACTGCGGATGCGGGTCGAGGTAGAAGAAGCGGTCGAGCAGGCGCACCTGCAGGTTCGTCGGGTGGTCGGGCAACGCGGCGTCCTCCGAGCGGAGGCAGCTTAGAGCGCATCTCATAAATCCGGACCGAGCCCGGCGCGCGGATTCGGCCGGCTGGCAAGGCGCTCGACCGAGCCGTGGCTCTCGCCACGGCGCAGGGAGAGCAACGCAGCCAGACGGTCGAAGACGCGTGCCCGGCGACGGGAGTGGCTTATGAGATGTGCTCTAAACCCCGGTGCGCTCGATCCAGAGTCCGGCCCCGGGATTGCGCAGGCAGAGCGGCAGCTGGCCTTCTAGCAGGGCCCGATGCCGCGAAGCGAGGAAGCCGTTCCACACCACGATGCGGAACTCGGAGTTGAACTGCAGGAAGGCCCGCAACGCGTAGACCTCGTTCCACGCGCGTCCCTGGCGCACCCATTCGAGCGGGTACTCGAATGGGTAATGAATGTCGTGGAAGTGGACGTGCACGCCCGGCGCCAACGCGGGCAGCACCTCGAACAGCACGAAGTTCACGTCGCTGCCGGTGCGGGCGACGTGAGTCGAGTCGATCAGCAGCACGTCGCCCGCCTCGAGCGTCTGGAAGAGCGCGAGGTCCGTGTCCTGCAGCCGCTGCTCGAGCAGCGTCACGCGCGCTGCGTCGCCGCTGCGCAGCAAGCTGCGCAGGCGTTCCGGGTGGGGCTCGATGAACGTGCAGGCGACGTCGCCTCCGAGCCAGCGCTCGCAGGTGTCGAGCAGCATCGCGGAGGAGAACCCCGCGCCCACCTCGACCACTCGCCGTGGCCGCAGGCGGCGCAGCATGCAGTGAAGGAAGATCGCGTCGGAGTACGAGAAGGCCGGGTTTTCGAAGTAGTACCGGAACTCGCTCGAGGATTCGGCCGGGAAGGGCAGCTCGCGGCCGAGCTCGCCGAAATCCGCGAGCAGCTCCAGCTGCGCCGCCTCGCGCAGGTCGATGCCCTGGATCTCGCACTCCCCGAAGATGCGCGGAGCGTCTCGCTCGAACTCGGCCTGCGGCGGAATCGGCCAATAGAAATGACCTGGCTGCACGAACAGCAGGCGATTCAGGGCGATCAGCTCTTCGCGCTGTCGCAGCAGGCCACGCAGCAGGGGAACCCGAGCTCCGACGCCGAGCAGAAGGCTGCGAAACCGGGAATGCAGCGGAGGTCTCCTAGCGCAGCGCCTTTCGGTACAGCGCCGCCATCGCGGCGCCACCGAGGCCCAGGGGGTGGCTGCGGGGCCAAGGCGCGCACGCTAGCCGGCCCCTCCCAGAACACGACGGGCGCCCTCCGAGGGGAAGGCGCCCACGCAAAGTCGCTGTGCTGGAATCAGCGCTTGCTTCCGAACAGCGTGAGACCCGTGAGGCCCGCGGCAAGCAGCATGGCGATGCCCGGTTCGGGGACCGACGGGGGGGCGTTCGAGGTCGTGAAGGTGGTGTCGAAGCTGAACCTGCGACCTTGCTTGACGTGCAGTGATTGCGTGAGCTGAAGGCTGGCTGCCGCGGCGAAGCTGCTGCTCCCGGACCCCGGCTGAGCGCCGTTGTCGAGCAGGGCGATCGCGCTCGCCCCAGGCACCAGCACTCGCCCGTTGCCCTTGCCTTTCTTGACGTCGAGCACGCTCGAGATGCCCACCAGACCGCTTCCGGATACGTCGTAACTCAGCTCGAGTCTGCCGGGCTTGTTGGTCTTGCCGCGCAGCAGCAGGCCCGCGTCGCTCACCACGACTGTGTACTTCTTCAGGTTCTTGTTGAGGCCCTTGCCGATCGTCACCGAGGCGTTGCTGAAGGTCAGGCCGCCGCTGGTGGTGGCGCCCTGCTGGACGAAGTCCGCGAGCGACATCGAGATCGAAGTTGCCTCTGCGCCCGCCGCCATCAGCAGCAGCAACAGGACGCACCCTAGGCTGCGCGAGATCGAGGCCATTCTCAGCATCGGAAGACTCCCCGTGGGACCTGGGGCGGGTTCTGGGTCCGGGGAGTTGTGGTTTGGCGAGGCCGGTTGTGTCACGGCATCGGGTTTTTTTTCGGTCGCCCGGCGACGCCTCCACGAGGAGGTCCCGCTGCTGCCGGCTGGCGAGCGAGATCGGGCCGGGCGGGGCGCGCTCGCCTCAGGCGGCCGGCGCTTCCCCGCGAGAGACCACGACCGCCGCCGCGAGGTCCCCGGTCACGTTGA
>CAYTJA010000195.1:0-6938 GCA_964437835.1 uncultured Spirochaetales bacterium
CCGCGCGGATGGGCTGCGTCGGCGCCGAAATCGGCGAGCGCGCCCTCGACGCCGGGGCGGTACCCGGTCCAGGTCTCCTGTTCGCGGCTTCGAGCCTGTACATAGAACGTGAAGCGCGGCCCGCCGTCGGTGCGGAGCACGGCCACGGCGTCCGGGTGGTCGAAGCCGGTCAGATAGTGGAAATCGGAATCCTGGCGGAACGGAAACTCGGTGTCGCGCGAGCGCACGACCAGACTGGCGCCCAGGAAGATCGCGATGGCGCCTTCCCCCATCGCGTCCAGGACGCGCTTCCGGCGCTCGGCGAACACGCGCCGAGGGTAACAGGGAAACGCGCTCGCACGAGCGCGCGCCGCACGCGCGCCCTCGATGGGGCGGCTCTCGATCGCTGCCAACACAGGCTGCATCTGCCGCTCTTCGTGGCACTGCTACAACTCTCTGACTATGCGAAGGAAAGATGCTTCCAAGGGGTCTTGTGGCGCGGATCTGGAATGAGTCATGCAGCGATCGGCGGCAGCTGAGCCGGTCTCTTCGCGCACGTCCTCGGAGCGCCTTTCTCGACTCGAATCACGGACTTTCGCGGGCGGCTCTGGGCGGCACGCGAGCTGGCACGGCCGATGCTCTAGGAGACCGCTACAACGAGGATCGGATCCGGCGGCGAAACTGCGGGCGAGCAAACGCTGGCCGGGTCCAACCGGGAGCCTCAGACAAGAGGCGCATTCCCCAAGAAGGCACCCCGCCGCTCTGGGGCTCCCGGGAATCTTCTCGCGCAATTCCGAGACAACGAGCGGCTGAGTTCTGCGGGTCCCGGTCCGGGAGCGGCCCGGTCCCACCCGCACTCCACTCGGCTGCGCTCGCTGCGCGCCGGGCCTTGCGGGTCCCGGTCCGGGAGCGGCCCGGTCCCACCCGCTCTCCGCTCGGCTTCGCCTCGCTGCGCGCCGAAACGGCTTGCGGACTCTCGGGTTCGGGGCTGGCCTACCGGCACTCAGCTCGGCTTCGCGTCGCTGCGCGCCGAAGGGGCTGGCTAGTCGTCGCCGGGAGCCGGGTCCGCCGTGTTCGCGACGGCGGTGACCTCAGTGGAGAATTCCCGGCGGAACCAGCCCTTGAGCTCCGAAAAGCCCTGCAGATCCGAGGGCTGCTGAGGTGCGCGCACCGCGATCGCCTCGAGTGCGGAGTTCGGGCACAGGACACCCGGGTCGATCGCGAGCTGCTGGCTGCGCTCGGCTCGCCATTTCTTGAGCTCGTGCAAACGGCGCTCGGCGTGTCGATCCATGCGCCGGCGGGTCGGCCCGCCGAGGCGCGGAATCGGTCCGTGGTCCGTCTTGCGGCCGTTGCGCACCGCGGTGATCACCTCGCTGCCGAGCCGGCGCAGGATCAGCTCGGTGATGCCCTTGATCTGGCCCAGGTCCGGGAGCCGCACCGGCATCAGCTCGGCGATCTCGAGCAGCGTGCGGTTGCCGAGCACCTTGAAAGGCGGCCGATCGATTTCTCGCGCGCGCTTGTCCCGCATCACGTAGAGCTCGCGCAGCACCGACAGGCCCCTCGAATCGAGGCGCCGCGCGCCCTTGATGCGCAGGTAGCCCAGTGCGTCGAATTCGCGCTCCGGCCACTGCCGCTCGCATAGCGCTTCGAATTCCTCTTCGGCCCAGCTATCGCGGTGCGCTTTCCGGAGCTCCTTGCGGACCTTCTCTGCGAGCGGGAGGAGATAGAGCACGTCGGCCGCCGCGTAGTTCATCTGCTGCGCAGTGAGCGGGCGCAGCGACCAGTCGGAGCGCTGCTCGTCCTTCGGCAGGTCGACGTCGAAGTGCCGTTTCGCAAGGCTGGCCAGTCCGACTGACGGGTAGCCGAGCAGCTGTGCGCTGATCATGGTGTCGAAGAGGTTCTGGAAGCGAAAGCCGCAGTCGCGCTTCAGCACGAAGATGTCGTACTCGGCCGCGTGGAAGATCTTGCAGATGTCCGGCGACGCGAGCACCGGCGCGAGCGGTGCGAGCTCTGCCGGGCCGCCGAGCGCGAGCGGATCCACGAGGTAGATCTGCCGGCGCGTCGCGATCTGGATCAGACAGGTCTTGTCGAAGTAGTGGTAGAAGCTGTCGGCTTCGGTGTCGACGGCGATGACTTTCTCCGACAGGAGATCCTGGGCGAGAGCGTCCAGCCCGGCTCGGGTGTCGATGACTTCGAAGTCAGCCAATCGCGGCCTCAAACCCACTCGAGTCATCGCTCGAGTCACCTGTCCCGGGCCGCGCGTGCGGCTGGGAATCCAAGGAGAGAACTGGGAGGTTCGGGTCGCAGAGGAGGGTCTAAACAACGTTCGAAGAGCATGCTAGCCGAGGCCTCGCGCGCCCGAAAGCTCCCGCCCGAAAAGCTCCGAAAAAACACGCGGACCGGCTCACGGCACGTGCTAGCCGCTTCGGCGCGCAGCGAGGCGAAGCCGAGCGGAGAGCGGGTGGGACCGGGCCGCTCCCGGACCGGGACCCGCAAGGCCCGGCGCGCAGCGAGGTAAAGCCGAGCTGGGCGGATGGGGCCGCCCCGGCCCGGGACCCGCCAATGGCGGGGGTCCAGCGCCTATATTCCGCCCGTGATCCGTGCTGGAACAGGCGTTTCGAGCCGCCGCGGTGCATTTTCCGCGCTGGACGAGGCTGTCGCCTCGGCGCTCGCGGGCCTGGGCGGCGCGGCACGGGCGGACGCCGCGCTCGTCTTCGCGACCCCGAGCCTGTGTGCCGATCCCGAGCCCTTGCTCGCGCGGGCCTGTGCGGCGCTCGGCACGCAGCGGCTGGTAGGCGCGCTCTCCTACGGAGTGATCGGCTGCGGTCGGGAGTGCGACGATCCGGGCCTCGCGGTGCTCGCGCTCTCGGGCATCGAAGCACGCCCTTTCCTGTTTGCGGACCTCGCCGGAAACGAGGCCGCCGTCGGCGAGGATCTGCAGGACCTGCTCGGAGCGCCCGCGCGGCCCGAGGATCTCGTGATCGTCTTGCCGGATCCGGGCGGCTTCGACGCCGCACGGCTCGTCGAGAGCCTGATCCCGGCCTGCGGCGACGCCGTAGTGGTCGGCGCGGGCGCGGCCGACCCTGCGATCGGGCGTCCGCTTCAGTGGGCGGGTACGAGGGTCGCAAGCGGAGCCCTGGCCGGAATCGTGCTGCGCGGAACCCGCCGGCCGCGGATCGCCGTCACGCAGGCCTGTCGTCCGCTGACGGGCCTGCTGACCGTGACGCGCGTGCAGGGCCATTGGATCCTAGAGCTCGACGGGCGCCCCGCGCTCGACGTCTACCGCGAGGCGGTGCGCGGCCCGCTCGCGGAGGACCTGCGCCGCGCAGCTTCCTTCGTGCTCGTCGCGATCCCGCGCAGTGTCGAAGCCCCGCTCGCGACCGGGAACTACCTGGTTCGCAATCTTGCGGGCTTCGCGACCGACCAACGCGCGTTCGCAACCCCCGAGCTGTTCCAGCCCGGAGACGCGATCGCGCTCGCGATGCGCGAACCCGAAACTGCGCGCGAGGACCTGCGCGCGATGCTCGAGCCGCTCAGTGCGGCGCTCGGGGGGGCTGCAGCGGCGCCGGCGGCGGGTCGGGAGGGCGCGGCTATCTACTTCGATTGTGTCGCGCGCGGCCGCTCGCTGTTCGGGCTGGAGGGCCTGGAGGTCGGGTATCTCGAAGCGGCCCTGTGCGGCGTCCCGCTACTCGGAATGTTTGGTTCCTGCGAGATCGGCCCGGTTGGCGGCCACACCGAGCTCCTGACCTACACCGGAGTGCTCGCGGTCCTCGAAGGCTAGAGCTCCAGTCGAATCGCGAGCTTCCAATGCGTCCGCAGGCTTGCCCCTCGAAGACTGTTCCGATATACAGCACGTCGTTCTGTATAAAAGAACATCCTCTCGAGAATTGATAATCCGCGATCGAGTTCTCGTTTCTTTGGAGACCGAAGATTCCACGCTTGCGCGAGGAGAGGTTCATGGAGCAGCACGTCAGCATCGAGAAAGCCGTCGAGGTTCTGTTCCACCTGCACGCCGCGCGGGGGCCGCTCGGCGTGTCCGCGCTCGGGCGCGAGCTCGGGCTGCCGAAGTCCAGCGCCCATCGCCTGCTCTCGGCTCTGCGCCACCGCGATCTGGTCGAGCAGGACGAGTCGGGTCGTTACCGAACCGGGATGGGGCTCGTCGCGCTCGGCCTCGGCGCGATGCACTCGCAGCCGCTGCTCAGCGCATCGCGTCCGGTGCTCGAGCGCGAAGCCGCGTCGCTCGCGGAGACGGTCTTCCTGGTCGGCGCGCGCGGCGGCCGCCTCTGCGTGCTCGATCAGGCGGAGGGCCCCGCGTTCTTGCGAGCGGCTCCGCGCATCGGAGAGGAGGTGCCGGCGCACGCCACCGCTGTCGGCAAGCTCTACCTCGCGCTCGCGGAAGGCCAACTGACACGGCCCGAGTTCCCGTTGCCGCGCTTCAGCGACCGGACGCTCTGCGATTCCGGCGCGCTGGCGGCAGCGCTGCGCGAAGTGCGCGAGCGCGGCCTCGCGCGCAGCGACGACGAATGGCAGCCGGGCCTCTCCGCGAGCGCGGCGCCGATCTGGCTCCGAGGCGAGCTCGCGGCGGCGCTCGCGGTCGCCGCTCCCGGTGCGCGCCTCACCGGAGCGCGGCGAGCGCGCGCCGAGCAGCAGCTCCTCGCGGCCGCGCGCGAAATCGGCGCGCGCCTCGAGGGCGCGCCGCGGGCGGCTGCGCGATGAGCGCCGCAGGCGGGCGCTCGGTGGCCTGGCTCGACGGGCGCGTCGTCGCTCTCGCGGACGCGCGCATCCCGGTGACGGACCACGGTTTCCTGTACGGCGACGGTGTCTTCGAGGGCATGCGCGTGACGCGGCGCCGGATCTTCCGCCTCGACGACCACCTGCGGCGTTTCGCGGCCTCGGCGCGCGCGATCGGCCTCGCGCTGCCGGGCGGACTCGCGGCCGTGCAGGCGATCCTGTTCGAAACGCTGCGCGCGGCCGGCCGCGACGACGCCTACGTGCGCATGATCGCGAGCCGCGGCGATGGAGCGCTCGGCGTCGATCCGACGAGCTGCCCGAACCCACGCCTGATCTGCATCGTCGATCAGCTGCGGATCTACCCGCCCGAGAAGCTCGAGTCCGGGATCGATCTGATCACGTCGAGTTGGCGCCGGCCCCCCCCGGATGTGCTCGACCCGCGCGTCAAGAGCTTGAACTATCTGAACAACGTGCTCGCGAAGCTCGAGGCGCGCCAGCGCGGAGCGGACGAGGCGCTGCTGCTGACGCAGGAGGGCCGCGTGGCGGAGGCGAGCGTCGCAAACGTGTTCGCGCTGCGGGAAGGGACGCTGCTCACGCCGCCCGGAATCGACGGCGCGCTCGAGGGCATCACGCGCCGGACCGTGCTCGAGCTCGCGCGCTCCGCGGGGGTGCCGGCGCGCGAGCAGAGTCTCGGCCGAATCGATTTCTTCGCCGCGGACGAAGCCTTCCTGACCGGCAGCGGCGCCGGTATCGTCCCGATCCGCTCGCTCGACGGACGCGAGATCGGCAGCGGGCGCCCGGGCCCGCTCAGCCAGCGCCTGCGCGCCGCCTATCTCGACGCCGCAGAATCGCTCGGCACGCCCTTCTAGCGGGGACGTTGTTGCCTTTTGCCTTTTCGGCCTCCGAAAAGGCAAAAGGCAACAACGTCCCCGGCGCGAGCTACGTTGGCGTGATTCCGGGGGGGAGAATCCGTGCGCTGGTCCCAGGCCTTCATTCCGACCCTGCGCGAAGACCCTGCCGACGCGACCGCGGTGAGCCACAAGCTGCTGCTGCGCGCCGGCTACGTGCGCCAGCTGATGGCCGGGGTCTACTCGCTGCTGCCGCTCGGCCAGCGCGTCTGCCAGAAGATCAGCGGCATCGTGCGCGCGGAGATGAACGGCATCGGCGGCCAGGAGTTCCGGCTGCCCGCGCTGCACCCCGCGGAGCTGTGGCAGCGCTCGGGGCGCTGGCAGACGATGGGCGACGAGATGTTCCGCCTGAAGGACCGCAAGGGGGCAGACGCCGCGCTCGGCATGACGCACGAGGAGGTCTTCGCGAGCCTCGCCGGCGAGCTGCGCAGCTACCGCCAGCTCCCGCAGATCTGGTATCAGCTCCAGACCAAGTTCCGCGACGAGCCGCGCCCGAAGTCCGGCGTGCTGCGCGTGCGCGAGTTCACGATGAAGGACTCCTACTCCTTCGATCTCGGGCAGCAGGGTCTGGACCGCTCGTTCCAGCTGCACTTCGATGCCTATCGCAGGATCTTCGGGCGCTGCGGGCTCGACACGATCGCGGTCGAGGCGTCCTCCGGCAGCATGGGCGGCAGCGAATCGATCGAGTTCATGGTCGAGAGTGACGCCGGGGAAGACCGCGTCGCGTTCTGCCGCAGCTGTGGTTATGCGGCAAACCTCGAGAAGGCGACTTCGCTGCTTCCCGAGCTCGCCGATGCAGCGGGCGTCGCGTCGCCAGAGCGCTTCCCGACTCCGGGTGTGCGCACGATCGACGACCTCGTGCGCATGCAAGGCGGAGCGCCGGCCGCGAGCCAGATCAAGACGCTCGTCTACGTCGCCGGCAGCGAGACGCTCCTCGTTCTGCTGCGAGGAGACCACTTGCTCTGCGAGCAGAAGCTCGCGGATGGCCTGCGCGTTCCGGAGCTGCGGCCCGCGAGTGAGGATGAAGTCCGCACGGCGCTAGGCGCGTCTCCGGGCAGTCTCGGCGCGGTCGGCGTGACGCAGCTGCGCGTCGTCGCCGACGCCGCGCTGCAGGGCCGCCGCGGCATGACGACCGGCGCGAACAGCGACGGCTTCCACCTGCGCGGCGTCGACGTCGCGCGCGACATCGGGGTAGGGGAGTGGCTCGACCTGCGCGAGGTCGCGAAGGGCGAGGCCTGCCCGCAGTGCGAGTCTCCGCTCGACGTCGTCGTCAGCATCGAAGTCGGGCACATCTTCAAGCTCGGCACGCGCTACAGCGAG
>CAYTJA010000196.1:0-19292 GCA_964437835.1 uncultured Spirochaetales bacterium
GGTTCGTCGTCGACGACGAGTATGGTCGGCGCCATCGGGCTGTCTCCACGGCGGGTCGGAACCGCCCGGACCCAGGGTAACCAGGGGGAGCCGCGCCGTAACGCAGCCTGCGCGCGATTCCCCGGAATGCCCCGTTCCCGCCACGCGCTCGTCACCGAGCCTGCAGCCGGCCGGCAGCGGCGACGCCACGCGACGCGACGCCGGGAAAAAGAGCTGCGCCCGTCTGGCGCCGACCTCGCCAAAGCCCTTACACTGACTGCCGGTCAGTGCCCGAAGGGCGCCGGCCAGCCGGCGTGCCCCGATCGAGTGCCTCCCCCCGACACTCTCGGAGCGCCGTGCGATGGGGGGGTCTGTGGGGGTTCGCGCCGGCGACGGCTATGAGCGGCTGTCCGCACAGGACAGCTCATTCGTGATGTTCGATGGCTGGAAGGGCCACCTGAACATCTGTGCGCTCGCCAGCTTCGAGGCCGCGCCGCTGCGCGGGGCCGACGGCCAGCTCGACCTCCCGCGCCTGCGCGCGTACATCACCTCGCGATTGCACCTGATGCCCCACTACCGGCAGCGCTTGGACGTGACCCCCGTCCAGCGGCATCCGATCTGGGTCGACGACCCGCGCTTCGACGTCTCGCACCACGTGCGCCGCGCCGCGCTGCCGGCGCCGGGCGAACCTCGCGAGCTGCAGGAATTCGTCGGCCGCATCGCGTCGCTGCCGCTCGACCCGGAGCGCCCGCTCTGGGAGATGTGGTTCGTCGAGGGGCTGGCGGGCGACCGCGTCGCGTGGATCGCGAAGGTGCACCACTGCATGGCCGACGGCGTCTCGGGCGTCAGCGCGGTCACGCATCTGCTCTCGCCGCAGCCCGACCCTCACTTCGACCCGGCGCCGCCTTGGACGCCGCGCCCGCGCCCTGGCCTGCTGCACTTCGTCCGCGACGGCCTACGCGACAGCGCGGATCTCTCGCTCGACGCGGTGCGCGCGCTCGGCTCCGCGCTGCTACAGCCGTGGAGTTCGGCCCAGAGCCTGGTGCAGACGACCTCCTCCGGGCTCTCGACGCTGCAGTCGGGCTTCACAGCTCCGCCGGCTTCGGCGCTGAACCGACCCTCGGGCAACCAGCGGCGCGTGACGTGGCACATGCTCGAAACCGAGCAGGTCAAGGATCTGCGCAAGCACCTCGACGGCACCGTCAACGATGTCGTGCTCGCGGTGGTTGCGGGCGCGCTGCGCCGCTTCCTGCAGCGCCGCCAAGAGCGGATCAAGGGCCTCGAGCTGCGCGTGATCGTGCCGGTCGACACTCGCAGTGGTCCGATCGATCTGCAGGTCGGCAATCAGGTCTCTGCGTGGTTCTTGTCGCTGCCGGTCGGAATCGCGGATCCGCGCGAGCGCTTCGCTGCGATCCGCGCGCAGACGCGCGAACGCAAGCGCGCGAAGGCCGAACGCGGTATCGAAATGTTCCTGCGTTTCTCGGACTGGAGCGGCTCCTCGCGGCTGCCCTACTGGGGCGTCAGCCTCGTGAACCAGCTGCGCCCCTACAACCTGATCGTGACGAACGTGCGCGGGCCGGAATTCCCGCTCTACCTGCTAGGCGCGCGGCTGCACGAGTTGCACCCCTTCGTGCCGCTGTTCCAGAACCAGACGCTCGCGATCGCGCTGCTCTCGTACCTCGGGCGCATCTCGATCGGCGTCGTGGCGGACTGGGACCACGTGCCGGAGCTCGAAGGCCTTTCCGGCGATTTCGCCGCCGCCTTCGAGGAGTTGCGCACTGCGGCCGAGAGTCCGGGGCTCCCACGGCGGCCCCGCTCAGCCCGCGCAACTCGGTCCCCGCGGCGCGGTTCTGGGTCTAATTCACATCGGTCAGAATCCCTCCAGACCGATCCCTCTGTGCCGCCCGCAGTCTGAAGCCCGATTCGCAGCGCTTTCCGGGGCTGCTTCCTCAGCCGCCGCGCGGCCCCATCCGATAGGTCTCTGGTTGCACTGTGGATCCCGGCGAGGGTTGGGCACCACGGCACGAGCGGGAGGGAGATCATCTGCTCAGCCGGCTCGCCAGCGGCGTGGGACTCGCGCTCCGCTCCGGAGTCGCTCCGCTGCTACTCGGCCTGCGCATGGCGCGCACCCGCTCGGAGCCGCGCCGCGGCGGCGAGCGCCTCCCAGGTGCGGAGCTCGGCCTGCGCATGGCCGGCAAGATCGCGCTCGACGAGATCTTCTTCGCCAGCGAGCTGCTGCTCGCGCCCTTCGTCTCGGCACAGGACCGCGACCGCCTCGTGCGCGAGATCGGCCAGGCGCGCGCGCTCTACGAGCGGCGCGGCTACACGACCGATCCGAGCCACTTCCACCGCCGCCCGCCGCCGCTGCGCGAAGTCGAGATCCGAATGCGGCGCGCGCACTTCGGCAGCTACCAGATGCTGCGTTTCGAGAGCGGCTACGAGCCGCATCCCGAGGAGCCCGGCCGCGAGCGCTGGCTTTCGCACCAGGCGAATCGGACCGCTGGCGCCTGGCTGCTCGAACACCGCGGCCGGCGCCGGCCCTGGGTAGTCTGCGTGCCGGGCTACCGCATGGGCCATCCGCTCGTCGACTTCACGGGCTTTCGCGCGCGCTGGCTGCACCAGGCGCTAGGCCTGAACGTCGCGATCGCCATGATGCCGCTGCACGGTTCGCGCCGCAGCGGCAGGCGCGGCGGTGACGGCTTCCTGACCGGCGACTTCGTCGACACCATTCACGCCCAGGCGCAGGCGGTCTGGGACCTGCGCCGCCTGATCGACTGGCTGCGCGCAGAGCGCGCTCCCGCGATCGCGGTGCAGGGCGTCTCGCTCGGCGGCTACACCGCGGCGCTGCTCACGGGACTCGAGCCCTCACTCGACGGGGTGGTGGTCGGCGTGCCCGCGACGGACTTCGTCGGGCTCCTGCGCAGCAATGCGACGCCCATCCTGATGCGCGGCCTGGCAAGGTTGGGGCTGCCGATCGACGACATCGAGGCCGCGCTGCGCGTGGTCTCCCCGCTCGCGCTGGCGCCGCGAGTGCCGCGGCGGCGTTTGTTCATGTTCGCCGGTCTCGCCGACCGCCTCGCCCCGCCCGAGCACGCGCACGAGCTTTGGCAGCACTGGGGCCAGCCGCGCGCAGTCTGGTACCAGGGCAGCCACGTCTCCTTCGTGTGGGAGCCCGAGGTCAAGGCGCTGATCGAGGAAGCCTTCCGCGAATGCGAGCTGCTGCCCGCCGTCGGGGACGCGGCACGCGCGGAAGCACAATGGGGCGCAGCCGAGCGCGCGCGCTGAGCCTGCGCCGCAGCTTGCTCCGCCGCGCGCTGCGCCATACTGCCGCGACGCCATGACCGCGCCGCTCGCACCGCTCCCGCCCTTCCGGCCCAGAGATCCACTCGCGCGCAGGGTCCAGCGCTTCTCACTCGCGGCTTGGCTCGCCCCGATCGCACTCTGCGGCTGCGGCGAGCTCGAGCGCACCGAGCTGCTCGCGAAATTCGGCTCGAACAGCGCTCAGCTCGAGCTCGCGCGCCGGTACGCGGAAGGCGACGGCGTCACGGCGGACTCGGGCGTGGCCTACTCCTGGCGCCGGAAGGCCGTCGAGGACGGCACGCCCGAGCAGCAGTACGAGCTCGGCATCGCATTGCGCAAGGGCGAAGGCGCGCCGCAGATCCCGATGGAAGCGCTGCATTTCCTCGGCCTCGCTGCGGAGGCGGGACACGTCCCCGCACGCGTCGCACTCGGCGCAATGCTGGCCAGCGGAGAGGGCGGTGTCGAAGCAGACATCGGAATCGCGCTGCACTGGTACCGCCTCGCCGCCCAGGCCGGCGACACCGACGCTCAGTTCGCGCTCGCGCTGATGCTGATGGACGAGAAGGTCGGCAAGCCGCAGCCTGTGCAGGCCCTGCGCTGGCTCGAGGCAGCCGCCGAGGCCGGCCTCGCGAAGGCGCAATACGAGCTCGGCCGCCGGCACGAGGCCGGCGAGGGCACGATGCCCGATTTCGAGCAGGCGGCGATCGGGTACGGCAAGGCAGTCGAGCAGGATCTGCCCGAGGCCCAGCAAGCGCTCGGCCGACTGCTGCTCACCGGCTCCGGAGTGAAGCAGGACCCCGCCGAGGCCGCGCGCCTGTTCCGGCTCGCGGCCGATCAGGGCAACTCCGAGGCGATGACGCAGCTCGGCTCGCTGTATCTCAGCGGCAATGGCGTCGAGGCCGATCCGAGCCAGGCCGCGCAGTGGTTCGAGCGCGGCGCTCGCGCACATCACATCGAGGCTCAGCTGCAGCTCGCTCAGCTGTATGCGACGGGCCTCGGCGTTCCGCTCGACATCCGCGAGGCGCGCAAATGGCTTGCCGGTCCCGCCGACGCCGACAACGCGGACGCCCAGTTCCAGCTCGCACTGCTCTGGGCCGAGGATCGCGGGGCCGGCGTCGACGGTGACGCGGCACTGCGCTGGCTGCGCCGTGCCGCCAAGGGCGACCACGCCCAGGCTCAACACCACCTCGCGTCGCTGATGCTCGTCGGCCAGGGCGTGCTGGTGAAGAAAGACCTGAAAAAGGCCAAGAAGTGGTTGCTGCGCGCGGGCGAGCTCGGCCTGGCTGAGGCCCAGAATCAGCTCGGGATGCTCTACACGACCGGGGAGCGCGGCTGGGAGAAGGACGAACTCGAAGCGGTGAACTGGTTCAAGCGCGCGGCGGCGCAGGATCACCCGGAGGCCTGCGCGAACCTCGGCCTGCTCTACGCAGAAGGCAAGGGCGTCCCGCGCAGTCCGATCGAAGCCGTGAAGCTGTACCGCCGCTCTGCGGCCAAGCAGCATCCGCAGGGCGAGCTGCTGCTTGCGATCGCCTATCTGAAGGGCGAGGGCACCACGCGGAACATCCCGCGTGGCTACCTCTGGCTCGAGCACGCCGCCGCAGCGGGTCTTCCTGAAGCGCGCAGCTTCTTCCAGTCGATCCGCGGCCAGTTCACCGCGAAGCTGCTCCAGGAAGCCGAGCGCATGCGCAACGAAGACGAAGAGTTCGCGGTGCTGCGGAACGCGGGATGACCGCAGCTGCTAGCCGGGACCGGGCCGCTCCCGGACCGGGACCCGCAAGGCAAGCCGCTTCGGCGCGCAGCGAGGCGAAGCCGAGCGGAGTCCGGGTGGGCCGGGCTGCGCCCGGACCGGGACCCGAGAGCCCGGCGCGCAGCGAGGCGAAGCCGAGCGGAGTCCGGGTGGGCCGGGCTGCGCCCGGACCGGGACCCGAGAGCCCGGCGCGCAGCGAGGCGAAGCCGAGCGGAGTGCGGGTGGGACCGGGCCGCTCCCGGACCGGGACCCGCAAGGCCTGGCTCGCGCTCGCGGCCTGCAGCGCAGCCAGCGGGATCAGCTGCGGCGCCGCAGAGCCGCGCCTTCGAGAGGCAGCGACCTCCGCTCCGCGCGCGGCGGTGTTGCGGCGGCACGTCGAGGCGCTCGCGGCTCCCGAGCTCGAGGGCCGCGCGACCGGCAGCCCCGGCGAAGCGCTCGCGGCCCGCTACCTCGAGCGAGAGTTCGTGGCGCTGGGCCTCGAGCCCGCCGGAGACGCAGCCGCATTCCTCCAGGCTTTCGAATTCACTGCCGGGGTGTCGCTGGGTCCCGCGAATGCGCTCGAGATCCGCGGCGGCGCCGGCCTGCCGCGGCAGCTCGATCGCGACTGGCGCCCGCTCGGGTTCTCGCGGGTCGGGGAGGCGCCGCCCGCAGCGGTGGTCTTCGCCGGCTACGGGATCGTCGCGCCAGCGGAGTCCGGCCAACCCGCCTACGACTCCTACGCGGGCCTCGAGCTGCACGGACGCTGGGTGCTCGTGCTGCGCTTTCTGCCAGAAGGCATCTCTGCCGAGCGGCGCCAGCAGCTGAATCCCTACGCCTCGCTGCGGCACAAGGCGATGCTCGCACGCGATCGCGGCGCGATCGGCCTCTTGATCGCGAGCGGACCGCGCGCGCAGGCACAGGAATCGCTCGTGACGCTCTCGCACGACCCGGTGGCCGGCGCCTCGAGCCTCTTCGCCATCTCGCTCGGCGATTCCCTCGCGGCGCGTCTGCTGGCGCGCGCCGGCCGCTCCCTCGCCGACCTGCAGCACGAGCTCGATTCCGGCGCGGCGCTCCCGGGCTTCGAGCTGCCGGGAGTGTCGCTGGCGGCGCGCGTCGACCTGCTGCAGGAGCGCCGCCAGGGGCACAACGTCGTGGGCCGGCTGCGCGCCGATCCGAGCCCCGGCGCCAGCGAGCGCTCGGCCATTCTGTTAGGGGCTCACTTCGATCACCTGGGTCGTGGCGGCTCCGGCTCCCTCGCGAAGCCGGAGGAGCGCGGCCAGATCCACGCGGGCGCCGACGACAACGCATCCGGGGTCTCTGCACTGCTCGAGCTCGCAGCGCACTTCGCCGCGCGACGCCGCGAGGCTCCCACCTCCCTGACGCGCGATCTGATCTTCGCCGCGTGGTCGGGCGAGGAGCTCGGACTGCTCGGCTCGCAGGCCTATGCCGATCGGCTTCCGGATCCCCACGCCGCGCCCGCTGCAGACGCGGATCCGCGTGCGCTCGCGGCCTATCTGAACTTCGACATGGTCGGGAGGCTGCGCGGACCGCTCGTGGTGCACGGCATCGGCTCGAGCCCCGCCTGGCCGGAGCTGCTCGAGCGCGCCTCGCGCGAGCAGGCGCTCGCGGTCTCGCCTCAACCCGAGAGCTTCCTGCCAACGGACGCGACCTCGTTCTATCTGCGCGGGATCCCGGTGCTCTCGTTCTTCACCGGCGTGCACGAGGCCTATCACTCTCCGCGCGACCTGCCCGACACGCTCGACTACACGGGCCTGGCGCGCATCGTGGAGCTCGCGATCGACATCACCGGGGAGCTCGCGGCCGCAGACAGCGAGCCCGGATTCCAGCGCGCCTCGATGCCGCGCGAGCGCGCGCCGCGCGGCGGCCTGCGCGCGTCGCTCGGCACGATCCCCGACTACGCCGCTGCGCCGGGCCCGGGCGCGCCGCTCGCGGGCGTCCAGCCCGAAGGCCCCGCGGAGCGCGCCGGGCTCCGGGCCGGAGACCGCGTGCTGCGCCTCGCGGGCCGCGAGATCGAGAACCTCTACGACTACACCTACGCGATCCAGGCGCTGCGCATTGGCCAACCCGTCGCGATCGAGCTGCTGCGCGACGGACGGCGCCTCGAAGTCCGGATCACGCCCGTCTCGCGCGAGTAGACTCTGCGTTCGCGCGCTCGGCGCAGCCGGCGCGCGGTCGCCGCGCCGCTGCGCGGCGCGGAGGTGCGCGTGGCCCGCGGTTTCCTCGTGGCGCCGACCTATCAGGTGCGCGGCGGCACGCCGGTGCTACAGCTCTTCGGCCGCCTCGAGAGCGGGGAGGCCTTCCTGGTCGAGGAGGACCGCTTCCGCCCCTACTTCTTCGCGCCGCTCGCGGCGGAAGCCTGGCTGCGCGCGGCCGCAGTCGAGAGCGGGCCCGAGCCCGGCCTGCGCGCGCTCTCGGGCGAGCCGCTGCTGCGCGTCACGCTGCAGCTCCCGCGCGACCTGCCGCCGCTGCGCGAGCGGCTGCGCGCTGCGGGCTTCGCGAGCTTCGAGGCCGACCTCCGCTTCCCGGTTCGCTTCCTGATCGACCGCGGGATCCGCGCGGGTCTCGAGATCCAGGGCCGAGCGGAGCCGCTCGCGAGTGGCCTGCTGCGCTTCGCGAATCCCGAGCTCGCGCCGGCGGAGGTCTCGGTGCCGCTGCGCGTGCTCTCGCTCGATCTCGAGACCGCTCCCGACGCGAGCCGGATCTTCTGCGCGGCGCTGGTCGGCGCCGGCGCGGACGAAGTGCACCTCGTCGCAGCGGCGCCGGTCCCGGGCGCGCACTGCCACGCGAGCGAGTCCGCGCTGCTGGTCGCGGTCGCGGAGCGGATCCGCGCGCTCGACCCTGACCTCGTGACCGGCTGGAACGTCGTCGACTTCGACCTGCGCACCTGGCAGCGGCGCGCCGACGCGCTGCGCCTGTCCGCGGATCTCGGGCGCGTTCCGGGCGGGCTCTCGTTCCAGCAGGATCCAGGCTTCACGCGCGAATGGCGCGCGCGCCTGCCGGGCCGCATCGTGCTCGACGGCATCCCGCTGCTCCGCGATGCCCTGCGCCTGCCCGACTATCGACTCGAAACCGCCGCACGCGCGGTGCTCGGCCGCGGCAAGCTGCTCGACCCGGCCGCTCCCGATTCCGCAGCCGAGATCGAGCGGCTCTACCGCGAGGACCCCCGCGCACTCGTCGCCTACAACCGCGAGGATGCGGTGCTGGTGAGGGACATCCTCGCGGCCGAGGGCCTGCTCGAGCTCGCGATCGAACGCAGCCAGCTCTCCGGCATGCAGCTCGACCGCGTCGGCGCGAGCATCGCGTCCTTCGACCGGCTGTACCTGCCGGAGCTGCGCCGCCGCGGGCGCGCGGCAGCCTGCGTCGAGCGCTCGACCAGGAGCGAGCCGATCCACGGCGGCGCGCTGATCGAGCCGCGCCCGGGCCTCTACCGCGACGTCGCGGTCTGCGACTGGAAGAGCCTCTACCCGAGCCTGATCCGCAGCTTCCAGCTGGACCCGCTCGCCCACGCGGCCGCCGCAGACGCTCCGGCCGATGCGATCGAGGCGCCGAACGGCGCCCGCTTCTCGCGCCACGAGGCGATCCTGCCCGCCGTGATCGAGCGCTTCCAGGCCAGCCGCGAGGCGGCGAAGGCCCTCGGCCGACGCCACGCCGACCAGGCGATCAAGATCATGATGAACGCGCTCTTCGGAGTGCTGGGCTCCGCGTCCTGCCGCTTCTTCGATCCCGCGGTCGCGAATGCGATCACGAGCTTCGGGCAGCAGACGCTCGCGTGGACGCGCGAGGCCTTCGAGGCCTGCGGCGTGCGCGTGCTCTACGGCGACACGGACTCCGTCTTCGTGCAGCTTCCGGCAGCACTCGCCTCGCGCGCCGCAGTGCAGGAGCGCGCTGCGGCGCTGCGCGAGGAGGTCCAGCGCGCGATCGAGGCGCGCGTGCGCGAGGTCTACCGCGTCGAGCCGCAACTCGTGCTCGAGCTCGAGTGCGTCTACGAGCGCCTGCTGTTGCCGAGCGTGCGCGGCGGCGGGAGCGGCAGCAAGAAACGCTATGCGGGCTGGCTCGATGGCCGGCTCGAGATCGTCGGCCTCGAGTCGGTGCGCCGCGACTGGCCCGAGATCGCGCGCAGGCTGCAGGAGGGCTTGCTGCGCGACCTGTTCCAGGACCGCGACCCGCTGCCCGCTGCGCGCGCGCTCGTCGCAGGCCTGCGCGTGGGCGCGCTCGACGCCGAGCTCGTCTACGCGAAGCGCATCCGCAAGGGCTCGCTCGAGAGCTACACCGCGACGAGCCCGCCGCACGTACAGGCGGCGCGCCGGGCGGGTGCCCGCATCGGGCCGGTGATCCGTTATGTGATCACAGCCGGAGGTCCCGAGCCGGTGCTGCCGGGCCGCGCGCTCCCGCCGCACATCGACCACACGCACTACCTCGAGCGCGTGTTGCGCCCGGTCGCCGACGCGATCCTGCCCTTCGCCGGACTCTGCTTCGACGACGTGCTGGAAAACCCGGTGCAGCTCTCGCTGCTGTGAGCGAGCACGGACTTCAGCCGTGGATCGGGCCCTGCGTCTCGCGCAGCGAGTTCGTCGCGCGCTGGCTGCGGCGCGCGATGATCTCGGCGCAGATCGAGATCGCGGTCTCCTCGGGCGTGCGGGAGCCGAGGTCGAGGCCGATCGGCGCGCAGATGCGCGCGAGCTCGGCCTCGCTGACACCCTCCTCGCGCAGGCGCTGGTCGCGGCGCAGGCAGGTGCGGCGCGAGCCCATGCAGCCGAGATAGCCCGCGCGCGTGCGCAGCGCGGCGATCAGCGCGGGGACGTCGAACTTCGGGTCGTGGGTCAGCACACAGACGGCGTCGCGCGGGCCCAGCCGCGCGCCGACCTCGGCCAGGTGTTCCTGCGGCCAGGCGCAGATCACGGCGTCCGCCTCGGGGAAGCGCGCGCGCGTCGCGAAGATCGGCCGCGCATCGCAGACCGTCACGCGGTAGCCGAGCACGACCGCCACGCGCACGAGCGCGGCCGTAAAATCGACCGCGCCGAACACGAGCATGCGCGGCGGCGGCGCGAAGCTCTCGATGAAGACTGCGATCTCGTCCTGGCGCGCCTCGCCGCGCAGCCCGTAGTGGCGCAGGCTCGTGCGACCCGCGAGCAGCTCGCCGTGTGCGTCGCGCGCGACCACGCGGCTGAGCTCCGGGCCTGGCAGAGCTCCGCGCGCGGCGCCGGCGTCGTCGACGAGCAGCTTCGCGCCGATCCCCGGACCCGAGACGACGGTCGCGAGTGCGACCGGACGATCGGCCGCGACCGCCTCGCGCAATGCCTCGAAGAGCCCGCTCTGCGGGGACACGCAGCAGCCTACCAGTCGAAGGGCTCGACGAAGATGTGGAGCGTGCCGCCGCAGGTGAGCCCCACCGCGAAGGCGTCGTCGTCGCTGTAGCCGAAGCTCACGAGGCCGGGCGCGCGGCGTCCCGCGAGAATTTCCTGCGCGACCTCGACGACCGCGCCCTCGACGCAGCCCCCGGAGACCGAGCCCGCGACGCGGCCGTCCGCACAGACGGCCATCGCGGCCCCGGGCTCCCGCGGTCCCGAGCCCTCGAGCTTCACGACACGCGCGAGCGCCGCCCGCAGCCCTGCGGTGCGCCAGCGCGCGAGGTCATCCAGAATCTCGCGCATCGGCGCAGACCCTAGAACAACCGATCGGCGATCTCACCCGCGCGGGTCGCTGGCGCCCGCCTCGGAGACCGGGGCCCGGAGTCCCGCCGGGCCTGCCTGCAGCGCCGCGTCGGACCGCGCTTCGGCCACGGCATCCGCACCCCAGTACGCGAAGAGCGCCAGCAGCGGCGTGAGCGGCAGCAGGTAGCGCAGGTAGAAAGCCAACAGCGCATAGGGCGCGAGCGTCCCGGCGTAGAGGCACAGCGCGAAACCGAAGAGCGGCGTCCGCGGCGGGCGGCGCAGCGCGAGCGCCGCGGCCAGCCCGAAGAGCGGCAGCGGGAGCAGCAGCGTCGCGAGCCAGGGGTGCGCACCCTCGATCTCGGGTCGATACGGGTGGTGCAGCAAGGTCGCCGCGAGCAGGCGCCTCGCGGCCTTGCGCCACAGCTCGCCTGGCCGCTCGCGCAGCGCGGCCTGCAGCTGCTCGAGGCTGTGGGCCGAGAACGCGCGCTCGCCCCGCTCGCGGTAGAGCGAGTGCGGGTCGCGCAGCGTCGTCCAGACCGGGTGCTGCCGGAAGAAGGGCTCGTCGTAGACGCCGCTCGGGCTCACATAGCTCGCCTGATAGGCGTCGTAAGCGAGATTCGACTTGACCAGCACCAGCTCCCCGAAGACGGCTTGATTGCGCGCGGTCCAGAGCCCGCCGATCGCCGCAGCCAGCGCGAGCGCGCCGGCGAGCGCGCGGCGCAATCCGGGGCAGCGCCAGCCGCACCAGAGGCTCGCGATGCCGAACGCGAAGCCGAGGATCGGGCTGGTGAGCAACGTGAGCCCCCCCCAGGCTCCGAAGGCAAGCCCCGCGCGCAGCGGCACGGCGGCAGCTCCGACGCCCCTGCGCAGCAGCCGCCAGCCGAGCCACAACACGCCGTCCAGCATCCACATCGCGATCCAGACATCGTGGGTGAGCTGGAAGAACCAGTAGAAGTGCGCGAGTCCCCAGAGTCCGAGGAAGCCGAGCGCGGCTGCGGGCGGCAGCCGCCGCGCGCTGTCGCGCGCGAGCGCGAAGACGAGCGAGGCAGTCGCGATCCAGGTCGCGTTCTGCAGCATCACGACCGCGGTTGCAACGCCCAGCTGGCTCCCGCCCGTGAGCCGCAACAGCAGCGCGAGCAGCCACGGATACACGGGCGGCATCCACGCGGTCGGGCCGGTGTCGACTCCAAAAGGATTCGCGAAGCCCTCGCCGCGCACGAGTGCGAGCGCGATGTAGAAGTACTCGGCGCCGAGATGCGCGTTGAAGTTCGTGCGCAGGCCCGGAACGAAGGGCGGGAACAGCTGCTGCCACTCGGGGCCGACGAGCAGCGCGAGGTTCGCGTAGGCGGAGAGCGTCAACACCACGGCCGCTGCCCAGCGCGCTGCGGAGGCGGGCGTCTGCGGAAGCATGCATCGCCACGAGCGAGCCGGATCCCCGCCGGCCGCGGCGGCGCGTCGGTCGGCCTCGTCGCTCGCGGGCGCGTCCGTCACCCAGGTACTCTTCTGGCGGCGTGGAGCACGCGAGACCTTATCACCTGCGCGCGGTCGTCGGCCTCGCGCTGTCCGCCGCGCTGTGTGCCGCGCTCGGGCTCCACGCGCTGCAGCGCTGGCCCGGGCTCGCCTGGCTCGAGGCCGACGCCTCCGCTCCCTGGATCGAATACCCACTGCCGCCGCGCCTCGAAGCGCGGCCCGCGCTGCGCCTCGAGACCGAGTTCGCGCGCGACTTCGAACTCGGGGCGGTTCCAGCCCGAGCAGAGCTGCGCGCGCGCGGCTTTCGCGAGCTCGAGCTGTGGATCAACGGGCAGCGCATCCTCCCGCAGGCGGACGCCACGACAATGGCGGCGACGCCGGACGCGGCGGACTGGAAGCGCTGGCAGCGCACTGAAGTCGCGCGCGTGCTGCGGCCTGGGGCGAATCGCGTGGTCGCGCGCGTCGCGAACGCGACCGGTCCGCCGGCCCTCGCCTTGGCACTCCGCGGCGAGGGATTGGAACTCGCGAGCGGCCCCGAGTGGAGCGCCGCACTCGCGGGCGCGAGCGAACGAGCGGCGCGCCTCGCGGGCACACGCGCGCGGCCCGCGTCCGAGCTCGCGCCCGAAGCCGGCGGGCGTGCGGTCGCGTCGCTGCGCGCGAGTCGCGGCTGGCTGCTCGGCGCGGGTCTCGCGGCGCTCGCCTTCGCGGGCGGAGTCAGCGTGCTCGCAGCGCGAGCGGGCGCACGCCGCTGGCTCGCGCGGCCCGAGCCCGCGTGGCTGCTCGCGGCCGGCGTCTGGATCGCGCTCTTCGCGCACGCAGCACGGCTGCTCCCGCTCGAGCTCGGCTTCGACGCGCGCGGGCACCTCGACTACCTGCGCTACCTGCAGGAGCAGCAGACGCTGCCCGTGGGACACATGGGCTGGCAGATGTACCAGCCGCCGCTCTTCTACGTGGCGGCCGCGAGCTGGCTCGGCCTCGCGGGGCTGCAGCTCGAATCCGCGCGCGCAGCAGGCTGGCTGCGAACGCTCCAGCTCGGCTTCGGCCTGCTACAGCTCGCGCTGATCTACACCGGAGTGCGTCGGCTGCTCCCGGGGCGCGCGGCGGCGCCCGCGCTCGCGCTGCTCTTCGCGGCCGCGCTGCCGATGCAGACCACCTTGTTCCAGCTGATCGGAAACGAGACGCTCGCGATGCCGCTCGTGAGCCTCACGACGCTGCTCGCGCTCGCGGCCTTCCAGCGCGGCAATGCGGGCGCGGCGCGCTGGGCGGGCGTCGGTGCCGCGCTCGGCCTTGCCTTGCTCGCGAAATTTTCGGCCGCGTTGCTGCTGCCGCCGCTGCTCGTCACGCTGCTCTTGCGCGGAGCCCTCGCTTCGGCTGCGCCGCGCGCAGCACTGCGCGACGCGGCCGCCCTGCTGGCGGCGGCCGCGGCCGTCTGCGGTTGGCACTATGCGCGCGTCGCGTGGCTCTACGGAACACCCTTCGCCGCGAATTGGGATCCCGCGCTCGGCTTCGTCTGGTGGCAGGATCCGGGCTACCGCGTCGCAGCCGACTATCGGGGTGGTCTGGTTTCCGCGATCGCCGATCCCTGGTGGGCCGCGTTCACGAGCGTTCCGGGTGGATTCTACGCGAGCTTCTTCGGCGACGGACTGCTCTGCGGCGAGCGCGCACTCGTCTTCGCGGCGCCGTGGAACTATCGCCTGCTCGCGTGCGCGAGCGCGCTTGCGCTCGCGCCGTTCGCGCTGATCGCGCTGGGTGCGCTGCGGGCGCTGCGGCGCGCGCGGCGCGAGCCGGCCTGGCTGTTCCTGTGCCTGCTCGCGGCGACGACCGCGCTCGCGCTGCTCGCGATGCCGCTGCGCGTGCCGAGCTATTCGCTCGTCAAGGCCCACTTCGGACACGCGGCGCTGCTGCCCACCTGCGCGTTCCTGGCCCTCGCTTGTGAGCCGTGGCTGCGGCGCCGCGCGACCGCGCTCGCGCTCGCGACGCTGCTCGGGCTCTGGGCTGCGGCCTCGCTCGGCGGCGTCTGGATCCCGGAGCAGGCCGGGCTCACGGCCGCGGTGCAGGGCTACCACGCGCTCTCGCAGCGCGACCCGGCGCGCGCTCTCTCGGCCTTCGAAACCGCGCTCGCGCGCGAACCCGCCGATGCGCGCTTCGCCGCGGGCAAGCTCGAGGCGCTGCGCGCGCTGCGGCGCGGCAGCGCGGGCCTCCCGCTCTGCGATGCCCCCATGGGAGAGCTCGGCGCGTCCGACCTCAGGTTCGCGTGTGCGCGCATCTTCGAGGCGAGCGGCAATCCGCGGCGCGCCGAACAGGAGCTGCTGCGCGCACGCACACTCGCTCCCGACGACCCGCGCGTAGCGAGCGCGCTGTCGCTGCTGCTGCTGCGCGAGCAGCGCGGCGCCGAAGCCGATCGCATGCTGCGCGAGTGGTTGCGGATCCGCCCGCACCTGCTCGAACCCCATCTCGAGCTCGCGCAGCTCGCGAGCGCCGCAGGTGCAGCCGAGCGTGCGGCCGCACACCTCGAGATAGCGCTCGCGCTCGACCCCGGAAATCGCCGCGCGCGAAAACTGCGCGCGACACTCAGGGCTGCGAATCCGGATCCACCCCGCTAGGCGAGCGCCAGGGACCCACGCCGTAGAGCTTCACCGCGTCGAGCCGAAACAGCGCGAGCGCAGGCGGCTGCAGCTCGACCTCCGACACGACCTCGCCGCGACGCCGGCGCGCGGACGGCGGCGCGGGCAGCCCCTGGCTGTGGCGCTCGCGGGCCTGCCGGCGCAGCGCGAGCACGAGGTGCGGACCATTCGCCGAGACGGCGCGCAGCTCGGAAAAGAGCGGGACGAGATCGCGCCGTTCCTCGCGCAGCCGATCGAGCTGGCGCCACAGCCCGTGCTCCGCATCGCGATCGCGCGCGCTCGCGGAGAAGAACCAGGCGGCGGCAACGACGACGTCGCGCGCGCCGAAGCGGAACACGCGCAGCGCGTGCTCATTCGCGAATCCGAACGCGCGCGCGGGCGCAGCGGGATCGGCGGGATCGCGCGCGAGGAGCGGCAGCAGCGTGTAGCTCGTGAACTGGTCCATCCAGAGCAGGCCCGGCGTCTGCGCGAGGGCTGCCAATCGCGGCGCGAGCCACTCCTCGACATCGCTGCGCAGCAGTCCGAGCTCCGGATGTGCGCGCCAGGGCAGCGGCGGCCGGCCGAGCTCGCGCGCGAGCGGCTCGCGCGCGAGCAGCAATAGCGCGAGCGCCACTGCCGTCGCCGCGCGGCGCACGAGCGATCCGCGCAGCAGCGCCTCCGCGAGGCCGCAGCTCAGCACCGGGAACACCGCGAGCGCGAGGTAGAGGTCGTGGCGCGTGCAGCCGAGCGGATACAGGCGCAGCGACGAGAGCAGCGACGCCGCAGCTATCAACGCCAGCGACGCGCCCGCGATCAGCCAGCGCCGCTGCGCGAGCGCCAGGCCCAGCGCTGCGAACCACGCGACAAAGACCGGGGCCGCGAGCACGGGTCCCACCAGATACTCGACCGCGCCGAGCCAGAGCGCGGGCAGATCGGTGACCGAGCCCGCGTAGTAGGGCGCGAGCCAACCCGCGACCGCACCTTCCGGGAAACCCGCCCGCAGCGCCGGAGCCAGGTGCAGCGCGCCGAGTGCCGCCGCCGCGAGTGCCGCCGGCAGGCTCGCGAGCGCGATCCGCGCCAGCCCGGCGGGTGCCAACGCGCCGCGCAGCGCGGCGACCCCCGCAGCCAGGCCCGCAGCTCCGAGCGCAATCAGGCTGCTGTAGTGGTGCAGCACCGCGAGCAGCGCCGCAACCGCATAGCATGCGAGCCAGCGCCGCTGCTGCGAGCGCGTCGCGCGCAGCAGGCACCCGAACGCCGTCGCGAGCAGGAAGAGCTGCAGCCCGTAGGGACGCGCAGTGCGCGAGAGCATCACCGCGCCCGGCGAGAGCGCGAGCAGCCAGGCCGCGATGCCACCCGCTCCGCGCCCCGCGAGCTCGCGCACCAGCGCGTAGACGATCGGCACCGCGAGCGTTCCGAACAGCACCGAGGGCGCGCGCAGCCACTGCGCGTCGTCCGTCAGCGCGCGGATCAGCACCAGCAGCAGGTAGTGGAGCGGCGGGTGCGCGTTGCCCGCGATCGCCGACCAGCGCTCGCCCCAGCTCGGCGCGCTCGCGACGGCGTAGTAGATGCCCTCGTCCGCATTGATCCAGAAGCGGCTCGCGCCCTCGGCGCGCAGCGCGAAGGCAACCGCGGTGGCGGCGACGGGCACGACCTGGTCGGGAAGCTTCGCCGCGATGCCGCGCATCGCGACGCAGAGTAGAGCCGATCGTGCGCGCTCGCCCCGGCGGCGCGCACGCCGCCGCTGCTACGCTGCGCCTGCGGCTCGCGCGCTCCGCCCTGCCGTGGGAGAATGCGATCGCCGCACTGCGCGCGCAGCGCGCGCAGTGCGAACACGAAGGGAGAACCATGTCGCACCCGAGCTCGCTCGAGGCCCTCAGTCCGGCGCTCTCGCTCCAGCCGCGAAACTTCGCGGCAAAGGATCCGGGCGCCGGCGGCTGGCAGCCCCTGCTCGAGCAGGCGCGCGGCGCCGACGCCGCGGGCATCGACCGACTCGCGGTTTCCGATCACGTGGTGATGGGCGAAAATCTCGAGGCCTACGGCGACCCGAAGCGCGGCGGCACCGCAGGCGGCAAGCAGCCGACCGGCCCGGACGGACACTGGCTCGATCCGCTCGTCGTGCTCTCGATGTGGGCCGCGATCACGAGCCATGTGCGGCTGATGACCGGCATCCTGATCGCGCCGCTGCGCCGCCCGGCGACGCTCGCGAAGGCGACCGCGACCCTCGACGTGCTCTCGCGCGGCCGCCTCGACCTCGGGGTCGGGGTCGGCTGGCAGCGCGAGGAGTACGAGGCCAACGGGCTCCGTTACGAACAGCGCGGCGCGCAGCTCGATCAGACCCTCGAAGTCTGCCAGACGCTTTGGCGCGAGCGCTCGGCCAGCCATCACTCGGCCGATCTCCACTTCGAGAAGATCCACTGCATGCCGAAGCCGCTGCAGCCGGGCGGCGTGCCGCTCTGGATCAGCGGCACGCTGAATCCGAGCGTGCTGAAGCGCATCGCGCGCTTCGGCAGCGGCTGGATTCCGTGGGGCCCCGACGCGCTCGATCCGGTCGCCGGCCTGGCGAAGATCCGCGAGGCCCTGGCCGCTGCCGGCCGCGACGCGAAGGGCTTCCAGGTCACCACGCATATCGCGCTCGCGCAGCGCGCGAACGGAGCGATCGACCTCGACGCCACGCTCGCCCCGGTCCCGGGCATGGTCGCCGCCGGCATCACCGACTTCCGCGTCACGCCGAATCTGCCCAGGGAGGTGGCCGCGGTCGCGGACCTGCTGGCGCCGCTGGTCGCGGCCTTCCGCAAGGCGGTCGGCCGCTAGGCGCGTCGAGCGGCGCGCCCGGAGCCTTCGGTGTCGGCACGTACGATTCGCTGGGTTCTCTGGGTCGTGGCCGTGGCGACGCTGCCGGTGCCCTACTTCGCGCTCGCGAGCGAGCGCGCGCCCGCGCTGCGCGCGACGTTCCTGGCCGGCCTCTTCAGCGCGATCTGGCTGATCGAAGGCGGCGGGCAGGCCGCGACCGCGGCCGGCCTCGCTTCGCTGCAGGCATTGGCCTGGCTCGCGCTGCTCTTCCTCGCGGCCTGGCTGCTCGCGCGACTGCTCGAGCGGTGGATCGAGCCGCGCCTGCGCACGCGCATCCTGGTGCTGCTCTGCGCGGGCATGCTCGCGGCGTCGCTGCGCCCGATCTACGAAACGCCGCTCTCGAGCACGCGACCGCAGTCGAGCTGGTCGGGAATCTTCGATTGAGCACGGGCAGCGCTCGACGCGCACTGCGCTATCTCCTCTGCGCGGCAGCCGCGCTCGCAGCTGCCGCGAGCGCCGAGCCCGAGCGCGCGTTCACGCGCAGCGAGACGCGCGAAGACTGCGCGCACTCGGAGCCGCTGCGCCAACCGCTCTTCGGCGATCTGCACGTGCACACGACCTGGTCGCTCGACGCGAGCACCCAGGGCACGCGCACGACGCCCGCGGATGCGTATCGTTTCGCGCGCGGCGCCGAACTGCCGCTGCACCCCTTCGACGCAGAGGGTCGCCCCTCGCGCCGAGCGCTGCTCGCGCGCCCACTCGATTTCGCCGCCGTGACCGACCACTCGGAGCTCTTCGGCGAGGTGCAGCTGTGCCAGTCGCCGGGCCAGCCGGGCTACGACTCGCTGATCTGCAGTGTCTACCGCGGCTGGCCGCGAATCGCGTTCTTCAGCATGAACTCGCGCCCGCCCGCGCGCTTCTCGTTCTGCGGGGAACACGGAGAGCACTGCGACGCCGCGGCGGCCGGCGTCTGGCAGCGGATCCGCGACGCCGCCGAGCAGGCCTACGACCGCAGCGCGGCCTGCGGCTTCACGAGCTTCGTCGCCTACGAGTGGACGAAGAGCGCGAATATCGCCGACAACCTCCACCGCAACGTGATCTTCCGCAACGAGCGCGTGCCAGCGCTGCCGGCCTCCGTCGTACAGGCGCCGACGAAAGAAGAGCTCTGGGACGCGCTCGACCGCGATTGCCGCGCGCGGCTCTCCGGCTGCGATGCCGTCGTGATCCCGCACAACTCGAACATCAGTGGCGGGCTGATGTTCCTGGCCGAGGGGCCCGAGGGCCGGCCGCTCGACGCGGCCGGCGCGCTGCGGCGCGCGCGCGCGGAGCCCCTGGTCGAGATCATGCAGCACAAGGGCGCCTCTGAGTGCAGTGCCGCTGCCGCAGCCGGCGCGGCGGCCGACGAGCTCTGCGGCTTCGAAGCGCTGCCCTACGACAGCTTCGCGGGGCGCTTCTTCCCGAGCCTGAAGCGGGCGCCGGCGCCGCTCAACTTCACCAGGCACGCGCAGGCCGCGGGCCTGCTGCTGGAGCAGCAGCTCGGCGTGAATCCGTTCCAGTTCGGCGTGATCGGCAGCACCGACACCCACCTCGGCGCGCCGGGCCTGGTCGACCCGCGCGGCTTCCCGGGGCACGGCGGCGCGGGCATTCCGCTCGGCGAGGAGCTGCCAGACGCACTGCTCGACGCGATCGAGTTCAATCCGGGCGGGTTGGCCGGCGTCTGGGCAGAGGAGAACTCGCGCGACTCGATCTTCG
>CAYTJA010000197.1:0-3028 GCA_964437835.1 uncultured Spirochaetales bacterium
TCGCAGTCCACGAAGGCGTAGACCGGGATCTTGCACTCGTCGCTGAGCTTGCGGATGAAGCGGCGGGTGGAGCGCGTCGGCACGCCCGCCATCGAGACCAGGATGCAGTTCGAGGTCTGCCAGAACTTGTGGCTCTGCAGGCGTTGGAGCACGCCGCCCGTCTCGATCGCGAGCACGAACTTCGCGTCGGTCTCGAAGCAGAGCAGTTCGACGTTGGAGGGAATCGAGTAGGCGCCCGAGCCGAAGCGCGTGCAGTCGATGCGCTCGACCACGCCCGTCTCGCGGTCCGGATCCAGCACCACGAGATTGCCCGCGACGGCGCCGCCGTGCTCGTCCGGCACGAAGCGCAGCTGCTCGCGGGAGATCCCGCGCAGCGAGAACAGCGCCTCGATGTCGTCCATCACGGCGTCGGATTCGACCTGGTCGTCGAAGCGGGCCTCCTCCCAGTTCTTGCTCTGGTAGTAGGCGTCTCGCTTGGTCGCGAAGTCGGCGCTCTCGATCAGCTGCTTCGAGAGGCCCATCATGCGCAGCGTCTGCGCGAAGCTCTTGACCGTGTTCACGGTCAGCGTGCGCACCTTCTTCTGGCGGCCGATCTCGAAATAGCCGGTCTTCTCGGAGTACGAGACGTTCGCGAGCGAGCGCACCGGGAAAGCGAGGTCGGGCTTCTTGTGCGCGAGGATTTCCTGGTGCACGCCGCTCGCGGATTCGCAGATCAGGTCGACCGTGAGGCCATTCAACTTCTCGAGCTGCTTCCTGAAGTCCGAGGTGTCGACGCTCTTGGCGTGCTTCGGCGCCTTCTTCGCCGCGGACGCAGCGCTCTTGGAACCGGCTTTCTTCTTCGCCGCCATGCTCATGCCTTCCTGCTGCGCTCGAGCGCCACGGTCAGCTCGCTCACGATGAGATCGCGCTCGGGGTCCGAGAGCGCGAGGATCTGCTGCAGCCCGATCGCGACCTGCGGGATGTACTTCTCGATGTAGGCGCGCTTATTGGCCTCGTCGGCGTCGCGGCGGCGCTTGCGGATGAAGTTCCCGACCTTGCGCCCGCACTCCTGCAGGCCGAGCCGCATCTCCTTGATGATCTCGGGGTAGTGCGCGATCGCCTCCTTGCTCTCGGAGGTGAAGGGCACCCAGACGCTCGCGATGTGCAGCATCAGCAGCAGGGGGCCCACCGGCAGCGCGCCGCGTGGCTGCTGCATCTGATAGGCCTTCCAGTCGGTTCCGGTCACGGCCTTGGTGATTGCGCAGGCGCCCTGCTGGTACTGCAACGGCACGCGATTCGCATAGCGGTAGACCGTGATAGGCTCCTCGGCCGGCAGGCTGCCGCCGTAGGCGAGGCCGACCTCGATCAGGAAGGGATTGCCGCGGTAGACGACCGGGCGGCGCGTGACCGTGGCGTAGAAGTCGGCTTTCACCTCGGAGCGCAGCGCGCGCTCGATCAGCTGCTCGCCGATCGGCGCGATGCAGTCGGTCGGCGGCGCCATGATCTTCGTGGCTTGTATCGCCACGTGCACGCGCTCCGCCTCCTCGCGCGGCATGTCGGCGCTGCGCCGGCTGCCGGGGACCTTCGCGCGCGCGCAGATTTCTTCGGCGATGCGGCCCGAGACGCGGCTGAAGTCGCTCTGCAGGCAGGCGCGCAGGTTGCGCGCGCTGGTGTCGCGGAACATCTGCATCAGCACGCCGAGCTCGACGCCGTAGGGGTGCGGCATGATCTCGGCCGTTTCCGGCGGGATTTCGTCCGTGACGCGCGGGAACAGGATCTCGTCTCCGCTGCTGTCGGCGGCCGGCTTGTCGTCGTCGTCGTCCGGATCGGCGCTGGCCGCGCGCTTCCCGGTGAGCCCCGCGGCATCGAGTAGCGGCGTCTCGGGCTCCGCGGCCTTCGCCGCGCTGGTGCGCTTCGGCGGCAGATAGCGGATCTCGGCGTGCGGATTCGCGAGCGAGATCTGGCGGATGTAGGCGTCGACCGAGTGCTGCCCGCCGCGGTAGGAGCCCTCGAGCTCGATCTCGACGCGCGTGCCGTGCGGGGCGTCCCAGTCGACCGTCTCGTCGCGCTTGACCTTCGGCTCGTTGCTCTTGGTGTCCATCACGATCTCGAGCCGGTGCGCTTCCTTCTTCGCGCCGATGCGAGTCGTGACGGTGATCGGCTTGCCCGTCGTCAGCAGGCCGTACATGCCGGCCGCGCTGATGCCGATGCCCTGCTGGCCGCGGCTCTGGCGCAGCCGGTGGAACTTCGATCCATAGAGCAGCGAGCCGAAGATCTTGGGCACCTGCTGCTTCACGATGCCGGGGCCGTTGTCCTGGATCGCGATCCGGAAGCGCGTCTCCGAGACCTGCTCGATCTCGACGCGGATCGTCGGCAGGATGCCCGCCTCCTCGCAGGCGTCGAGGGAGTTGTCCACTCCTTCTTTAACCGTCGTGAGCAGCGCCTTGGCCGGATTGTCGAAGCCGAGCAGGTGCCGGTTCTTCGCGAAGAACTCCGAGACGGAGATGTCGCGCTGCCGCTTCGCCATGTCGGCGGCGGTCACGCGCATCGCGCTGCCGGCAGAGCTCGGCTCGGCGGCTGCGGCTGCGACATCGCGCTCCGCGCGAGCCTCGCGCGCGGGCTTGCGCCGCCCCGCGCCCCGCGCGGTCTCGGCCGCCCGCTTCGGCTCCCGCGCCACCCTCGGTTTCTTCGCCTTGGCCGGACGCCCGGCCCGCGCCCCCGCCGCCGCGAAGACGAAGGACCCCTGTTTCCCCATCCAGACCCCCCCTGGCCGGGCGGGTGTGCCATAGCGGGGGGGCGCGGTCAAGGTGAGGGGCCTGCGGCAGTCGGAGGCGGTTCCCCAGCCTCACGCTTGCAGGCTCGGGGATCGCCTGCGCCCATCCGTGTCACGGCAAGCTCAGCTCACGGCAGAAGCTGCGAAACGGAAGAACCGTCGCGGCCCCGGATTCGAAATGGCGGTCGCCGAGGTGGACCTGGAAGAAGCGCGGGATCGAGGTGCGCTCGGAGAAATAGCGGATCGCGGGGCTCAGGCCGCGCTCGCCGCTCTTGC
>CAYTJA010000198.1:0-23632 GCA_964437835.1 uncultured Spirochaetales bacterium
CGGCCACGCACCGCCTGTATTTGCTCGTCGAGGAGGGACAGGCGCCAACTCTTTCCGACGATTATTTCCGCCAGAAAATCGCCGAAGGGTTGGCCGAGGCAGATCGGGGCGCGTGCCAGCCGTGGGACGTCGAAGTCATGAAGGCCGAGTTGCGTCGTCGGCACCCTGATCGAACGGCGCAGAGCTAATATGCCCAAGGTGACCCGCACACCGGCGGCCATGCGCGACCTGGCATCGATCACCGACAGAATCGCCGCGGATAACGTAGTTCGCAGCTCACCCATGCAGCGATAACTTCACCGTCCGGCCGCTGATGATGAAGTCCAGCTTGCTTTCGCGCGCGAGCCAACCCACGGCGGCCACGACCAGTTCCGCCGGTGCGTCGATCGATTTCTTGATCGCCGCTGCCTGTTGCCAGCACGGCTATCCCCTCTTGACCGCGGACCGAGACTTCACACGCATAGCGGCGCATTGTGATCTCGTCGTGCTTCCGGAGTAGTGCGATCCCCCGCGATGCGCTTCCCGGCCCGGGGCCCGCAGGGCTAGCGCCTCAGCTGCGGCTCGTAGGCCTCGATCTCCGGCAGCACTTCCTTGCCGAGGATCTCGATCGTGCGCATCACCGACTCGTGCGGGTGGTAGCCGAACTGCACGTAGCAGATCAGCTGATCCACGCCGAGGTCGGCGTAGTGTTTCATCTTCGCGAGGCAGCGCTCGGCGTCGCCCACGACGATCATGTCGGCGTCGTGGAAGTGCTGCACCGGGATCTCGCCCTCGAGCAGCGGCTGCATCAGCGGAAAGGTCGCGTCCTGTTCGGCCTTCGAGAGGTGCACCAGCTCCCAGTCGAGCGTGAACTGGGCGAGGTTCTGGTACCACCACCCGACGCTGCGCCAGATGTCGTTCGCCTCCGCCTGCGCCAGCGTGTCTGCGCAGTGCACGAGCGTGTACGCAGCCACCTTGTTGGTGGCGACGTCGGTGAGCTGCACCGCGCGCGTCTGCGCCTTCCGGTACGCCGCGATCTGCTGCGCCATGCGTTCGAGGGGCTGCATGATCGAGAACGAGAGCATCCCGAGCGCGTTCTCGCCGGCGACCTCGCAGGAGCCGTCGCTGGTCGCCGCCATCCAGCAGGCAGGGTGCGGATCCTGATAGGGCTTCGGAGTGACGACGCGCTCGGGGAATGCGAAGTTCGGCGAATCCCACGAGAATCGCTCCTCTCGCCACATCCCGCAGACGATCTGGATCGCTTCCTTCCAGTGGTCGCGGGACTTCTCGCGGTCGACGTGGAAGGCGGTCTGCTCCATTGGCGTCGAGCGGCCCGTGCCCCACTCAGCGCGCCCGCGCGAGAGAATGTCGAGCGTCGCCACCTTCTCGGCGATGCGCGCGGGATGCGTGAAGCCGAAGGGCGTCAGCGTCACCCCGAAGCCGAGGCGGATCCGCTCGGTGATCTGCGACAGCGCGCCGAGCAGCACTTCCGGCGCAGGGCAATGCGAGCGTCCCTCGCGGAAATGGTGCTCGACCGCCCAGATCGTGTGGAAACCGAGCCTATCGGCGAGCTGGATCTGCTCGATCGCCTCGTAGTAGGCGCGCTGCTCGCGCTCGCGTTGGCCCCAGGGATGCGGCTTGCCCCACGGCTTCGGGGCGTCCACTTCGTAGAGCAGATCGAGCTTCATGTGCACCTCTCGATTTCGGCACGGAGAAAGGACGCCGGGCAGCTGCCTCACGCTGCTACGGGCTGCTACGGCAGCGTGAGTATGACCCTTCCGGTGACGTGATTGCCCAGTGCGTTCGCGGCTCGGATCGCCAGCTCGAGGACGCGCTCGTCTGCCTCCCGGCTCTCGCTCGCAATCTGCCCGGTGAAGCGCAGCGTGCGATCGGGCAGCGCGGGAGCCCCGAGCCGGATCGAAATACTGCGCAGCATGGCCTGCGGCCCGGCCCAGTCGGTGACGAAACGCGCGACGTAGCCATTGCTGGTGAGGATGTTCATGAAGATGTCCGGCGCTCCCTGCGCCCTCGCGTACTCGCGATCGTGATGCACAGGCATGAAGTCCCGGGAGGCGATCGCGCCGGCGACGATCAGCGTCGAGCTCACCGCGAGCTCGAAGGGCGGGAGCTCCTCGCCGCGGGCGCTCTCGCTCGGCGGCTGCGCGCGGGTGGGGTCGCTCGGCCGCTCCGAGCCGGCGCTGCCCGGCGCGAACTTGAGCACGCGGAAGCGCTGTCGGCCGACGACTTCTCCGCGGGCGTCCGTGTAGTGGCTCTGCCAGGTCACGAAGTATCCGAGACCGCGCGCGGTGGCCTTCCGCTCCGAGATGGACTCGAGCAAGGTCGACGACTGGAGACGGTCGCCGAGACGCAGGTAGCGCTCGAAATCGAGCTCGGAGTTGGTCGCGAGGGTGCCGGTGTAGCCGGCGTCGGCGAGCAGCCGGAGCGGACTGCCGGCATCGAGCTCGTCCGCAGCACCACCGCGCTCGGCGATGCCCTGGAGGCGCGGGCGACCCATCGTCCAGGTCTGCAGCATTGCCGGGGGAGCGACGATCGCACCGAAGCGGGTGGTCGCGGCGAACTCTGCGTCGAGATACACGGGATTGCGATCGTCGAGCGCATCGACCCAGTGCCGGATCATCGGCAGGTTGACCTCGTCGGGTGCCAGCGCCGGCCCCGCCGCGCCTAGCGGCTTTCCGATCCAGCCTTCGAGCTGCGCCCGGAGCGGATCCCCTGCATCTCCGATCATCGAACTCTCCTCCATGGCCTGCGCGGTGCTCGCCGCAAGCCGCTTCGGCGCGCAGCGAGGCGAAGCCGAGCGAAGAGCGGGTGGGACCGGGCCGCTCCCGGACCGGGACCCGCAGGGCTAGGGGGCCGGGCGGCTCACGGGCGGCTCGTAGGTCCCGAAGAGCCAGTCGTAGATCATCGTCAGCGTTGCATAGTTTCCGCGGTTCATATCCACGTGGTGCGCCGCGTGAACGCTCGTGATGGTGTCGAGCGTCTTGAACGGGAAGTGCGGAAGATTCACGTAGCAGTGATTGATCGTATTGAGCTGCGTGAACATCAGGTTGGCCACCGCCATCGAGAGCGCATGCAGCGGGCCTCCGCTCAGGAACGCGATCAACGGAATCGAGCCCAGGAAGAGCGCGAGGCCGAGGGTGGTCTCGAACGGATGCACATAGAGGGCGTCCATGAAGGTGGGCGTGCGCGCCTGATGGTGCAGGGCATGAATTCTGCGCAGCGGCTTTCCGTGGAACAGAAAGCGGTGTGTCAGGTAGTAGAAGAAGTCGAACACCAGCAGAACCGAGACGACGTCCGCCGCGTGCCGCCACAGCGGGCGCGGCTCGAGGCTCACGCAGAAAGGCAGGATCGCCGCGACGAAGACCAGGTTCGTCCAGAGTCCCGCGCGCATGCTCCGCGTCGTGGCCTCCCGGTAGCGATTCCGCGCCAGCTTGGCCTCGTCGGCAACCCGATTGAGCTCCCGCATGCGCTGGAGGGCGGGCACCCGAAACGCGAGGAATCGGCCGATGGCCGTCATCGCGATCGTTGCGCCGACAAAGGCGAGCGCCGCGATCCAGTCGTAGTTCCTCACGCCGTCCTCCTGGCTCGGGGGGCCAGCAGCGCGGCCAGACGCTCGGCGTCGAGATCGCCGAGCTGGCCGCGGAGCCGGGTAGCCAGACGCTCGATCGCGTCGCCTGCTCGCGGGATCGTCTTGCGGAGCGCGGTCGTTTCGATCTGCGGCGTGGAACCTGCTTCGAAGATCGCCTGCTCGAGGTGAAGCGACTGGTAGAGATCGCGCGCAACGCGTCGCACCTGTGCCAGCTTTGCCGTGCCGAGGATTTCGCAGAAGTTGCGCTCGAGGGCGTCCAGTGCGCTCAGGGAATCGCGGATCAGTCGCGAGCCTCGCGTGGTCAATTGGAGCACGCCGCCCCGGCGGTCCTGCGGGTCGGCTTCACGGCGCAGGTAGCCGAGAGCTTCGAGGTCTCGGGCCGTCGCACTGATCGCCTGCCGGCTCATGCGCTGCAGGCGCGCGATCTCGTACACGCGTCCGCCCCGGGGCCCGATCAAGGGCAGCACCTGCCCATGCGACAGCTTGAGACCGGCATGCCCCCGGCCGATCGTCGCTTCCATCAGGCTCTGCTGGATGCGCACGGCGATCAGCGGCAGCACGCCGGCGGAGCGACCCGCGGCTGCGGTGAGCGCGGGGCTCGCGTGCGTCGGAATGCGCAGGCCCTGGTACAGCGCAGCCAGGGAGCTCGCGAAGCGCTGATAGGCGCGCGGCCCGACGAGACCGGCGTATTCCGTCTCGACTTCGAGGATGATCTCGACGGCCGCCTCGACCAGCTCGCGCCCGCGCCGCGTGAGCAGCACCAGCTTCGAACGGCGATCCTCGGGGTCGGGCTTGCGCTCCAGGTAGCCCGCCGCCTCGGCCAGGTTCGCCAGCTGGGTGCAGGCCTGCGGGCTGATCGCGAGCTGGCTCGCGATCGCGGAGAGGGGCCGGCCTTCGACCCAGAGCAGCGAGAGCAGGGGGCCGAGGCTCGGGCGGAGGCCCTGGAAGCCGCGCTCCTCGCCGAGAGCGCGCATCAGGCGAGACTGCAGGTCGCGCGAGATTCCGATCAGGTGCCGCGCGCTGTTGGCGCGGTAGCGCGACCAGGTTCGGGTCGCGGCTTCGCTCCTGGCCCACGCTCGGGAAGGGGGCACCGGTCGCATCAGCGCAGGGTAGAGGCGGCGTCCGAAATAATCAACCCTCATTGACAACTTAGGGAATCCTGGTTTATCAAGAACCGGGCGGCCTGTGCCTGCAATCCAGCTGAAACAGGCGGGTGGGGTGCCCGCAGCCGGTCCGGCCCTGGCGAAATCGACACCGGATTCGAAAGGAGATCTGATGGCGCGCATGGCGGCGATCGCCTGGTTTCTTCTGCTCAGTTCGATGGCGCACGCAGGGGAGCAGGCGGCGGCGAAGCCCTTTGCCGAACTCGAGAGCGTCGCAGCCTTCGACCAGCTGCTGGCCGGCCTCGCGGACATGCGCAACATGATCCTCGAGGATGCGGTGAACGAGCGCGAGGCCTCGGAGGGCATGCGCTTCGTGCTGCGCACGCTCGCGATGTCCCAGGACGTGAGCGGCGATGGCTATCCGCAGGCGCCGCACTTTGCGCGCATGGACACGCCGCGGCGCAAGATCGGCGGAGACAATCCCAACGCCGAGTACGACAACGTCGCCTGGGACGGCCGCAGCGACTACAAGATCTCGGGCAACATCGGCAGCGTGGATCACCTGTCGTTCACGGTGCTGAGGCGCGAGCCTTCCGGCCGGAGCAAGTCGATCGGCTACGTCAACGAACGCTCGCTCGGAGCGGATGCAGACGGGAACTTCGCGCTGTGGCTGAGCGCCGAGAAGCCCGACGCCCCGGGCGTCTGGATCAAGACGGGCTCCGGCCACGGCTCGATGCTCGTGCGTCAGTACATCGGCGACCGCGCGACCGAGCAGCTCGCCAGCTACGAAATCGAGGTCGTGGGCCGCAGGCACCTCGACCCCCTGCCCCCCTCGACGGACGCGGAAGTCGCGGCGGGAATTCGCGCGACCCTGCTCGCAGTCGGAGGCATCGGACGCCTGCACCGATCCGTGTCGCCTTCGATCGCCGAGCCTCCCAACGAGTTCAAGCTTCGCAACAGCGACGACTTCGGCGCGGACATCAGCAGTATCGACAACCTGTATGTGATCGGGACCTACGGCATCGGGGCGAACGAGGCCTTGATCGTCGAGGTCGATCCGCTCGAGGTCCGCTACTGGAACTTCGCCATCGAGAATCCGTGGCACGAGTCGGTCGACTACCTGCAGCGCAAGACCGCGCGGACCCACGACGACGTGACGGTCGATCCGGACGGAAAGGTCCGTTTCCTGATCGCGCAGTCCCGAGCCGACCACCCGAACTACCTCGAAACCGCGGGGCACAGCCGCGGCTTCATGACCTTCCGCTGGGTGGGCGAGCGCGAGACGAAGGCGCCCCTCCCGAAGCTCACGAAGCTCCCGCTCGCACAGGCGATTGCGCAGGCAAAGAAACTCGGATTGCGCTAGTCGAATCGATTCCGATCCCGCTGCCGGCTGGCAGCCCCAGCGCTGCGGAACCCGCTGCTGCGGCATCCGCGTCTGCGCGCGCTGCAGCGGGCACGTCGATCACGCGCGCGAGCATCTGGGGTCAGGGCGTAGCCATGCTCTCGTGGACTCCGACACGCAGAGCAGCGCGATCGCGCTCAGCGCTGATCAGGGAGACGGTACTGCTGCGCGGCGAGCTCGCTGCGGATCTTCTTCTTGTCGATCTTGCCCGTCGACGTCAGCGGGATCGCGTCGCGAAACAGCACCTCGTCGGGGAGCTGCCACTTCGCGAAGCGGGTCGAGCAGTGGTCGATCACCTGCTGCTGCGCGATCGCGCTGCCCGGCGAGCGCACGACGATCGCAACCGGGCGCTCGTCCCACTTCGGATGCGGCATGGCGATCACTCCAGCCTGCGCGACACCCGCCAGCGCGCAGATGTGATTCTCGAGGTCGACCGAGCTGATCCACTCGCCGCCGGACTTGATCAGGTCCTTCGAGCGGTCGGTGATGATCAGGTACTCCTCGGGATCGATCATTCCGACGTCGCCCGTCACGAGCCAACCATCGCGAAACTTCTCCGGCTGAGGGTTCTTGTAGTACTCGGAGCAGATCCAGGGCCCGCGCACGACGACCTCGCCGATCGCCACGCCGTCGTGCGGCAGCGGCTGCCAGTGCTCGTCCATGATCTCGAGATCGATGCCGGGGACGACCTGCCCCGCCTTCGCCTGGTTCGCGGACTGCAGCTCGGGCAGCGCGTTCCGATGTGCGCGTTTCGCGATGCGTCGCGAGAGCGTCACGAGCGGGTTCGTCTCCGTCATGCCCCAGCCCTGCATCATCTCGACCCGGTGCCGCTCCCAGTACCACTCGATCAGGCTCGCGGGCGGCGCGGAGCCGCCACAGGTCATGCGCGTGAGCGAGCCGAGGTCCCGATCCGGGTGCTGCTCGAGGAAGAGCTTCACCCCCTGCCAGATCGTCGGCACGCCGAGGGAGATGGTTGTCTCTTCGTCGCGGATCAGATCGACCAGGCTTTCCGGATCCAGAAAGCGATGCGGCAGCACGACCTTCGCGCCGAGCATCAGCAGCGCGAAGGGCGCACCCCAGCCCATCGCGTGGAACATCGGCACGATCTGCAGCAGGCAGTCCTGCGCCGATAGGCTCATGGAGTCCGTCATGCAGATCGCCATCGTGTGCAGGTAGGTGGAGCGATGCGTGTACATCACGCCCTTCGGATCCCCGGTCGTACCGCTGGTGTAACAGAGCGCGGCGCCCGCGTTCTCGTCGAACTCGGGCCACTCGACGTCCCGCGCGTGACCCGCGATGAAGGCCTCGTAGTCCACGGCGCCCGGCAGGGACGATCGCCACGGCCCAGCGCCCGGCTCCGACGCGACGATCACACGCCTCACGCTCGGGATCGCGCCCGCGAGAGGCTCCAGGCTCGGCAGCAGGCTCTGGTCGACGACGATCACGACGTCTTCGGCGTGATCGATGATGTATCTCAGCTCGCCGGTCGCGAGGCGCAGGTTCAGGGTGTGCAGCACGGCCCCCATGCTCGGGACCGCCTGATACATCTCGAGATGGCGGTGGTGGTTCCAGAGCAGGCTCGCGACGCGGTCGCCGAAGCGAACTCCGTCGGCCGCAAGCGCGTGCGCGAGTTGCGCCGCACGCGCGCGCGTCTCCGCGAGGGTCTGCCGATGCAGGCCTCCCGGGATCTTCGTCACCACCTGCTCGTTCGGCGCGACGCGCGCCCCGCGATCCATCAGGCGCGAGAGAAGCAGGGGGGTGCGCTGCATCGTCATCGCTGCATCCTCGTTGCGAAGGCCCTATCGCCCTGCGCGAGGGCGCTCGGCCGCGGTGGCTCCACCAGGTGCACGACCCCGGGCACCGGTGTCCGCCGGCGCGGGGCGCTGCCTGCAGCATGCCATGCGCGCCGAGCCTTGCGGGTCCCGGTCCGGGAGCGGCCCGGTCCCACCCGCTCTCCGCTCGGCTGCGCCTCGCTGCGCGCCGAAACGGCTTGCGATCTGCGTCGGCTTGCATGTCTCGTCGGTCTGAGGCGGAGCCTCGTTGGCTAATGCAGCCGACCGCGCCAGATGCGTGCGAAATCCCGCAGCGCCTCCGCGAGGGAGGCGTGCTCGCGGCGCTCCGATGCCGCGCGGCGGGTCGAGCGTTCGACGACGTAGCGTCCCGGCGCGCGGGAGTCGGCGCGCAGATTCACGCGGTTCCCCTGGTGGCGAAAGCGAAGGCCGAAGCTGAGCGGGCGGGTGGCCATGCGGGTCTCCTCTCGGCCCCCCATCCGGGCGGCCCCTGTGAGTCCCGCTCTTCGGCCCTCAGACCGTAACCCTTGAGCTTCGGCGGGCAGATTCCCGCGGAAGTTGCGCAGGAATGAGCCTGCGCCCCCCTCGTGCTTCAGGAGCTCCTGACCCCGTGCGGGGGTCCGCCCCCGGGCGCCTCGGCCCCGCGGGCCCGCGCGTAGCCGAGGCGCGCGAGCGCCGCTTCGATCTCCGCGAGCGCGGCGGGATCTTCGATCGTCCGCGGCGTTCGCCACGGCTCGCCGTTGGCGATCTTGCGCAGCGTGCCGCGCAGCAGCTTGCCCGAGCGCGTCTTCGGCAGGCGCGCGACGACACACGCCTGTTTCATCCCCGCGACCGGGCCGAGTCGCTCGCGTACCAGCGCGACGAGCTCGGCGGCGAGCTCCGCCTCGCTGCGCGCGGCGCCCGCGTGGGGCACGGCGAAGCCGAGCGGCAGCTGGCCCAGCAGCGCGTCGCGCACGCCGATCACGGCGCACTCCGCGACATCGGGATGGCTCGCGAGCAGCTCTTCGATCGCGCCGGTCGAGAGCCGGTGACCGGCGACGTGGATCAGGTCGTCGCTGCGCGACATCACGTAGACGCGGCCCTCCGCGTCGACATAGCCGGCGTCCGAGGTCTCGTAGTACCCGGGAAAACGATCGAGATAGGCGCGCTGAAAGCCGGCGTCGTTCTGCCAGAGCGTCTTGATGCAGCCGGGCGGCAGCGGCTCCTTCAGCGCGAGATGCCCGACCTGCCCGGCGGGCAGCACTCGGCCCTCGTCGTCGAGGACCTCGAGCTGGTAGCCGGGCACCGCCCTGCCGGCCGACCCGTGCCGCGTCTCGCGCTCGCCGAGGCCCGTGCAGGTCGCGGCGATCGGCCAGCCGGTCTCCGTCTGCCACCAGTGATCGATCACCGGGATGCCGAGCGCGCGCTCGGCCCACTGCAGCGTGTTCGGGTCGGCGCGCTCTCCCGCGAGAAACAGCGCGCGCAGGCTGCGGAGATCGCGCTGGCCCGGGAGCTCTGCGCTCGGATCCTCGCGCATGATCGCGCGCAGCGCGGCCGGCGTGCTGAGCAGCGCATTCACGCGGTGCTGTTCGACCACGCGCCAGTACGCGCTCGCATCCGGCGTTCCGACGGGCTTGCCCTCGTAGAGCAGCGTCGTGCAGCCGAGCAGGAGCGGCGCGTAGACGAGGTACGAGTGGCCGATGGCCCAGCCGATGTCCGAGGCGGCCCAGAACACGTCGCCTGGCTGCATCCCGTAGACGTGCTCGAGGCTCCACTTGAGCGCGACCGCGTGCCCTCCGTTGTCGCGCACGACTCCCTTCGGCGCGCCGGTGGTGCCCGAGGTGTAGAGCAGATAGAGCGGCTCGGAGGCGCCGACCGGCACCGCGGGCACCGGCGCCGCGCTCGCGAGCTCGGCGGCCCAGTCGAGATCGCGGCCGGGCAGCAGCTCCGCGCGCGCCTCGGGCCGTTGCAACACCAGAGAGTGTCGAGGCTGCGCACTGACCTTCGCGAGCGCCTGATCGAGCAGCGCTTTGCAGGGAACGATCCGGCCGGGCTCGAAGCCGCAGGAGGCCGTCAGCACCAGCTTCGGCTCCGCGTGCTGGATACGCTGCGCAAGCTCGCTCGGGCCGAAGCCGCTGAACACCACCGAGTGGATCGCGCCGAGCCGCGCGACCGCGAGCATCGCGATCACGGCCTCCGGAACCATCGGCATGTAGAGCAGGACGACGTCGCCCTTCTCGACGCCCAGCCCTGCCAGCGCCCCCGCCGTGCGGGCGACCTCGTCCAGCAGCTCCGCATAGCTGTAGCGGCGGCATCGGCCCGTCACCGGGCTGTCGTAGATCAGCGCGGGCTGCGCGGCGCGCGGGCCGCGAGCGTGCAGGTCGACGGCGTTCGCGCAGGTGTTGAGCATGCCGCCCGGAAACCAGCGCAGCAGCGGCGGCTTCGAGTCGTCGAGCACGCCGCGCGGCCGGCGCACCCACTCGACCGCATCCGCCGCTCGGGCCCAGAAGCGCAGCGGCTGGCGCAGGAATTCCGCGTAGACCTCGTCGTAGCGCGACATCGGAGCGGCGAGCATAGAGCGTTCCCTGGCTCGCTCCCGGCCGGAGATCCGGCTGCACACCCCGGAACCGCAGGAGGCCGAACGGCGCGGACGGGACCTCGAGTGTGATTCGCGGTGGGTGATCGCTGTGCGACCCCCGGATCGCGCTACGGGCGGCGGCTCTCCAGTATCTGCTTCATCTCGGGGCCGCTGATGGCGTCCGCGAGCAACTCGTGTGTGCCGCGCTCGAGCAGCTCCTGCGAGAAGCGCTTGGCGGCGCCGACGGCCATGCGTAGGAACATGCTGCCGTAGCTGACGCGCGCCACGCGCAGGGCCTGCAGCTCTCGCGGGCCGGGGACGCCCGGCCCCGCGAGCACACTGACGGGCGCGGGCACTTCCCGAGCGAGAGTGCGGATGTCCTCCGGTTGGGACACACCGAAGAAGAACACGCTGTCTGCCCCCGCTTCGGCGTAGGCCTGACCGCGGCGCACGCTTTCCTTCAGCGCCGCCGCGCGGTCATCGCGCATCACGACGAAGGCGTCGACGCGGGCGTTGAGCAGAAACTCGGAACCCAGCGCCTGGCGCGCCTCGATGAACGCCGCGATCTTCGCGAGCTGATAGTCGACGGCGACGAGGCCACGGCCGTTGTCGCGCGTGCCGTCTTCCATGTTCATCCCGGCGGCACCCGCCTCCACGAAGGCGCGCAGCGTCTCGCGCACTTCGTCCGGGCCTCCAAAGCCGTCCTCAGCGTCTGCATTCACGGGTAGCGAGACGGCGTCGACGACCTGCCGCGTGATGGCGACCGTCTTGTCGCGGCCGATCCCGAGGTCCGGATGGCCCATCGCGTTGGCAAACCCGGCGCTGCTGCCCTGGATCGCCAGGAAGCCGAGGTGCTGAAACAGCAGCGCGCTCAGTACATCGAAGGCGCCGGGCATGATCAGGATCTCGGGTGCCCGGAGCAGCTCGCGCAGCCTGCGTGACTTCTGGTTCGCGGCGGATAGTACGTCGGGGGCGATCTGGCTCATCGGATGCCTCTCTCGAGTTGGCCCCAGATGGGTCCGGGCAGCGCCACGATCGGGAATTGCAGCAGACTGCCGCACAAGACAGCGCTGCGCCGCCGGTCGATCGCCCTTGTAACCATCCAATTCTGTTCCCATTTTGCAAGGGATCTCGGGTTTCGGCCGTCCGGCAGAGACACGCCCCTCGAGCGCGGCGATGCGGCTCTCGAGCGCCTACGAGCGTGATCCGCAGCGTGCCACGACTGTGTCGGCGCGCCTGGCACCCGATCTGGGCAGCGCTGGCATTCATTACAGTATTTACATACGATTGTCGAAGACTGTAATATCGAGACCGATGTGCAGCTCACTCCGCCCAGCCCTCGCAGTCTGATCCTCGATCTGCTCTCGACGCTGCGCGAGCGCGCGGTCCCGGTGCGCGCGCTGGTCGACGCCGCCGCGCTGTTTGCGATCCAGGAAAATGGCCTGCGCGTAGCACTCGCGCGGCTGCTCGCTGCCGGCAGCGTGATGCGCGACGAGCGCGGGCTCTATCGCCTCGCGCCGGGCGCGGTGCTCACGCACCTGCTCGGCTGGCGCCAGATCGAGGAGCGGAGCGCGCCGTGGTCCGGTCGCTGGTTTGCAGTGCACAGCGCGGCGCTTTCGCGGCGCGCCGGGCGAGCGCTGCGCCTGCGCGAGCGCGCGCTGCGCTTCCTCGGCTTCCGCGCCCTGCTCCCGGGCTTCGAGCTGCGCCCCGCGAACCTGCGCGACGGGTTGCCGGCGCTGCGCGAACGCCTCTTCGCGCTCGGCCTCGAGCGCGAGGCACCCGTCTTCGAACTCTCGCAGCTCGACGCGAGCTGCGATGCGCGCGCGCGATCTCTCTGGGACTGCACTGCACTGCTGCGCGCCTATCGCGAGCTCGATGCCGCGCTCGAGCGCAGCGCGCTGCGGCTGCCGCAGCTCCCGCTCGCCGCGGCGCGCGTCGAGTCGTTCCAGCTCGGCGGCGCCGCGATCCGCCAGCTCGCGCTCGACCCGCTGCTGCCCGAAGCACTGCTGCCCGAGGCGCCGCGCCGCGCGCTTGCCGTGCGACTGCGCCGTTACGACCGCCTCGGGCGCAGGCTCTGGCGCGGCTGGCTCGGCGAGGATGCCTTGCACGGCGATCACGCCCTGCCGGTCCAGGGGGCGTCGGAGTTCGCGCGCGCCGAAGACCACTGGGGGATCGCATGACCACGACAGCTCTCGATGCGCCGCCGCAGCGAAGCGGCGCAGGGGAGGCGGCTCCGCACTGGCGGGAGCTGCTCAGCCCCGACGAGCGGCGCGCGCTGCTCGAAACCAACGACTGGCGCGGCTGGCTCTCGATCGGCCTCGACTGGGCGCTCGTCTTCGCAGCGATGGCGCTGGTCGCAGCGACACCGGGCCTGTGGCGCCTGCTCTCCATCCCGATCGCGCTCTGCGTGATCGGCGCCCGCCAGCTCGGCTTCGCGGTGCTGATGCACGAAGCCGCGCACCACACGCTATTTCGCAGCCGCGCGCTGAACGACTGGGCCGGAAACTGGCTCTGCGCCTATCCGGTCTGGGCCGACCTCCACCCCTATCGCCGCTATCACCTGCGGCACCACGCGAAGAACTGGACCCGGGACGACCCGGATCTGGACCTCGCGGCGAAGTATCCGGTCGACGCGGCGAGCCTGCGCCGCAAGATCTGGCGCGATCTCTCGGGTCAGGTCGGCCTGAAGCGCGCGCGCGCGATACTCGCGCGCGATCTCGGCGGATCCCGCGGCAAGACCGCGCGCGCCGCGGGCCCGGGCACAGCGGAAGCCCCGAGTCGGGAGGAGCTCGTGGGTTGGCGCAACCTGCGCGGCGTCGCGATTTCGAACGCCGCGCTCTTCGCGCTGCTGGTTGCGGCGGGGCACCCCGCGCTCTACCTGCTCTGGGTCGGGGCCTGGTTCACGACGAATAGCCTCGCGACGCGGATCCGCTCGATCGCCGAGCACAACATGGTTCCGGATCCGAGCGACGAGCTGCGCAATTCGCGCACGACGCTCGCATCCTGGTGGGAGCGCCTGCTGATCGCGCCGAACCGCGTGAACTTCCACCTCGAGCACCATCTGCTGATGACGGTCCCGCTGGCTCGGCTGCCGGAACTCCACCGCCTGCTGCGCGAACGCGGCGCGCTCGCCGGGGCCCTCGTCGAGCGCGGCTACGCGGGCCTGCTGCGGCGCGCGGCCTCGGGGCGCCTCGAGCTCCGAACGCAGCTCCCGGCCCGCTAGCAGGCTTTCAGGGTCTCCCCCCTTCCAGGATCTTCCGGCACAGGGGATCTGTCGCTTCGAGCGTCCTCGGACGCTGAAGCGCCGCTCGAAGGTCTGCGGCGTGACCGACCGGGAAATAGCCAACCAGATTGACGAGCTCGTCGAGTGCGCGGTACAAACCCGGGCCGCGGAGCCTCGGCACCGGGCCGCGCGGCCGCATCGAATGCGAGAGCCCGTGGTCCCCTGAGGGTCAGGAGTGACATGCGCATCGGCGTCATGATCGGCGGAATGTCCTATCGCGGCGATCTCGACGATCTCGTCGCGGGCATGCACGCGAACTACAGCCAGGTTCCGAGCTACCGGAAACTCCTCGCGATCGACCCGGGCGCGGAGGAACGCACGTTGCAGTACCTCGACAGCCGCTGCCCAAACGCAGCCGGCGCGAGATTCGAGCCCGCAACAGAAGGGGATCATGCGCGCGCCTAGCAAACATCGGAATGAGCTTCGCGTCGCGATCATCGGCGCGGGTCCGGGTGGGATCTGCATGGCCAAGCGGATGCTCGACGAGGGTTACCGCGACTTCGTGCTGCTCGAGAGGAGCGATGGCGTCGGCGGCACCTGGAACCTGAACCGCTACCCGGGCTGCGAGTGCGACGTGCAGTCCGCGATGTACTCGTTCTCGTTCGAGATCAAGCCCGACTGGTCGAAGCCCTACGGCACCCAGCCCGAGATCCTCGAGTACATGCGCGGTGTCGCCGCGAAGTACGGCGTGCTGCCGCAGCTGCGGCTCGGCGCGGGCGTCGCGCGCGCGGTATGGAACGAAGCGACGGCGCGCTGGGCGCTCTCGCTCGAATCGGGCGAGGTCGTCGAGGCCGACGTCGTCGTCAGCGCGATCGGAATGTTCAACGGGCTCGCCTGGCCCGAGATCGACGGCCTTTCGGACTTCGCGGGCAGGCAGTTCCACTCGGCGCAGTGGAACTGGGATCACGACCTCTCCGGCCTGCGGGTCGCGGTGATCGGAAGCGCGGCGAGTGCGGTGCAGTTCGTTCCGGAGATCGTGAAGGTCGCCGGCCAGGTTCACCTGTTCCAGCGCACCGCGAACTGGGTGCTGCCGAAGCTCGACCTGCCCTACACACCCGAACAGCTCGAGTCGTTCCGTCGCGACCCGTCGCCGGTGCTGAAGTTCCGCGCCGAGATCGAGTCGGCGATGAACAAGGGCATGACCTTCGCGTTTCCAGAGGTGAACGCGGAGCGCGAGGCGGCGGGGCTCGCGGCGATCGATGGCGTGCGCGATCCGGTCGTGCGCGCGAAGCTGCGGCCGCTGCATCCCTACGGCTGCAAGCGGCCGCTGATGTCGAACGTCTACTACGCGGCCTTCAACGAGCCGAACCTCGAGCTCGTGACCGACCCGATCGAGCGCATCACCGAGAAGGCCGTCGTCACCGCGACGGGCGACGTGCGCGAGGTCGACACGATCATCCTCGCGACCGGTTTCGCGGCGACGCGCTATCTGTCCGCGCTCGATGTCGTGGGCCGCGGAGGCCGGCGCATCGACGAGGTGTGGAACGACGGCGCGCAGGCCTACCTGGGGATCACGACTTCGGGATTTCCGAATCTCTTCATGCTCTACGGGCCCAACACGAACAACGGCTCGATCGTCACGATGATCGAATATCAAGTCGAGCACGTGCTGGCTCAGCTGCGGCGGCTCGCGAACGAGGCCATCGCCTGGGTCGACGTGAAGCCCGAGCCGATGGCGCGCTACAACGAAGAGGTGCAGCGCGCGATCGCCGGGGTGCAGGTCTGGCAGGCCGATTGCCACGGCTACTACCGCTCGCGGACCGGTCGAATCGTCACGCAGTGGCCCTTCTCGATGGCCGAGTTCCAGCGCCGCACCGCGAGCATCGATCGGGACGCCTTCGAAGTCGGCGTGCGCTGAGCGCGGCAGCGCGAAGCAAGGCGCGATGACCACGGCCCATCCCGACCGCGTGAGCTGGGCTCGCTCGACTGCAGTCGCGAGGATTCGGGCTCGCGCCTGCGCGCTTCGTGCTGATATGATCGGCCCACCCGATCGAGCCGTGCGCGGCGCAGCGAGGAGGAACGACAATGGGCCGCAAGTACCAGGTCATTTCGGCAGATGGACACGTCGAGACCCCGCCCGAGTCGTGGATCCGCCACCTGCCCGAGGAATTCCGGCCGTACGCCCCGCAGCTGATCAAGCTGCGCGAGGGCGGCGAGGCGTGGCTGATCCAGGGGCAGCCGCTGATCCCGAACGGCCAGAACATCACCGGTCCGGGACCGATCAAGATCAAGGGCGGGAGTTATTTCAAGCCCGACGGAAGCCCCGCGGTCGGCGCGGGCGACGCCGTGCAGCGGCTGCGCGAGCAGGACCAGGACGGCATCGACGCCGAGGTGCTCTTCCCGCCGGTCTTCGCGTCGCGCGCGATCGAGAGCATCGCCGACAAAGACGCCTATCGCGCGCTGATCCGCGCCTACAATACCTTCCTCGCGTGCGACTACTGCAGGGTCGCGCCCGATCGTCTGATCGGCAATGCCGTGCTGCCGACCACGGGTGTGAAGGATGCGATCGCGGAGCTCGAATTCGTGACTTCGCAGGGAATCAAGTCGGTCTCCTTCCACCAGTTTCCGAACGGCAGCGGCTTCTCGAAACCCGAGGACGATGAATTCTGGGCGCGCAGCCTCGAGCTCGGCGTGCGTCTCTCGCCGCATTTCTCCTTCGGCCTCTTCGCGGCCACGATGGACAGCGTCGGCCTCGGCTCGTCGGGCGATCCCTTCGCGGGAACACTCACGCAGCGCACCGGCGGGCTGCCGCCGGTCTACTGCATGGCGCAGCTGATCGTCGCGGGCGTCTTCGACCGCTTCCCGAAGATCCAATTCTACTTCGCCGAGACGAATGCCAGCTGGATGCCCTGGGCCTTCTTCGTGCTCGACGACAACTACGAGATCTTCCGCGGCCCCTACAACCGAACGCTGAAGCGGAAGCCGAGCGAGTACATCCGGAGCCACTGCTGGTTCGGCATCATTCGCGACCCGAACGCGATCGCGATGCATGCGCACATCCCCTTCGATCGGCTGATGTTCGGCAGCGACTTCCCGCACTCCGTCGGCTCGTTTCCGAAGACGAAGCAGTTCCTCGACGACGCCTTCGCGGGGCTCGATCCGTCCTACCGCCGAAGGATGCTGCTCGAGAATCCTGCGAAGTATTACGGCCTGGACCTGAACGCCGACATCACGCCCACGCCTGCGAGCTGAAGCCCCGCGTCGACCGCCGCTGCAGTCGGCGGGCTCGGATCGATGCCGAAGCTCGACAGCGACTCGCAATCCGCGAGCCTGCCGATCGCGCGCCCGTGTGTGTGGCCGTGTGCGTCATCTTCCGAGGTCGGTGATCACGGCGCGGCCGAGGTATTTCCCGGCCTCGAGCTCGTCGAAGATCGCGCCGAGCTCGGAGAGCGGACCCGTGCGCGAGACGTGGCTGCGCACGCGTCCCGCGGCGACGAGGTCGACGAGCTCGCGCATGTCCTGCACGGTGCCGACGGCGGAGTAGATCAGCGTCGGGTCCTTGAAGAAGAACTGGAAGGGATTGAGCTGCAGGTTGCCCTCGCTCGTCGCGGGCAGGCCGACCGCAACGAAGAGCCCGCCGCGGCGCAGCATCTCGAGGCCGAGGTCGAAGCCGGCCAGCCTGGCCGAGAACACGAGCGCGGCGTCGACGCCGCCGAACTCCGCGAGCGCGACCTTGGCCGCTTCGTCGGGGGAGACCGCGCGCACCGCGCCGAGCTTGCGCACGAAGGCGAGCCGCTCCTCGCCGATGTCGACGCCGACCACGCGGTAGCCGAAGGCCGTCGCGATCTGCACCGCGTAGTGGCCGAGGCCGCCCGCCGCGCCGATCACCGCGACCGCTCGGCCGGGCAGGATCTGGTGCTTGAGCAGCTTCTTGACCGCGCCGTAGGCGGTGAGTCCCCCGCAGGCGAGCGGCGCCTCGTGGTCACCGACCTCTTCGGGGAGCTTCACGAGCGAGCGCGCCCAGACGCAGAACTGCTCGGCAAAGGTACCGAGAATTCCCTTGGTCTCTCTGCAATGACGCGGCTCCCCCTTCAGGCAGTACTCGCAGGCGCCGCACCAGTAGCCGCCGCCCGTACCGCCGAGGCCGAGGATCACGCGGTCGCCGATGTTCGCGAAGCGATCCGCGCCGGGTCCGAGCGCCTCCACGATCCCGATCGCCTCGTGGCCGATCACACCGCTGCGCGGCACACCGACCCAATCGCCCCGCGCGATGTGGAGATCGGAATGGCAGACGCCCGACGCCGTGATGCGAATGCGCGCCTCTTCGACGCCGGGCTCGGGCGTCGGGAGGTCGAGAATGCGCAGCTGTCCGTCTTCGAGACGCGCGGCTTTCATCGGGGCTGGCTCCTCGGAGGCTAGGCGGGTGAGAGCCGTCGTCGCGAGGCTCTCGATCGCCGCGTCGGTGATCGCGCCGCCGGATTATAGACGCAGGGAGGTGAGGGAGGGCGAGGACTTCGCCCTCGGGGTGGACTGAATCGAAGTGGATTTCGAGGATCGAATCGGTCGGCTCGCGGGGAAGCTGGCCTCGATCAGCAGTGGGGCTCGGGGGCTCGGCCACGCGATCTCGTAGACCTTCTGCGCAGTCTCGAACAGCAGCATGCGCTGCAGGCTCGCGTCGAGCGCGCCGAGCGTCTCGCGCAGGTGCTGCTGGATCCCGTTCCTGATCCGCCTGCCCCAGCGCGTATGATCGGCGGCGCGGCCGGGTCCGCGCGAGGGAACGATGCGGGACGGACTGCGCGTATTCGATGCCGATGGCCACGTGATCGAGCCCACGGATCTGTGGTGGTACGCCACGCGCGCGGCCTGTCACCCGATGGAAGCGATGCTGGCCTTCGCCGGCTTCGTCACCGAGGGCGTATTCGACCGCCACCCGCGCTTGCGCGTCGGCTTCCTCGAATCCGGCAGCGGCTGGGTCCCGTTCTGGCTCGACCGCATGGATGAGCACCACGAGCTGTGGGCCCCCGCCGAACGCCCGCAGCTCGCGCTCGAGCCGAGTGAGTACTTCCTCCGCCAGTGCGCGATCTCCGGAGAGACCGGCGATCGCTTCCTGGATCGAGTCGTCCAGACCGTCGGCCCCGAGCACGTGATCTGGGCCTGACTTCCCGCACCTGGAGTGTAAGTACCCGGAGTCGCTAAGCCTGTTCCTGGAGCACACCGAGATGGACGAGTCCGCGCTGCAGAAGGTGCTCTGGGATACGCCGTGCTGGCTCTACGGGGTCGATCCTCGCTGAAGGGTAATTTTCCGAGCAGTGAGCCGCAGGCGAACGCAGCCCGCGGCTCGGACCGGGCGGGCCACGCCGAGGGGATCTAGACTCGGCACACTCTTTCGATGGGGTCGAGGAGATCCGCATGATCGCTCATGGCGTGCATCACATTTCATTCGCCGTGCGGGACCTCGAGAGAGCGCGCGCGTTCTACGAAGACCTGCTCGGACTCGAGCGCATCGCGCGACCCGAGCTCGGCATCCCGGGATTCTGGTTCCGCTCCGGAGCCTCCGAGGTGCACCTGATCCAAACGCCAGCCGGCGTCGACACCGGGCGCGCGCCGGAAAAGCTCTCCCCGCTCGCGAACCACCAGGCCTTCGCGATCCGCGACTACTCCGCCGTACGCGACGCGTTCCGCGCGCGGGGTCTCGAGCTGATCGAGACCTCTCCCGAACGCGGCCAGCTGTGGATCCGCGATCCCGACGGCAACGTGATCGAGCTGATCGCCCGTCCCAAGGACTAACGAAATTCCGCCTCAGACCGACGAGACATGCAAGCCGACGAAGATCGCAAGCCGTTTCGGGGCGCAGCGAGGCGCAGCCGAGCGGAGAGCGGGTGGGGCCGGGCCGCTCCCGGACCGGGACCCGCAAGGCCCGGCGCGCAGCGAGGCGCAGCCGAGCGAAGCGGGGTGGTCCGGGCTGCGCCCGGACCGGGACCACAAGACTAGCTGGATGCAGCGCGTCTCCCTGGTCCTTGCGACCGCTCTGCTCGCAGCCTGCTCCGGTGCCGGACTGGCGCCGGAAGCGGTCGAGAAGATCCAGCAGCGCGCACAGGCGATCTTCACGCCGCTGCCCGCAGAGTTGCCGAACCCGGAAAATCCGCTCACGCCGGCGAAGATCGAGCTCGGGCGCAAGCTGTTCTTCGACGCGCGCCTATCGAAGAACCACGACGTCTCCTGCAACAGCTGTCACGGTCTCTCGAAGTACGGCGTCGACGGCGTGGCGACCTCGCTCGGCCAGCGCGGCGGCCGCAATGCACCTAGCGTCTACAACGCGGCGCTCCAGCTGGCGCAATTCTGGGACGGCCGCGCGCGCGACGTCGAGGAGCAGGCCAAGGACAGCGTGCTGAGTCCGATCGAGATGGCGATGCCGAGCGAGGCCGCCGTCGTGGGCGTGCTCGAGTCGATCCCCGGCTACCAGAGTGCCTTCGCGAGCGCATTCTCTGCGGCTGCCGACCCGATCACCTACGAGCACATGGCGATGGCGATCGGTGCCTTCGAGCGGCGCCTCACGACGCCGAGCCGCTTCGACGCGTTCCTGCGCGGCGATGCGGAGGCGCTCACGAGCCGCGAGGCCCTGGGGCTCGAGGAGTTCATGAACACCGGCTGCATCACCTGCCACATCGGCCCCGGCGTCGGTGGCTCGATGTACCGCAAGCTCGGCCAGGTGAAACCCTTCGCAACTGAAGACACCGGCCGCTTCCAGGTGACGAAGGAAGAATCGGACCGCCACGTGTTCAAGGTGCCGTCGCTGCGCAACGTCGCGAAGACGGGCCCCTGGTTCCACGACGGCAAGGTCCAGTCGCTCGATCAGGCGATTCGGCTGATGAGCGAGCACCAGCTCGGGATCGCGCTCGAAGACGAGCGGATCGCGCGCATCCGGGCCTTCCTCGAGAGCCTGACCGGCGACGTCGACGCGACCTACACTACACTCCCGGCGCTGCCCGCGAACGGCCCGGAGACTCCGCGGCCGGACCCGAGCTAGACTCGAGTCAGCGCAAGCGGCCCTGCCGCGCGCAGCGAGCCAGAGGCGAGCGAAGTCGATAAGGAGAGGAGTTCCCTTGGCCTCCCCGAGCGAAAGTCAGATCCTCGATGCGCTGCGGCCGATCGTCGATCCGGATTTCAAGAAGAGCATCGTCGACCTCGGCTTCGTGAAGAACCTGCACATCGACGGCGCGCGCGTGACCTTCGACATCGAGCTCACGACGCCGGCCTGTCCGGTCAAGGCCGAATTCGAGCGCGACGCGCGCGAGCGCGTCTCAGCACTTCCGGGCGTGGCCGAAGTACAGGTGCGCATGACGGCGAACACGCGCTCGAACGCCGGCGCCAGCGCCGAGCGCGGGGCCGAGGTGCTGCCGGGCGTGCGCAACACGCTCGCGGTCGCGTCGGGCAAGGGCGGCGTCGGCAAGAGCACCGTCGCGCTGAACCTGGCCCTCTCGCTCGCGAAGAGCGGCGCGCGCGTCGGCGTCATGGATGCCGACGTCTACGGCCCCTCGCTGCCGCTGTTGACGGGAACCAGCGGCCGCCCGCGCACACGCGAGAAGAGCATCCTGCCGCATCAGGCGCTGGGCCTCGAGCTGATGTCGATGGGCTACTTCGTGAACGAGAACTCGCCGGTGATCTGGCGCGGCCCGATGGTCCACGGCCTGATTCGCCAGTTCCTGACGGACGTCGTCTGGGGCGAGCTCGACTATCTCGTGGTCGACATGCCGCCCGGCACCGGCGACGCCGCGCTCACGCTGACGCAGCTGGCGCCGCTCGCGGGTGCGCTGATCGTGACCACGGCCAACGACCTCTCGCTGATCGACGCGCGCAAGGGCCTCGCGATGTTCGAGAAGGTGCGCGTCCCGGTGCTAGGCATCATCGAGAACATGTCCTACTTCACGCCGCCGGAGCTTCCGGACCGGCGCTACCACCTGTTTGGCGAGGGCGGCGGCCGCCGCACGGCCGAGGAGCTCGGCGTCGACTTCCTCGGCGAGATCCCGATCGATCCGCGCATCGTGAGCGGCGGAGACGCGGGCCGGCCGATCGTGCTCGAGGCGCCCGACTCCGAGGTCGCGCGGATCTTCGGCGAGCTCGCGGGGCGCGTCGCGCGCAAGCTCGCGGTGCTGGCCGAGAAGACTCCGCCGATCGCGGACGCGAATATCACCTGGGTGACGACCTGAGGGCCCCCGAGCCCTGCCCTGATCCTCCCGCGCCTAATCCTCCCCAGCCACCAGATCGACGTACAGGATCGGCACGGATCCGACTGCCTTGCCCTCGCTCGCGAGCTTCCAGTACTCCTCGAAGCTCATGCGCTCGAACGCGATCCCCGCTTCGGGCGTGAAGAACGCGTCATCGATCGCGAGGTCCCTCTGCCAGTCGATGTAGTCGGTCTGCACGCGCGCACCGCGACTGCGGTCGAAGACCACCACGCGCACTGGCAGCCGGGATTCGCTCTTGAGCGCCCAGACCTCGCGGCGACCGCGCTGATCGGTGATCCGGTACACCTCGCAGAGCACGCCCTGCAGCGTTTCCTCTGCGACTTTCTCGGCGCCCTGCGCGAGCAGGCGCTCGAGCTCGTTACCGAAGGGGCGCACGCGCCGCTGATCTGCGGCGATCGCGCTCTTCGCGCGGCCGAGATCGATGCCGACGCGGCCGAGGCCGTCGTAGCTCTGGTAGCGCTCGCCGTTCACGATCGTGACGACCTTGTGCCCGAGCACGACCGTCTCGGCGCGCAGCTTGCTGCCCTTCGACCAGAAATAGGTCACGTTGAGGCCGGAGTCGGTCGTCGCGAGCGCCTGTCCGAACCAGGTCGGCGGCCCGTCCTGCGCGGCGCGCGGCGGCGCAGCGGCGGCAGCCGGCTTCGATTCCGCCGGCGCAGGCTCCCCGGCTGCGGAGCTGCTCCCCAGCAGCAGCGACGCCACCAGACCGCACACGGCCCTCTGGAGTTGAGTCCGCATCAGGGCTGCTCCGCGCCGGCGAGCTCGCGCGCGAGCGAGCGCCCGTCCAGCGCTGCGGGCGGCTCGACTCCGAGCAGCTCGAGCAGTGTCGGCGCGACGTCGACGCTGCGCGCGTGTGCCAGCCGCGTGCCCGGCGCCACCGCGCGGCCGCGCGCGAGAAAGAGCGCAGCCATCTCCGGGAGATCGCTGCGATAGCCGTGCATGCCGCGCGCGAAGCCCTGCTTCGAGAACGAGCTCGAGATCGAGGTGCCGATCGGCGCGACCACCACGACGTCCCCGAAGCGCGGATTCGCCGTCGGCCAGCTCGCCGGCGCGCGCTCGCGCGCGTAGGCCTCGAGGCCGAGTGCCCGCGCGGCGCGCAGCGCGCGATCGATCGCGACCCGCCCGCCCGAAACGTGGAGCGTCGCGAAGCCGCCAGCGCCGAACACGCCCGCGCGCAGCCCCTCCTGCTTCAGCGCCGCGCGCAGGTCGACGTTGCGCTCGACCTGCGCCATGCCGTGATCCGAGACGACGAAGAGCGTGAGCCAGGCGAAGGCGCCGCGCGCTTCGAGCTCAGCGACGAAGCTCCCGAGCTCGCGGTCCTGCTCGCGCAGCGTCTCCGCGACGGCCTCCGCTTCGGGCCCCTGCGCGTGCGCGCGGCTGTCGGCGCCGGGCAGCCAGCAGGTGATCAGGCGCGGGGGGTCTGGTGTCTCTGCGGGGTCGAGCCAGCGGAGGATCTGCGCCAGCTTCGTCGCAACCGGAGTGTGGGAATTGAAGCGCTTCCACTCGCGCGGGCCGCGTCCGCTCGTCCACGGACCCTCGGAGCCGACCCAGTGGAACGACGCGCTGGGAATCCCCGCCTCCGCGAGCAGCGACCACAGCGGCTCCGCCTGCAGCCAGCTCGGATCGTTGTCCTTGTCGAAGACGCCGCGCTTCGGATCGCGAAACGAGTTGTTGACGACGCCGTGCCGCTCGGCCTCTACACCGGTCACGAGCGTCACGTGGTTC
>CAYTJA010000199.1:0-7502 GCA_964437835.1 uncultured Spirochaetales bacterium
CTGCGCGAGCTGCCCGAGCCCGTCTGCCGCGCGGGAGACCTCGTCGTCTCGGTCCGGGCCGCCGCGCTGAATCCCTCGGACTGGAACATCCGCCAGGGGCGCGCGCGCACACTCGTCTCGTACCCGTTCCCGCTCGTGCTCGGCAGCGACTTCGCGGGCCGCGTCTGCGAGGTCGGCTCGGCGCTCTCGGGCTGGCAGGTCGGAGACGAGGTCTTCGGCGTCTCGGACTCGCAGCGCCTCGGCACGCTCGCGCAGCGCGTCGCCGTCGACGCCGGGCTGGTGGCACGGCAGCCCGCCGCGCTCTCCGCGAGCGAGGCGGCCGCGCTGCCGGTCGTCGCGCAGACCGCGTGGCGCGGACTCTTCGAGGAGCTGCGCCTGCAGCGCGGCGAGCGCGTGCTGATTCTCGGCGGCAGCGGAGGCGTCGGCTCGCTGGCGGTGCAGCTCGCGCGAGCAGCCGGCGCGGCCGTGGTAGCGACCGCGGGCGCGCGCAACCTCGAGCGCGTGGCACGGCTGGGCGCCGATGCCGTCTTCGACTATCGAGATCCCGAGCGCTTCCAGAAGGCAGCCCCGGTCGATGCGATCTTCGACACCGCAGGCGCGCCGGAGCGAATCCGCGCCTTCGCCGCGCTGCGGCCCGGCGGGCGGCTGGTGTCGATCGCAGGCCTCCCGACCGGGAGCGCGGCCGCACAGCACGGCGTCGGCCGCGCGGGTCGCGCGTTCTTCGAGTTGACCTCGCTGCGCGAGCGCCGCGCCGCGCGCCGCGCGAGCGCGCACTACAGCTATTTCTTCGTGGCTGCGAACGGAGAGCGCATGCGCCAGGTCGCCGACGCCTGCAGCGCGCAGGGCTTGCGCGCTCCGATCGACCGCGTGTTTCCCTTCGAGCAGTACCGCGAGGCCTTCCTGCGCCTCGAACGCGGCCACCCGAACGGCAAAGTCGTGCTGTGCTGGCCCTAGCCCGAAAGGATCGAGAGGCCCCGATGCGCCACCGACATCCCCTCGTTCTGCTGCTCCTCGTAGCCGCCCTCGGGCTCGCCGCCTGCGGCAACGACCCCTACACCAGCCAGCCCGATCACGTGCGCCGCCGCCACGTGGCGCTCGACGGGGCGCAGAACTTCCGGGATCTCGGGGGCTACGAGACCGCGGACGGCAAGCACGTGCGCTGGGGCCTGTTCTACCGCTCCGACAATCTTTCCGGGCTCTCGGACGCCGACCTCGAGAAGCTCGCGAGCCTCGGCATCCGGCTCGTCTGCGACTTCCGCAGCCCTGACGAGAAGCAGGCGGAGCCGGATCGGCTGCCCGAGCCGCGCCCCGCCGTAGCTGAGCTCGAGATCTTCGACGAGGCCTTCGCGATGCAGGACTTCCGCGAGCGGATCGGCTCCGGAGATCTCGGAGACCTGGACCTGCGCCAGGCGCTGATCGAGGGCAACCGCCTGTTCGCGACGAAGTTCGCGCCGATCTACCGGGCGATGTTCGAGCGGCTGTCGCAGCGCGAGAACCTGCCGGCGCTGATCCACTGCACGGCCGGAAAGGACCGCGCGGGCTTCGGCGCCGCGATGATCCTCTCGGTGCTGGGCGTTCCGCGCGAGACGGTCTTCGAGGACTTCCTGCTGACGAACCTCTACACCGCGCAGAAGATCGAGCGCACGCTGTGGATGATCCGACTGATGTCGCTATTCCGGGTGGACGCCGAACGGGTGCGTCCGGTGCTGGGCGTCGAACGCGCCTACCTCGAGGCGGCCTTCGACGAAATCGGGAAGCGCTACGGGGACTTCGAACGCTATCGCCGCGAGGCGCTCGGCCTCGACGACGCGGAGTTGGTGGCTTTCCGGGCGCTCGCGCTGGAATAGACAGCGGCCGGGCCCGAATCGGCCCGCGATCCGCGCCGCTCAAGTGAGTCGCGGGTCCTTCGATACATCCTTGCGGGGGTCCCGAGCGATCCAGATGCGGATCGACTTCATCAACCACTCTTCGTTCGGCGTGCGCTGCGGCGAGCTCTGCGTCGTCGCGGACCCCTGGCTCTCGGGCACCGCCTTCAACGACGGCTGGGCGCTGCTGGCCGAGAGCCGCATGCGGCCGGAAGACTGGTTCGGCGTCACGCACCTGTGGCACTCGCACGAGCATCCCGATCACTTCAGCCCGAAGACCCTGCGCGAGATACCCGAGGCCGCGCGCGCTCGGATCACCGCGCTCTACCAGACCACTGCCGACGGCAAGGTCGCCGGCTTCTGCCGCGGACTCGGCTTCCGCGACGTGATCGAGCTCGCTCCGGGCCGCTGGCACGCGCTCGCCGCCGGCGTCGAGCTGCGCTGCGAACCCTGGAGCAGCGGCGACTCCTGGCTTGCGATCCGCACGCCCGAGGCCACGCTCGTGAACCTGAACGATTGCGCGATCACCGAGCCCGAGCAGGTAGCAGAGCTGCGCGCGATCGTCGGCCGCGTCGACCTGCTCGCGACGCAGTTCTCGATCTCGGCCTGGGACGGCAATCCCGAAGACAGCGCCCGGCTGCGCCGCGGGGCGGAGCTGATGCTGAGGCGGATGCTCGTGCAGGTGCAGGGGCTGGAGCCGCGCTGGACGCTGCCCTTCGCGAGCTACGTGTGGTTCTGCCACGAAGAGAACGCGTTCCTGAACGCCTATCACAACCGCGTGCACGACGCGGTCGCAGCGCTGCGCGCGCAGACGCGGACGCGACCCCTGGTGTTGTCCCCGGGCGAGAGCTGGCAGCTCGACGCCGAGCACGACCCCGCTCCCGCACTCGAGCGCTGGGGCCGCGAGTACGCATCGCTCTCCTCGCGCCCACAGCTCCGGGCCCCGCGCGTACCCGAATCAGAGCTCGTCGCGCTGTCGCAGCAATGGTGCGCGCGCGTGCGCGAGGGCAGCGATCCGCTGCGCTTGCGCCTGCGGCTCGCGCGCCAGGCCGCGCGCGCGCGCCGCGCACAGCGGGGCTCCGGATTCGCGGGCATCCTCGCCGGCGCGCTCTCGCTGGCAATGCTTGCGCTGCCGGAGGCCTGGGTCTGGATCTCGGACCTAGAGGCCGCGTTCTGCCTCAGCCTCGCGGGCGGGCTGCGCCGCGCCGAGCGCCCGCGCGAGGCCTGCGACGTCGAGCTGTCCTCCGATTCGCTGCGCTTTGCGTTCCAGTTCCTGTTCGGCGGTGAAACGCTGCAGGTCAACGCGCGCTTTCGGGAGCTCCGCAGCGACTCGCGTCTCCCGCTCTTCTGGTACTTCTGGCTCGCGGGCGGTCGCAACCGCGGCGAGTCGATGAGCTGGCGGCAGCTCTTCGCGCGCCTGCTCGGACGCTGAGCCAGGAGCTCGACGAGGCTGGAGGCGGCGCCCGGATTCGAACCGGGGATCAGGGATTTGCAGTCCCATGCCTTACCACTTGGCTACGCCGCCGGGAGGCCTTTCTGTACCCCGGCGTCCGGGCGGAGTCAAACGCCGCGGGTGCGCGCGTTCCAAGGCGCCGCGCGGCGGGTCTAGCGGCGCTCGGGTAGGGTCCGCGCGGTGAAGTGGCTGTCGATCTTTCTCGGGGGTGGGCTCGGCGCGGTGCTGCGCGTCGGGCTCGGGAGCTGGGTCGTCGAGCGCGCTCCGGTCGGCTTTCCCTGGGGCACCTTCGCCGTCAACGCACTCGGCTGTCTCGGGATCGGCATCGTCGCGAGCCTCGCGCATGCGCGCGGCGTGCTAGGCACCGGCTGGCAACTCTTCCTGAGCGCCGGTCTGCTCGGCGGCTTCACGACCTTCTCGGCCTTCGGACTCGAGACCTGGACGCTCTTCGCAACGGGCGCCCGCGCAGCCGCGCTGCTCTACGCGTTCGGAAGCGTGGCGGTGGGCCTGCTCGCAGTCGCCGCCGGAAGCGCGCTCGGGCGCGCCGGAACCTGAGCGAAGTGCGGGCGGCCCGGGACCCGCAATGCCAGCTAATCGAGGCGGGGAATCGGCAGCGCGCGCCCCGCGATCCGCAGCGCCGGCGGGTCGAGATCCGCGTCCACGGCGTCGAGCAGCCACGCCTGCGCGGCCGGGCTGAAGCGCGCCGGCAGGCCCGCGGGCAGCAGCGCGCGCTTGACCGTGCAGAGCAGCGCACCGTCGATCGCCGAGCAGCGCAGCGAAGCCAGCTCGAGCGGCTCGCGGCTGCGGTCCGAGAGCGCGATCTCTCCGGTGTCCGCGTCGAACTCGCGCACGAAGAAGGCCGCCTCTTCGAGCTCGATCTGCCCGCGGAAGTGCCCGAGCGTCACCACGTACACGCGCTCCGCCGGGAGATAGCGGACCCCGCGGTCGAAGGCCGCGCGCAGCTTCGGGTGCAGGATCGGAACGCCCTCGTGAGTCCAGCGGCCGTCGTGATGCAGCACCAGACCGAAGGGGCGCAGCGGGGGAGGCCCGGCCGGCGGAGCCGTCACGCGCCGGGCAGCGATTCGGGATCGGCGCTGCCGTCGGGCTTCACGCGAAACACGCCGACCAGGTCGTAGCGCTGCCAGAACACGACCCGCTCGATCTGCGTTCCCCCGTGACTTCGATAGATCCACTTCTCGTTGAAGCGGACGCCGTACTGCTCGCGCGTGCGCGGATCGTTGACGCTGCCCTCCTGGTCGGTGGGCGCGCCCAGCAGCGCGGAGACGCGGCCGCGATCCAGGCTCATCGGTCGCACTCACCGCCGATCATGTTGACCATGTCGAAGGTCGGGATCAGATCGGCGAGCATTGCGCCCTTCAGCATCAGGTGCAGCGGCGCGAGATTGATGAAGCTCGGCGGCCGGCAGCGCACCTTGTGCGGCACCGCTCCGCCGCCCGAGACGAGATAGAAGCCGAGCTCTCCATTCGCGGACTCGACCGCGAAGTAGGCCTCGCCCTTCGGCACACGCGGGCCCTCGGTTACGGACTTGAACTGCTGGATCAGCTCTTCCATCTGGTTGAAGACGCGATCCTTGGCCGGCCAGCGCACGCGAGGGTCGAGCGTGTTCACGGGCCCCGGGCCGAGGCGCGCCAGGCGATCCATGCACTGCTCGATGATGCGCAGACTCTGGTGCATCTCCTCGACGCAGACGAGATAGCGGTCGTAGTTGTCCCCGACCTCGCCGATCGGAACGTCGAAGTCGATCTCGTCGTAGACGAGGTAGGGCTCGGCCTTGCGCACATCGTAGGGAACACCCGCCGCGCGCAGCAGTGGGCCCGTCACCGCATAGCGGATGCAGTCTTCCTTCGAGAGGAAGCCGGTGCCCTTCATGCGATCGACGAAGATCCGATTTCCGGTCACCACCTTGTCGAAGTCGCGCAAGAGCTCGCGAATCCGGGCGATGTACTCGCGGCAGGTGCTCGGGAAGAGCGTCGGCGCATCGTGCTTCACGCCGCCGATGCGGATGTAGTTCGACGTGACGCGCGCGCCGCACAGCGCTTCCTGCAGGTCCCAGGTGAGCTCGCGCGCTTCGATGCCGTAGAGGAAGGGCGTCATCGCCTGGAGCTCCAGGCAGGCCGCGCCGCAGCGCGTCAGATGGTCGGAGAGGCGCGCGAGCTCCGAGGACATCACGCGCAGCCACTGGCAGCGCTCGGGCGTCTCGAGGTCGAGCAGCTTCTCGACCGCCATGCAGTAGCCGAGGTTCGCGAGGATCGCGGAGTTGTAGTTCAGGCGGTCGGTGTAGGGGATCGCCTGGTACCAGCTGCCGCTCTCGCACTCTTTCTCGAAGCCGCGGTGCAGGTAGCCGACCATCACGTCGATCGAGACGATCGTCTCGCCGTCGAGCTCCAGCATGAACTTGACCGTACCGTGGGTCGCGGGATGCGAGGGCCCCATGTTGAGCACCTGGTGCTCGGTGTGGAGGTCGCGCTCGAAGTCGTCCTCGGCGGTCTCGCGCGGGCGCTCGGTCAGGAGCCGCGGTTCGCTGGCCATCGTCGTCGCATCCCCCTAGTTGCGCGGCCCGATCAGCGGCTGGCGCCGCTCTTTCGGGTAGTCCTTGCGCAGCGGATGCCCCTCGAACTCGTCGTAGAGCAGGATGCGGCGCAGGTCCGGGTGGTGGCGGAAGCGAATGCCGTAGAGGTCGAAGACCTCGCGCTCCATCCAGTTCGCCGAGGCCCACAGGCTCACCAGGCTGTCGACGACGGCGTCGGCTTCGGGCACGCGCAGCTTCACGCGCAGCCGGTGGTTCTTCGCGAGCGAGTAGAGGTGGTAGACGACCTCGAAGCGCGGCTCCTCGCCGAGATAGTCGACCGCACAGAGGTCGCAGAGCATCTCGAACGCGGTCTCGGCGTCGTCGCGCAGCAGCCGCATCGCGTCCGCGAGGCGCTCGCGCTTCAGCAGCGCGGTGACGTCACCGTGGTCGGCGTGCGTCGCAACCACGGCGTCGGGCAGCGCGGCCAGCAGCCGGCGCAGCGCCACGGAGCCGAAATCCTGCATCAAGCGCCCTCGCGCTTGCGGAGCGGCGGCTCGTGCGCGCGGGCGTACTCGCTGCGCAGGAACTCGAGCCGGGGCAAGAGCAGTGCCTCGGGCACCAGCAGCTTCTCTTTATCGAAGCGCATCGATTCGCGATCGTAGCTGCCGAGCTCGACCTCGCGGCTCATCACGATCGCCTCCTCGGGGCAGGCTTCTTCGCAGAGGCCGCAGAACATGCAGCGCGCCATGTCGATGTCGAAGGCCTCGGGGTAGCGCTCGATCCGGCTGCCCTCGAGCTCTCCCGGCACGATGCTGATGCAGTCGGTCGGGCAGGCGAACTCGCAGAGCCCGCAGGCCACGCACTTCGGCTGGCCGTTGTCGAGCTGCACCAGCACCGGCATACCGCGGAACGCGGCGGGGAAGTCGACGCGCTCCTCGGGATACTGCACCACGAAATCGCTGCGATTGCCGGTGATGAAGCCGCGCAGATTGCGGAAGAAGTGGCCCGCCGTGACGGCGAGGCCCTGGACGATCATCGGCAGATACAGGCGCTCGAGCCAGCCCAGGTGCTCGTTGCGCGCGACCTTGATCACCTTGCCGGGCATTTCGGTCGCGCAATATAGAGGAGCGCTGCCCAAGCGGCGACCCTTGGAGCTACGTTCGCCTGCGGCTCACTGCGCGGGGCAAGGCCGCTTGCGCATTGGCTTCGTTCGCCTGCGGCTCACTGCGCGGGGCAAGGCCCCTTGCTGCTGATCCTGGTGCGCCGGTGGTTCCCTGCGCGGGGCTCCTCACAGGTCGAACTCGGCTTCCTCGAGCAGCTCGCGGATCCGGTGCAGGAAGCCGTTGGCCGGCGCGCCGTCGACCACGCGGTGGTCGTAGGACAGCGCCAGGTGCATCAGCGGGCGGATCACGATCGCGTCCTCGCCTGCAATCTCGCGCACAACCGGCCGCTTCACGATCTCGCCGATACGCAGGATGCCGACCTGCGGCTGGTTGATGATCGCAAAGCCGTAGAGATTCCCGTGGCGGCCCGGGTTGGAGATCGTGAAGCTGCCGCCCCGCAGTTCGGCGGCCGAAAGCTTCTTGGTGCGCGCGCGGTTCGCGAGGGCTTCGATCGCCGCGGCGAGGCCGACGAGCGACAGCCGATCCGCGTG